>SFCA01000204.1:0-11215 GCA_007095475.1 Microcystis aeruginosa Ma_QC_C_20070703_M131 | reverse complement strand
CATGAGCAAGCTAGAGGTTTAAAGACTGAGCGGGTTCCAATTATTTTTATTAATAAATATTTTACCCAATTCATACCAGGTAAGCAAGAGGGCTACGGCACTACTACCGAATCATTACCCGGCCAAAATTGCGTTTTCGTAAAAAGTGCTGGCTTGCGCGGGAGCGGTAGTAATACTCGTCAAAATGGCGGAGGCGATCGCTATCTTTGATGAGCAAAGCTTACCCCCCCTCATATCTGATTAGTTTTGTTAATATCATGGCGTAATTACTCCTAAAAATTACGGCTATTTATTTCTTCTAAATTAACCAGATTATCAGTTTCACCTGTGCAATTTTTAGAAATTATTTGGGATTAATTTACTTTAATTAAAATGGGCAACTTTTTAGCCGTCAGCCGTCAGACTTCGGCGTGAGATCAGTCGAACGCTTTTTTCCCCATCTCCCCACTTCCCACTCCCTACTCCTGTCCCCCCACTCCCCACTCCTGTCCCCTAACCCACCCTGCTGATACGGATATCCCCCTTCCGGCTAATGTAAAGAAAACGTTACAGTAACAGGTAAAGCCCAGTAGCCAGGAAGCCGTCGATCATGTTTGAATACTTTAACCAAAAAGCTATCAAAGCGGTAATGTTCGCCCAAGAGGAAGCCCGTCGTACCGGTCACAGTGTCGTCGGTACGGAGCATTTGCTGTTAGGATTGATAGGAGAAGCCACCGCCACCGCAGCCTTAATTCTCAAGGATTTAAAAGTCACCCTGCACGAAAGTCGCCGCCTGATTGAAGGAATGACCGGCCGCGGCACCGGTTACAGTCCCGTTAATATCCCTTTTACCCCGAAAGCGAAAAAGATGTTCGAGCAAGCATTTCAGGAAGCTCGACAATTAGGGGAACAGGCGATCGCACCTGAACATTTATTACTTGCTATCACCACCGATCCCGAATCCCTAGCCGCTAAAGTTTTAATTATGCAGGGTGTTGATCTCCTGCAACTTCGCGGCCTTTTACTGAAAAATGCCGGGGAAAAAGTCGCTAGTGGTCCCTTCACGGCAAGGAGTGACTACGAAGACCAGAAAAATGCTCCCCAAGGCGGTATTTTAGCCCAATATAGTCGCAATTTAAGCCAAGAGGTCAAAAATGGCAAAATTGACCCTGTAATCGGTAGAGAGCCAGAAATCCAGCGAGTTATCCAAATTTTGGGCCGTCGCAGCAAGAATAACCCGATTTTACTCGGTGCGCCGGGGGTGGGCAAAACTGCGATCGCTGAAGGGTTAGCACAACGCATCCATAATGGCGATATTCCCGAACTTTTGCGGGATAAACAGGTAATTGCCCTCGATATGGGGTCTTTACTGGCGGGAACCCGTTTTCGCGGCGATTTTGAGGAACGTTTAAAGGGTGTTGTAGAGGAAGTTCGCAAATCGGGCAGTATTATCCTATTTATCGATGAAATTCACACTCTTGTGGGTGCTGGTAGCATGGGAGGAGCCATGGATGCTTCTAACTTGCTTAAACCTGCTTTAGCTCGCGGCGAGTTACAGTGTTTAGGGGCAACCACTCTCGATGAGTATAAACAGCATATTGAGCGAGATGCGGCTCTAGAAAGACGTTTTCAGCCAGTTATGGTGGGAGAACCGACTAAAGAGCAAGCGATCGAGATTTTACAGGGTTTAAAAGCCACCTACGAGGATTTCCATCAGGTAAAATACGATCAAAAAGCGATCGAAGCTGCCGTTAATCTATCCTCGCGCTATATCAATGATCGCTTTTTACCGGACAAAGCGATCGATCTTCTCGATGAAGCGGGATCGCGCACCCATCTACGCTATTCCCTACAAAGTAAAAGTCCTGCAGAGGTTAGCGAAGAATCACCCCTAATTAACCCCGAATCTTTAATTCCAGTGGTAGATGCGGAGGAAATCGCCCAAATTGTCGCCGCTTGGACAGGTATTCCCGTTACCCAATTAACTGAAACTGAGTCGGAATCGCTCTTAAATCTGGAATATCAACTGCACGAGCAGATTATTGGTCAACAGGAGGCAGTGAATGCCGTTTCTCGTGCTATTCGTCGAGCGCGAGTAAATTTAAAGAATCCTAACCGTCCGATTGCCTCGTTTATTTTTGCCGGTCCCACGGGAGTGGGTAAAACTGAATTAACGAAAGCCTTAGCTAAGTTGCTCTTTGGCTCGGAATCCAGTATGATTCGCCTAGATATGTCGGAATTTATGGAATCCCACACGGTTTCTAAGTTAATTGGTGCGCCTCCCGGATACATCGGTTACAATGAAGGCGGTCAGTTAACGGAAGCTGTGCGTCGTCAACCCTATAGAGTGGTTTTGTTTGACGAAATCGAGAAAGCACATCCCGATGTTTTTAATCTTCTCCTGCAACTGTTAGAAGATGGTCATTTGACCGATTCCCAAGGTCGTCGGGTGGACTTTAAGAATACCCTAATTATCATGACCTCGAATATTGGCTCAAAAGTCATCGAAAAAGGCGGTAATAGCTTAGGATTCGAGATTGCTGACGATTTTGCTCAATCCCGTTACCAACAGATTTCTAATCGGGTGACAGAGGAGTTAAAACAATATTTCCGTCCCGAATTTCTCAACCGTCTCGATGAAATTATCGTTTTCCGACAGTTAACTCGCAAAGAAGTTACCCAGATTGCCGATATTCTGATCGCGGATCTAGCCAAACAATTGACAGAAAAAGGTATTTCTGTGGAAGTTACCGCCGCTTTTAAGGATTTGGTCATCAATGAGGGTTATGATCCTAGCTACGGTGCGCGGCCTTTACGTCGTGCTTTAACTCGACGCTTAGAGGATAGTTTAGCGGTCGCGATGTTATCGGGAAAAGTCAATTCTGGAGACCATGCGATATTAGATGTAACTGCTGAAGCTATGGTGACAGTCTCTAGTCATCAGCGCTCTGAGCAAAGCGATATTCTCTCGCAATTACAGTTACAACCAGTGGGTTAATCCCCTCAAAAATTGCTTTTTCTGGGGTTGAAAATTTTTCAACCCCGATTTTTATCATCTAGGAAAAATAACTTCTAGGGGAGCGGGAATCATCTCGCTACGAAAGTCAAGAATCTGAACTAGGATTAAATAGGCAACGGCGATTAAAATCGAAACCGCTCCCGTGATAATAGCGATAATTTTAGCAGAATTCATATAGTTAACCGATAATTTCCTCAGATCATTGATCTATTCTCGCAAAAGCTACCGAAATTTATTCTAATCTACGATTGCGAGCATAAACAAGTCAAACTGAATATATCTTACCCGAATAACAGGGGAGCGTGAAAGCCAATGCGACCCGATTGGTTTTAACCAAGCTTATCCTAATTTTACACGACCGGGCAAGATGTCTGTTAAGATTAAACCTCTTGCATAATTAATTTTTGAGGATTCAAAAACGGACAAAATAAGGATTAAATGGCATAAAATCTGTGAATAAACCATTTAATTGATTATTATTCATTCTTAGTTCTCCTGACCACTGACTACTGACTCCTAACCCTAACCCTAACAACAATTTTTGATTTTTACAAGAGGTGTATTGGTTCATGGCTAATTTAACACTCACAACAATCCCAAAAAGTTTCGCAAAAATACTGACAATAGGATATAAAGTAAGAACGTTTCTTTTATTCTCTTCTATCTTGACGTTGTGCCTATCTTAATGGTGTCTTGTCCAGATGATATTTCTACAAATATGAGAGGCAGCCTATTTATGTTTCGTCCTGTTGTTTATTTCGCCGTTACTAACCATGGTTTTGGTCATGCTGTCCGCAGTGCTTCGGTAGTAGCTAATATTATTAAACTTAATCCCGAAATTTTGCCGATATTAGTCACCACTGCCCCGCGCTGGTTATTAGATTCCTACATATCAGGAGAATATATTCAAAGACACCGGGGGTTTGATGTGGGGGTAATCCAATCGGATAGTTTAACAATGGATAAATTAGCTACCAAGGAAAAATTAGAACAAATAATTGCCCAATCAAGGGCAATTATTGCCAGTGAAGTTAACTTTATTAAAACTAATCGTGTGGGGTTAGTTCTGGCCGATTTACCGCCTTTAGCGGCACTAATTGCCAAAAGTGCGGGGCTTCCTTGTTGGATGATTGGTAACTTCGGTTGGAATTTTATCTATGGTGATTGGGGTGAAGAATTCGCCAGTATTAGTGATTGGATTAGTAGTTGTTATAATCAATGCGATCGCCTATTTAAACTGCCTTTAGCCGAAGCAATGACAGCATTTCCCCATGTTACCGAGGCAGGTTTAACTGGAGGTACACCCCGCTACAGTGAAGAACAATTGCGACAGGAATTTAAGCTAAATGCCCCTAAAGAAAAAACTATTTTATTGAGTTTTGGTGGGTTAGGATTAGAAGCAATTCCATATAATAACCTCGCCAGTTTTCCCGATTGGCAATTTATCACTTTTGAAAAAAACGCGCCCGAACTGCCCAATTTAGTCCGCTTACAGGATCAACCAGGTCGTATCTATCGTCCTGTGGATTTTATGCCCCTGTGCGATCAAATTATTTCCAAACCGGGATATAGTACCTTTGCCGAGGCTTTAAAATTAGAGGTGCCGATTGTTTCTCTGACGCGAGAAGGTTTCGCCGAATCAGCGATTTTATTGGCTGGAATCCAAGATTATAGTGATCATCAAATTATTAGCGGTGAAGAATTTTTTCAAGGTAATTGGGACTTTTTACGCCAAGCCCCCCAACCGCCCAAATTAAAGGTTAAACTGCCTAAAGATGGTGCAGAATCGATAGCGAGAGCTATTGTAGAATACTTTGAGAGGCAACAGTAATGATTAACCCAGCCAATTTAACCTCTGATTATTAGCGGTGAATTTAGTTATCGCTCAGCCGTCCCTTGTTTATTTAACAAAGTCCTAGAAACCGGCCAAATTACCGCACTATTTTTTGACAATCACATTCGGGATAATCAGGGCAGTATCAGCCTCGAAATCGTCAAAAACACCGATAACCCCCGGGGAAAGTTGACGGCGAACCGGAGCCGAAAACTAGGGAGACAGAAACAAGATCGGGCAGAAAGCCGATACTTGTTACAATAGTTTACAAATCACCCTGCCTTGTCACCGAACTATGTCCGAACAGATGATTTCCCCAGAGACGCAACCCGAAGAAGCGATTACTGTTGAAGTGCAGCCCGTGCATATTCCCGAAGAGCATCGGGAAGATATCGGCCCCATGGATGACAACGTAGCCGAGAGTTGGCGCTACAATCCCCAAGTTATTAACGACTATTACCGTCGGCGACCTCTAGACGTTGTGGGGAGATTAATCGAAATTGCCCTACCGGTTTTATCTTTTGTCATCGGTATCTGGTGGGATAAACTGCGGGGAAAATCGCCAAAAAATGAAATTAGACGGGCTGTACAATTGCGGGAAATGTTGACCAAATTGGGACCGACCTATATTAAAATCGGTCAAGCTCTCTCTACCCGGCCTGATTTAGTACCGCCTTTATATTTAGAAGAATTAACCACTCTCCAGGATCAAATTCCCTCTTTTCCTAACGAAATTGCCTATCGTTTTATCGAAGAAGAATTAGGTTATTCTCCTGAAGAAATTTATGCAGAATTATCCCCCAATCCCATAGCGGCCGCTTCCCTAGGACAAGTTTATAAAGGTAAATTAAAAACCGGAGAGAGAGTCGCCGTTAAAGTACAGCGTCCTGATTTGATTCGCTGTATAACTTTAGATGTGTATATCATGCGTAGTTTGGCGACTTGGGCGAAAAGTAATATTAAAAGACTTCGCTCCGATTTAGTGGCAATTACCGACGAATTAGCTGGTCGTATTTTTGAAGAAATTAATTATCTTCACGAAGGACAAAACGCCGAAAAATTCGCTCAACTTTACGGTCATATTGCCGAAATTTACATCCCAAAAATCTACTGGAAATATACCGGGCGACGGGTTTTAACCATGGAGTGGGTGGACGGCACCAAATTAACTAATATCAAAGAAATTCAGGCCCAAGGTATTGATGCCACCCACTTAGTTAATGTGGGGGTGCAGTGTTCTTTGCGTCAATTACTTGAACACGGATTTTTCCATGCGGATCCCCATCCGGGTAATTTATTAGCGACTCCCGACGGTAAATTAGCTTATCTTGATTTCGGCATGATGAGCAATATTGAACCCTATCAACGCTACGGTTTAATCGAAGCGGTGGTGCATTTAGTCAACCGGGATTTTGAGTCTTTGGCCAAGGATTACGTTAAGTTAGACTTCCTGTCACCAACTACCAATTTAGAGCCAATTGTTCCCGCTTTTTCGGAAGTTTTCGGTAATGCTTTAGGGGCGAGTGTGGCAGAATTAAACTTTAAAAGTATCACCGATAAAATGTCGGCGATGATGTATGAGTTTCCCTTTCGAGTTCCTGCCTATTATGCCCTGATTATTCGCTCGATGGTGACTTTAGAGGGAATAGCAATTGGCATCGATCCTAATTTTAAGGTACTGAGTAAAGCCTATCCTTATATTGCTAAACGTCTGCTCACCGATCCTTCTACGGAGTTGCGCGATTCCCTGCGGGATTTATTGTTTAAAGACGGTACTTTTCGCTGGAATCGTTTAGAAAATCTCTTGCGTAATGCTAAAGATTCTAATGATTTTAACTTCGAGAAAGTCACCGATCAAGCGTTAGATTTTCTCCTTTCAGACAGGGGTATATTTATCCGAGAAAAGTTAGTGAATGAGTTAGTCAATGCTCTCGATAACTTCGGTCGTCGCACTTGGTTTAATCTCACGGTTAATTTCCGGGAACAGGTGGGTTTAGCGGTGCAAGAAACTCCCCCAGAATTGTTGGGTGATGCTAAGACTTTCGAGCATCTTCGCAACATCTTTACTATTTTACAGGAAACGAAAGGATTCGATGCCATGGCTATGGTGCCAGTGATGACTAAACTAATCGCTAAACCGGAAACCCAACAGATGGGACAAAAAATTGCTGAAGGTTTACTACAAAAATCCCTAGCGCGTTTAATTCGTTACTTAGTTCTCGAATTCGATAGACCAAATCATCGGCAAAATGGAGAATTACCGAAAGCTTTACCCGCTGCCGATTAACCTCTGTTCGGGTGAGTTCCACCGACGGCTCAAAATCTGAGCATTTCCGATAATAAAGGCCGTGAAATAAATTTCACGGCTCCGAGAAAAATGCTCAACTTTTTTAAAAGTTTTTTTATCCTAGCCGGTTAACGGGGTTTAAAGGTAACTTGTAAACCGTCCCGGGGGTGAGGAGTGGGGATAGAGGTGAGGGTGAGATCTTGATTGGGGAGTAATTGCCAATCGTACTTTTGTACTAAACGGACGGCTAAAATTTTCATCTCTAAACGAGCGAATTCTTTGCCGATACATTCGCGTAATCCCGCACCAAAAGGGATATATCCGTAGGGTTTTTCCTCGGCTAAAAAGCGATCGGGATCGAAGGTTTCAGGATGAGAATAAATATTATTATCTTTATGGGTATTGCTGATTTGATACTGCACTACCCATCCTTTCGGCAAATGATAACCGTTAAATTGACAGTCTTCTATTACCCGACGGAATCCTCCTCCCACGGGGGGAGTAAAACGTAAAACTTCTTTTAAAACGCGATCTAAATAGGTCATCTGTTTGAGGGTATCAACGCTTAAAGGAGTGGATAGGTCAAAATTAGTTATTTCCTCGAGGACAAGCTGAAAAATATCGGGATGCAGTGCCATTTGTAGGCAGAAAGTGGCGATAGCGGAGGTTAAAGTTTCATGACCGGCAAAGAGTAATAATAGCACTTGATCCTTTAATTCCGCTAAGGATAAACTTTGACCGTTTTCGTCTTTAGCTTGTAAAAGGATAGCCAGAGCATCCTGGCCTAAGTTATCATTTTTTTGTCTTTCTAAAATAATAGTTTCGAGCGCTTGCAGTAATTCTTCTCGACAGCGTAATGCTTTGCCGAAAGCTGTCCAAGGAAGGGGAAGGGGAAGGGTAAATAGTCCCGCAGAAAAAGTATCAAAAGCTTCTCCTAATTTGGTAGCAGAACCCTGGTCAAGACCGACAAATAATTTACAGGCGATATCGAGGGTATAGTTTCTTAATTCAGGATACCATGACAGGGTTTTTGCGGTTTGCCAACGCTCTAAATAGTGAGCGGTAATTGTTTCTACCGTAGGGATATAACTTGCTAGGGACCGGGGTTGAAAAGCTTGATAGATTAAACGACGACGGGAAGCGTGAACATCTCCTGTATGCACCGCTAAAGATGCGCTACCGAGGAGAGTTTTGGTACTTTTGGGCCAAGTTGCCGCAAAGTATTTATTCTCATTGCTGAGGAGAAACCGGTTAGCTTCGGCACCGGATAAAATAATCGTGGGACTGCCAAAAATATGAGTACGGAAAAGTTGACCATATTTATTATGACGTTTACTGGCAAAATCCCCATCGGTCAAAAAAGCGATTGTTTCTCCTAATATGGGTAATCCGAAACTGCCGGGGGGTAGGGGTAAATCGTTGCTTATAGTCATCGCTGCCTCTAGGGTAAAACTAATCATTTGCCGTCGATTAACCCTGTTTATTTTAACCTAAAGCGGCGGAGAATTGATCGCGTAATCTAGCCTAGCAATTAGCGATCGCACTCAGCAACGGTAAGTGCCTAAGCAAAGTTAATTACAGATCTCACCAGTCAGTCAACAGCGAGAATTGCCGCCAATTGACATTTTTTAAGATCACCGCCCTAATTAGCCATTGCTAATAATAATTCGCGGCAAACGATGCTTAAACCCGCAGAGAATTTCCCAGGATATCGTACCTAAATCTTGCGCCCAATCGTCGGCGGTGATGCACTGCAGGCCATCTTTACCGATAAGTGTGACGATTTCCCCTGTTTTTACCTCTGGAATCTCGCTCACGTCAATCATTAACTGATCCATGGTTATCGCGCCGATTTGGGGTACTAAACGTCCTCTCAGGGATACTTTTAAACGATTGGAGAGATGGCGGGGAATTCCATCGGCGTAACCGATACCGACCACAGCAATACGAGTATCTTTTGCCGCTATGTACTGATGACCATAACTCACTCCGGAGCCGGCGGCAATGGTTTTGACTTGGGCAATGCGCGCTTTTACTTGCAGGACGGGTTGCAAAGGGACTTTATCGGTGAGATGATTGGCGGGATAAAGACCGTAGAGAGCTAATCCGACTCTAACTCGATCGTAGTGCAGAGATCGATCGCTTAGGGTAGCGGCAGAGTTGGCTAAATGCAGACAGGGGGGATGATAACCTTTTGATCTTAACTCGGCGATCGCTTGTTGGAATCTTTGCCGTTGTAACTGCATGATCTCGGGATTGGGATCGTCAGCCGTGGCAAAATGCGAGTATATACTGGCAATTTTCAGGTTAGGAGCCTCTAAAACCTGTTCGACGAATTTGCTGCCGTTTTGCCATTGTGTACCTAAGCGAGACATCCCCGTATCTAGTTTGATATGAACCGGCAGCCGCTGCTCTAAGCGTCTCATCACGGTGGCAAAAATTTGCACCTGTTCGATTTGCACCAGGGTGGGTTGCAATTGCCAATGGGCTAAGGCTGCCACTTCTTCCGGGGTGTTCACTGCCCCTAAAATCATAATTGGGGCAACGATTCCCGCTTCCCGTAGTTCGATACCTTCCCCGATAGTCGCGATGGCTAAAGATTGCGCTCCAGCTTCTAAAACGCTGTTAGCCACCTTAACTGCCCCGTGTCCGTAAGCATCGGCTTTAATTACCGCCATTAATTCCGTTTTTGGGGCTAATAAGGCCTTGACTTTTCGCACGTTTTGTTGTAAGGCCGAGCGATCAATCTCTACCCAAGCACGATAGCGAATTACTTCCGACAATTGATAATCATGACGGTTTTTGGGCGGATTGATAATTTTTGGTTCGATGCTAAACGTCACTCGCTCACTCCTTTGCACACATAACCCAGTTTATACCCAAAGAAAACCGAGAGGGCTAGGAAAGAAGCCTGAAACTCCTCTGGATTTCCCCTTTTTTCCCCTGCGGAATATGGGCTTTAAGATGAATGGGATGTTAGGAAGTTCCCGAAAAAATTTGGGTTAGGGGTATAGGTGCAGCCCTTGTCGAAGCCTGATCTCACGGCCGAAGCCTGCTCCCACGAAAAACTTTTTTAGCCAGCCCCAATTGTATTTTACAATGATTGGTCGATTGACATACTCCCACCGTTAAGCTACGCTGTGACGGGGGATTCTTTCTACATTGCTGTTAGAAATTCCTTGTTCAACGAGACAGCTTAGATTCTCAGTGTCTCCACTGAAAATCCAGAGACTGGACTCTGCCAAGGCGTTTGGGTCGGTTTCTGTTTGCCCAACAGTACCGTTGAGATAATTTCCCAAATATTACAACCCTTTTTTAAGAATATTTATTGCTGCATTATGATCCCTATCTAAGATTGTTTGACAATTGGGGCATTGATGAGTTCTAGTGCTTAAGGTTTTTTGAACTCTTCTTCCACAAACTGAACAATCTTGAGAAGTAAAATGGGGAGGAACAGCAACACAAACAATCCGATAAATCTTAGCAAAAAATTCAAACCATTCGGTGAATTGATACCAAGAAGCATCAGAAATCGATTTGGCCAGCTTATGGTTTTTGACTAAGTTTCTTACCTTTAAAGCCTCATAGACTACCAGACCATTAGACTGGACTAACGCCAAAGCGTCTTTAATTGCTTTGTCTTTACGTTGTCTTGATACTTTAAGATGAAGTTTAGCTACTTTTATCCGTTGCTTGTGATAGTTTTTAGACTGTTTCTTTCCTTGACGAAACTTTTTGGATAATCGGCGTTGTGCTTTTTTCAGTCGTTTTTCTGACTTTCTTAAATAACGGTGTTCCGTTTTTTAGCTTCTGCTAATATTCTGGTGGGATTTCATCCCCCGCAAAGGTGAGTATCTTGTCGAAAAATCTAGCGGGGGCATTCATCCGACATTTTAGGTAACGATCTTCTATCACTCTCGGAAAATCCCTGTCAACTCATCGGAAATTTTGGGTCTGAAACCCCGCCGTTTTAGGTTGGCTTTGCTGTTAAATCTTAGCGCATTTACAAAATATGTGTTAGAATGTGAGGTATGGAAAAAGCCTATTCGTTTCGATTTTACCCCACACCCGAACAAGAGTCGCTATTGCGGCGCAC
>SFCA01000203.1:0-25011 GCA_007095475.1 Microcystis aeruginosa Ma_QC_C_20070703_M131 | reverse complement strand
CTCCTATCTCCGCGCATAGCCACCAATAATTTCCCTTGTATTTCTATCAATTAACCGCCAAATATAAACTTTTATCGTCTTAGAAAAAACCAAAGACCACATCTCATCACATTCTATAAACAATTTACCTTTTGGTTTGTCCGAAATCTTTATTTGACGGGGGACAGCCGCCAGTTTATTGTTGACATAATTTTGTTACAATGACCAACTTACCCCTGTTACTCTAGCAATTCCTCGTCAGGAAATTCGTTCGAGCAAGAGTTGATCAATTAATTGTTTGGTTTCGTCAGAGACGGTTTTATTAGTGGGATTGATCACAAACGGTTGACCACATTCTTTACCTTGACGTTTGGGTTTTCCCTTAGGAATAGAACCATTCTTAATCCTATGGTGAGAACCACAATTAGGACAGGGGAACGGAGGTGAACTAGAGAGGTGATTTTGTTCGGTGCTAGACTGATATTTCAGTAAGCCAGACAGGAGCCACAAAAAGATATTTATCAGAAAAGTCATGAGCAAGCTAGAGGTTTAAAGACTGAGCGGGTTCCAATTATTTTTATTAATAAATATTTTACACAATTCATACCAGGTAAGCAAGAGAGCTACGCCACTACTACCGAATCATTACCTACAATTTCATCAATCCACGACGCTGAGGAGAGCAATCTTCGATCGCTTCGTACAATGACGGCCATTTTCTCCGAAACACCGGCGACATAGACAGTTCCGCAAAGGAATGGACACTTCGGGTTACTAACACTGCGTCCATCAAGTCCATTACTGCGTCTTTGCCTGTTCCTAAGAGTTTATAGGCCGCTTCTCGAAATTCCTGCAAGTTTTTCAAAGTCATTTTCGGGAAATTTAGTAATCTTACTTGATTTCCCGTTTTTTCTGCTCAAGCAGTTCTTTTGTAGTAACTCTTGCTCAAATTAGTCTAAACTTGAGTAAATAAGTTTGCTGTGTCTAAAACTGAGAATTGCTGATTTAGCTCTTCTTGGCTATCGAACACAACCCTGCTATGATGTTCTAAAACCGCGTCATCTCCCATAGCCTTACGGTAAATAATCGAGTTTCCCTATATCGTGCCATTTACCCGCTATTTCTGCCAACAAAATAACCCACTGGTTAATATTTTTATCGCGTAAATTGTCAACAGCGATCGCACCTGTTTCTATTAAATGTTCTTTAACCGTCTGTGTGCGGTCGCCGTGAGGTGGGCGCGAGATTTTAACGTTAAAATCAATCATTTTTTGTTGTTTTGTTTCAATTTACAACCTTCCCACGGGAAGGTTGTAACACGGCCGTTAAGGATGATCTTCGAGGTAACGATCGATATCGATCGGGAACCACTCCCCGTCTAATACCTGTTCGAGGGAGAAAGGAGGCTCTACAGGAATCGCGTCGCCAGTGACGGCTTTCGCTTGTATTAAGGTTTTCCGAGCGTTCGAGTACGCTTTTTGAAAATAATCCCGCGCGTGGTTGGTGAGAGTAGTGGTTTCTAGCCACTCTCCTAGTTGAGTTCGGAAACTGGCGATCTCCCCTATCCAGTGATAGACGTTTCGTTCTCTCTCCCGTTCCGATTTGTGATCAGCCAACTTAAACAGGTGTTGGATAAGCCTGGTTAATAAACTCTCTACAGCCCGTCTTTCACTTTTTCCCATGCACTCCACTTCCTCGATCAGATTTTCCCAGTCCACGTCATCAAACTTTTTTAGCTTTAAAAGTTCGGCGGTTTTTGAAGCCCAGAGAACAAAATCCTGATCGTATAAGGCTCTCATCGATAAATTTGTTTGTACTGCCATAGTTTCATTCCGTTTCAACCCTTGCTTAGTTTCAATCCTCAACCTTCCCGTAGGAAGGTTGTAACTTGTGGTAACTTCATTTTTTTCTCTTATTTTGTGTTGTTTCAATCCTCGGCGTTGCTGAATCAAGGTATAAATGCCAACTGTGCATCGTATCCAAAAGTTAGTTTGGGTCTAGGTTTTAAAAATCCCACAAAAGAAGATTCATACCTCAAATCAGCAACGCCACAATAACTTATCCTTGGAAATTTGCCGATTATGATATTTCCTTAAACAAGGCAATGATAGGGGAAAAAGTAACGCTAACTCAATTGTAATTGATTACTTTTATCTCAAATGTCGGGGTGAAAACCGTTCGGCGGTTCGGCGGTTCGACAAAAGCTCACGCGGCTCGACTGAGCTCGCCGAACGTCCGAAGTCTCACCGTCGAAGCCTGAGCGTTCGTGTTAGTGAGCTTGTGGAACTACTGAGCGTTCGACAAAAGCTCACGCAGCTCGACGAATTAACATTCCGTGCCAGAGAAGAATCTCTCCTTTTTTAGCAATAAATTATTGACAGTCATAATTCTGGGCGCGCTGGTTAACATAATCTTGGTATTGGGGAATTTGCTCGGCAGTAATATTTTTAAGATTGATGGCGGGGTAGTCTGGGAAAAAGTCAGTTACTTTGATATTTTTATGAGATTTAGGATAAAAAATTAGTGGGCCAGCATCGGCGGAAATATCTGCCAAGGCAATCCAAACACCAACTAAATGATTAGCAGGATGAACATAAAAAACTGCCATATCCTCGTGCAGTCCTTGCTCTGTACCGTGCAGGAAGTTAATCGAATATCTCGGTTCGCAGGATTTGCCAATAATTAAATTAACTAAATCTCTCAGATTTTGATTGTCAAAAATTGCTCGAGCGGCGGGGGAAATCCCATGAAAGGCATGGAGTCGCCAAATAGAATTAACTAAGGCTTTTCTTTGCTCAATATCTAGGGCTAAAACTTGCTCGTGACTCAAACTCGCCGGTAGATTTTCTGCTTGAATGCCTTCAATTCTTAATCCAGGAATAGCCGATTCTAGGAAAAATAAATCGGCTAATTCCGCTACTAAATTATCGATCGCCGTTGCGGTAATTAAATCTTTGACAATACAATAACCCAATTCTCGCCAATGGTCAAGGAGTTGATATTCTTGTGCGGAAATTCGCTGTTGTTGACGAGCTTTTTGCAGGGATTTTTCCGCTCGCGAGCGATCCAACTAGGGTAATTCGGCAGTAGAATTGAAAGACCAGGGGAAACTTTTTAAGATATCGGCAATTTTAAGAATCATAGTCAGTTCATCTTTTCCGAGCTACTTTCGGATTATTTTAATCGATGAGCGATCGATCTACTCTGTCAACAGATATGAATTATCTGAAAAAACCCCCTAGTATTAATTAGGAGGTTACAGAAAAAAAATTAATCAGGGTTGATTGGGATTAACTGGCGCTAACTTCAGCGGGATAAACGCTAACTTGACGGCGACTTTTATCCTTGTATTCAAATTTGACCACACCATCAATTAAAGCGAATAAAGTATCATCGCCACCACGACCAACATTTTTACCCGGGTGAACTTTAGTACCCCGTTGACGGATGAGAATATTTCCCGCTTTTACCACTTGACCACCGTAGCGCTTAACGCCTAGTCTCTGGGAACGAGAATCGCGTCCGTTGCGGGTACTACCCGTACCTTTCTTATGAGCCATAATTTCTCTCCAAATGCTTTTTTGATTCTAAAAGTTATTCTTCTTCGTCGCTACTATCTTCTACAACTTCAGCGACGGAGGTAGCAGCAGTGGCAGTTAGGGTTTTACCGTTATAATTGATTGAATCAATCATAAAACGGGTAATTTCTTGACGATGACCGCGTTTTTTACGGGTTTTCTTTTTCGGGCGCATTTTATAGACAATAACTTTTTTGCCCCGACGATGTTGCATGACGGTCCCTTCGACCGTGGCTCCTTCGATAAAGGGCTGACCGATGCTAATATCATCCTCATCATGGATTAATAGCACTTTGTCGATGGTATGGGTACTTTGTTCATCGACGGGAAGAAGTTCGATATCGTAATAGCGACCGGGTTCTACCCGAATCTGTTTGCCACCGGTCTCAATAATTGCGTAACTCATGAATTTTCTGCGCTCGTTTTGCCGTACAGGTAGCTGAAAAAAATTCCAGCTTTTGTGCTAATGTCCTCACCTGATCCGAGCAGGAATTGACACAATTTACTATTGTCTAATATTCGGGGGGCGATTGTCAAGCTTTTTACCCACCGATTGGCTATATACTAAAAATAATCTTACAAAAAGCTCAATTAAACCGTTATGGAACAGTGGGAAAGCAGAGGACACCTGTTAACCGAACAAATTAACCCAAACAGCCTAAATTTAGACCAATTAAACCCGCTCGAATTGGTGGATCTCTTCAATCGCGAGGATGCCCAAACCCTAAAAGCGATCGCCATAGCCCGGCAAGAATTGGCCCTAGCAATCTCCCTGACCGGTCAGGCTCTAGCTAAAGGTGGTAGACTCTTCTACATTGGGGCGGGAACCAGTGGCCGGCTGGGGGTTTTGGACGCGGCCGAATGTCCTCCCACCTTCTGCACTCCCCCGGAATTGGTACAGGGAATTATTGCCGGTGGGGCAGCGGCGCTGGTGCGTAGTTCCGAAGATTTGGAGGATAAAGCGGAAGACGGGGCGGCGATTATTGCCCAGCGAGAAATTCACGAATTAGACGTGGTAGTGGGGATTACCGCCGGGGGTACAACCCCCTACGTTCACGGGGCTTTACAGGCGGCAAAACAGCGGGGTGCGACGACGATTGCCATTAGTTGTGTCCCCGCCGAACAAGTGGAGATCGCCGTGGATGTGGATATCCGCTTATTGACCGGACCAGAACTTTTGGCTGGCTCCACGCGCCTGAAAGCGGGAACGGTGACGAAAATGGCTTTAAATATCCTCTCCACGGGGACAATGGTAATGTTAGGCAAGGTCTACGGCAACCAAATGGTCGATGTGGCAGTTACTAATCATAAACTCCATGACCGCGCCCTGCGGATTATCTGCAACCTTAGCGATGTTAGTCGCGAGGAAGCGGCTATTTTACTGGAAAAAAGTGGCCGCCAGGTTAAACTAGCTTTGTTAATGCAGAAAACGGGACTTTCGGCAGCCGCAGGACAAGAATTGTTACAAAAGCATCGGGGTCAATTGCGCGCCGCTCTGCAAGCTTATAATCAAATTGATTGATAAAAACCTATTGATTTTGACTTTCCTATGGTTAATATTTCTTCGGAAATCGCTGCGATCGCTGTTATTTTCCTCGTCGCTGCTGGTATCTTAACTTGGAGTTTTTATCGGGCTAAACCCTACGGGCAACTGGGAATTTTAGCTTGGTTACAATACTTGGTACTAATAGCTCCTTGGTTAATTTTTTTCGGGCTATTTGCGGCAGGAATTTATCTCAATCTAGCAGTAATTCTCTCTTTACTGGTTGCTTCCACAATTATCTATATTTATTTAGGCAAGCGTTTACGCTTACTGAAAACCAATCAGACAATTGAACCAAAAGTTAACCCGGCAGTTAGCGAGTCCGTTACTCCCCTAGAAACCCTGGCAGCGGTGACAGCAATTGTGCCGGATGTGATGCCAATTCCCGAAGAGGATTTAAAAGTTATTCAGAGTATTTTTGGTATAGATACTTTTTTTGCCACCGAGACTATCTCTTTTCAGGAAGGGGCAATTTTTAAAGGCAATTTACGGGGAGAACCGGATATAGTTCACTCTCGCTTAACCCAGAAATTAAGTGATCATTTTGGCGATAAATATCGTTTATTTTTGGTGGAAGGAACCGAGGAAAAACCGGTGGTAATTATCCTTCCCAAAACTAATGATCCTAGTCCTGCTACTCTTGCTCAAAAAAATCTCTCTTTAGTTTTGTTAGTCGCCACCATTGTCACCAGCTTAGAAGCAGCTGGAATTTTATTGGGTTTTGATTTGTTTAGTAATTGGCAGAGATATCGAGAAGCAATTCCCCTGAGTTTGGGTTTATGGTCGGTATTAATTGCCCACGAAATCGGTCATCTAATTATCGCTAAACGCCATAATGTTCGTCTCAGTTTACCCTATTTTCTTCCCACTTGGCAGATTGGTTCTTTTGGGGCGATTACTCGTTTTGAATCCTTATTGCCTAACCGCATTGTTCTATTTGATATAGCTTTCGCTGGTCCTGCTTTGGGAGGTTTGGTTTCTTTAATCTTGTTGATTGTTGGACTGACTTTATCTAATTCCGCCAGCCTTTTTCAAGTACCTAGTACCTTTTTCCAAAGTTCAATTTTGGTGGGTTCTTTAGCGCGGATAGTTTTGGGGGACGAGTTACAAAATGCCGTTATCTCCCTGCATCCTTTAACTGTTATCGGTTGGTTAGGATTGGTGATTACTGCCCTTAATTTACTGCCCGCTGGACAATTAGATGGAGGCAGAATTGTTCAAGCTATTTATGGTCGCAAAATTGCCCGCCGTACTACTGTCGCCACTTTGGTAATTTTGGGCATTATTTCCTTAGTTAATCCCAGTAATCCGATTCCTCTCTATTGGACAATTTTAGTCGCTTTTTTACAAAGAGAGTTGGAAAGACCTAATTTAAACGAGTTAACTGAACCCGATGACACCCGCGCCGGTTGGGGTTTATTACTACTCTTTTTAATGTTAGCAACTCTGATTCCTTTAAGCCCTAGTTTAGCAGGACGTTTTGGAATTGGTGGCTAAATATTTCCCCGAAAATTTTGCCATTGATTGCCGTCAAAAAAAGCTTGACAAAAACTCAAGTCTTGACTTATAATTTTCTGATAATGGGAATCCGTGTCCGCCTGTAGGCTGCTGATTTTTCGGTGAGATATAGCCTCCAAAATTTACCCCTGTTAGACCTCTTTTACAGCCTTTCTCATAGACATGAAGTATAACCTAATTTGGTATTGACGACCAGCAACCGACTCTCCAAAAGGAAAACATTGATGAGAGATTTGACAAGATAGAAGACCGGTTGTTCGTTCGAGTAAGAGTTGATCAATTAATTGTTTGCTATCGGGAGAGATAGTTTTATGAGTGGGATTGATCACAAACGGTTGACCACATTATCTACATTGGCGTTTGGGTTTCCGATTATGAATAGTCGCTAACTAACAGAAACCCGAAATTTGAGTTTTTATGAGAAAAAAAGTTAGCGAGCACTTGTCAACCAAGGGTTTCAGAATCTAGATTCGGTCAGGGATTTCCGAAAGTCCCAGAAGAGCGATATACTAAATCCTGTTTAAAAGGTATAGGGGAGCAGGGAGCAGGGAGCAGGGAGAAACAATCCATAGCTTGCCAGTTAATCACACCATTAAAAACGGATTTAGTATTATTCACCTGTTAAAAAATCGTCTGCGAGGCCAAAAAAGGGCAGAATTAGTTAGGGTTTGCTGAATAAATCTAAAAACCTTGTTAGATAAGGCTTTTATACTTTTTTTCCCTCAAAAAGTGCCAGCCATTGCGGGGATCGGGGGGAAAATCCCCGGACTTTTTCCCTGAAAATTAGGTAGTTGACCACCTGAAAATCGATAAAACCCCACACCCCACACCCCACACCCCACACCCTGCCCCCAGGAAAAGCTTTTTCAGCAAACCCTAGTTAAAGACATTAACGAGGATCAACAGGAATATGCCCAAGGTCAATGCCAACCCGCAACACCTCAACAACTAATGGCAGAGATTCTGGCATGATTACAATAAATTAAGGTCATCTGGCCGCAGTCAGTTTTAACCGACTGAAAATATTACTTTGTCTGAGGAGCCTTTCAAATTGACAGACGATCGCGTTTATTGGTTAGCATGGTCAAGTATTGCTGGAGTTGGGCCAATTTCTCTGAAGCGACTCTATCAGCATTTTGGCAGTGTCGCTGTGGCCTGGAATGCGTCCGCTAGTGCGATCGCAGAAGTGGCGGGATTTGGCAAAAAGTTAATGGTAGCGGTACAGGAAGGGCGATCGCAAATTAACCCAGAAGCTCTTTTCACCGAACATATCCAAAAAAACCCCTTTTTTTGGACTCCTAGCGACCCAGAATATCCCCGCTTTCTCTGGGAAATTCCCAGTCCGCCCCCCTTACTTTACTATGAAGGAAAGGTCAATTTAGGGGAAAATCAGGGAAATATCCCCACCGTAGCCATTGTGGGTACTCGTAACCCCACGGATCACGGCCGGCGCTGGGCGCGGCGCTTAAGTACCCTTTTGGCCCAACAGGGATTTACTATTGTTTCTGGCATGGCCGAAGGAATTGATGGCGAGGCACACCAAAGCTGTTTAAAAGCAGGGGGAAGGACGATTGCCGTCTTGGGAACGGGGGTCGATGTGGTTTATCCTAGTCGTCATCGGCAGCTACAGGCGGACATCCAAAAGCAGGGTTTAGTCATTAGTGAACATCCTGCGGCAACTCAACCGAATAAAGCCCATTTTCCCAGTCGTAATCGCATTATCGCCGGTTTGAGTCGTGCGACGATTGTTATCGAAGCCCCCGAAAGGTCTGGCTCCCTGATTACAGCCAGTTATGCCAACGAATTTGGCGGCGATATCTATGCTTTACCCAATTCTCCCGATATTGCCGCCGCTAGGGGTTGTTTACAACTGATTCATCAGGGAGCAGAAATTATCGTTTCTGAGGAGAAATTATTAGAAATGTTGGGGGCAATTCCCACCACGAACCAATCCGCACCGGTTAATCTCTCCCCTTCACTCCCTCCAGAGACATCCCCAGTCGTTAATGCTGCTCCTCCAGCGAATCTAGAACCTAGACTAGCACAAGTGTATCAGTTATTTAACAGAGAGCCTCTGTTGTTTGACATTATTGTTCAAAAAATGCAAATCCCCACCTCAGAAGTGGCGGGGATATTATTGGAATTAGAATTAATCGGTTTAGTGACTCAGTTACCCGGTATGCGTTACCAGAAAACCTAGTCAACCCCCAAATGTTTATTTAGGGTATTAGCTAAAGTGGTTTTCGGTACAGCCCCGACCACCATATCAACTTTTTGACCTCCTTTGAAGATCATCAGAGTAGGAATACTGCGAATCCCGTACTGACTAGCGATATTGGGGTTTTCGTCGGTGTTGAGTTTCACCACCTTGACTTGCCCTTGGAACTGTTCGGCAATTTCTCCGACAACGGGAGCCACCATTCGACAAGGGCCGCACCAGGGAGCCCAGAAATCCACTAGGACAGGGTCGGCACTATCTAAAACTTCGTCTTTAAAGGTGGCATCTGTAACGGCAGGAACCTCTGACATACTTAAGAAATCCTCTAGTAATCACGGTTATCTAGAATACGCAAAAATTCCGTTCTAGAGATTCGTGGTGCGATGTTGACATTCCACTGGTGAAAAGGACGAGAACTAGCTCTAAATCCACTGTAGAGGCCTTAACTTGCATCAGAGGTAGCTTCTTGGATCAATTTCACAAGGGGCATCCTTCTATTTTATAACCCTAGAGGCTCTATTTTGACTTTTTTTTGATAAAGTTTTGTAATATTGCCCAGGTCAGGGAGGGGTGATGGGAGCCAGATCAAATTTTCCAGAAGAAAAACTCGAAAAGTCAGCGATTTTATCTAGGCTTAACCTGAGTTTGATTATGATCGGCATAGCCCACCTCCTCATTGAGCTTTTTTATGAAAATTCTGGTCTTAAATGCGGGATCGAGCAGTCAAAAAAGTTGTTTATACGATTTAGAGCTTCTCCCCTCCCATCCTCCCCAACCAATTTGGGCAGCGGGGATCGATTGGACAGTTAACCCTGATTACGGGGTTTTAACGGTAAAAGCTCAGGGAATTAAACAGGAAATTAATCTTTCTAGTCGGGATCGTCCAGCGGGAATTGCTCGGATGTTAGATACCTTAGTAACTGGCGACACTAAGGTAGTAGCCAACCTCGCAGACATTAGTATAGTCGGTCATCGAGTTGTCCATGGTGGCACGGAATATTCCCAGGCAACCATGATCACTCCCCAAGTCAAAGAAACGATTAAAAAGCTGATTCCCCTTGCTCCTAGTCATAATCCCGCTCATTTAGAAGGAATTGAAGCGATCGAGCAAATTTTGGGCGATGTTCCCCAAGTAGCAGTGTTTGACACCGCTTTTCATCGTTCTATCCCTCCCGAGTCTTCTCTTTATCCCATTCCCTACCAATGGAGTGAACTGGGAATCCGTCGCTATGGTTTCCATGGCACCAGTCATCAGTACTGCTCGCAACGGGCCGCCGAATTGTTGGGAAAACCCCTAGAATCGTTGAAAATGGTGATCTGTCATCTGGGCAATGGTGCTTCCCTATCGGCAGTCAAGGGGGGTAAAAGTATCGATACCACCATGGGATTTACTCCCCTAGAGGGATTGATGATGGGAACCCGCAGCGGTTCGATCGATCCAGGGATTCTGATTTATCTAGAGCGAGAATATCAATATAATCCCGATAGTTTAAATAGTTTACTCAATCAAGAATCGGGTTTAAAGGGAATTTCGGCTATTTCTGGGGATATGCGGGCAATTACCACAGCGATGGCCGAAGGCAACCAGAGGGCAAAATTAGCATTTGAGATGTATATTCATCGTCTGAAAAGTTTAATCGGATCGATGATCGCTTCTCTAGAGGGGTTAGATGTCTTGGTATTTACGGCAGGAATCGGCGAAAATTCAGCTTTAGTACGGGAAAAAGCCAGCCAAGGCTGGTCTTTTTTGGGTTTAGAGTTAGATTTGGCTAAAAATGCCGCTCGTCCCCGGGATGAGGATATCGCCAGCGACACATCTAAAGTACGCGTGATGGTAATTGCTACGGCGGAAGATTGGGCGATCGCACGAGAATGCTGGCATTTATCCCCATAGACCCTTACCTTTGGCCATTCTCTTTTGGCTGTTCCGCTGCGGGAATCTCCATAATTGGATGGTTAAGAGCAATGATCAAATGGTCTCCCTCTTGGCTAATACTGCTCGGACTGCTCGCCATTTGGGAGAGAGGATCATTGCGTCCCGAGACGAAGTAGGAGCCAACAGCGATCGCCATAGCGGTGAAAATCGCACCACCATAAACATAGTATCGCCGACGACGCTGACCATCGACTTTTCTGAACACCTGTTCTGCCAATCGGTCGCTGGCAATAGTAGCTGGTACGGGAATCTGCTTTAAATTAGTTTGTAATCCCAAGAGCTGCCGATAGAGTTTTTTAGCAGCAGCATCATGGTCTAACCAATGCTGAACTAGCTTCCTTTCCTCTACCGTTACTTCGTTATCAATATAGGCGCTAATTAAATCGAAACGACGAGCTTCTTCGTTATCCTCATCTAAGAATAAAATATCCTCGGTTGCGGAGTTGGAATCGCTGTCATCGTGACGTAATAAAGACTTTATCCATTGAACATCTTCGGGTTGATAATTATTCATGGTTGACCTCGACCGGAAGCGATCGGTATGCAATCACTTTTCACCAGCACGGAGCTAGTTAAATTTAACGACTCCTCACTTCGGCCGTTAGTGCCGAATCACCACAATATTCTTTAGCCTTCTGTAAAATAGGGCTGTAAAACAGATTGTAATTTAGCGCGAGCGCGAGCAATGCGAGATTTAACAGTTCCTAAAGAAACTCCCGTGATCTCGGCAATTTCTTCGTAGGCCATACCTTCAATTTCTCGCAGAATAATAGTTGTCCGAAAAGCTTCTGGTAAATCAGCGATCGCCGCCTGTAATTGATCGTAGAATTCGTGGGTGGTGAGATGTTCATCGGGACTGGGGTAATCGGACTCGATATCCCAATCGATTTCGCCATCTTCCACGCGCCGGGGAGCATCGAGAGAAATGGGGTGATTAACCCGCTTGCGTTTCCGCAATTCGTCGTAAAAAAGATTAGTAGCAATGCGACTTAACCAACCGCGGAACTTGAGGGGTTCATGGAGACGGTTAATATTGCGATAGACGCGAATCCAGACCTCTTGAGCCAAATCAGCGCGATCTTGCCAATCGGGAGCCAAATGATAGAGTAATTTATCAATATGAGCCTGATAGCGCCGCAGCAGTTCCGCAAAAGCTGCTCGATCGGGCTGACACCCTTCCTGACAGCGTGCAATCAGATCGTAGTTGGAGAGTTTGTCAGGGGACACGGGGTTTTGAGACTTTTTGGCCTCAAGTGACCAAGATGCTGGAATCGATTGACTCATGGGATTTCCTCTAAGGGTATAAGATCCTCACTCAGAGCTTGAGGACGGGAGAAGTCAGTAAAGGTTCCCGAAAATAAATAATTTTTTTCCCATATTTTGATTCTAACCGATCGGGGCATTCATCTGGGGGAGCAAGTGGGGTGTGGGGAAGTGGGGAGTATTTTCAGTGAACAGTGAACAGTAAACAGTGAACTGAAAACTCACATCTGATCACTGGTTACTGATAACTGATACAAACCTGTCTCCCGAATAGCTCTTAAGTTAGGTTTTTTCCTTAGCGAGAATAAAGACGCTGCCTTCGCTGCCGCGGCCGATGCGGAGATCTTCGTCGAGATAGGTGATATCGAGCCAACCTGTTTGTTGGCGATTATTGACAGAAAAATCGAGGGGAGGGAATTTTTGGCCACTCTCGATCGCATCGATAAATTCTTGGGGAGAATGATAATTGAGAAGACGTTGCAGACCGAGGATCGAGCGCTCAAATTTGACCATTACCCGGCGCTCGGATGTGGGTTCAAAGGTCGCGGAGACGATTACTACCCCTTCTAGCCAAGGTAGGCCGATAATTTCGGCGATATTGTAGAGTTTGGCCTTGTTCAGGTCGAGATATTGATAAATTTGCCCTAATTGAAAAAAAGGTAGGCGATCTATTCCCAGAATGTTGCGGCTGCTGGTGAATAGCAAACGCCAATTGCCCCCTAATAGTTGTTTAACTTCGAGGGGATGAGGATGGGGATTGTGATCCTCCAATTGTTCGATCGCCGCTAAAATCCGCACGCGGTCGCTTTCCGTCGCCAGGAGTCCGCGATTTCTACCAGCGATCAATTCCAGTAATTTCGCTTTGGCATCCATAGAATAGACCTCTTGTAAAAATCAAAAATTGTTGTTAGGGTTAGGAGTCAGTAGCCAGGACAATTAAAAATGAATAATAATCAATTAAATGGTCTATTTACAGATTTTATGCAATTTAATCCTTATTTGTGCCGTTTTTGAACCCTCAAAAATTAATTATGCAAGAGGTTTGATCTCCCTTACTTTTATAAACTGCCTCGATCCGCTGGGCGATCACTCAAGGTTTTGGCTGGCCCTCAGAGGCTCACCTGCGCTGATGATTTCAGGGGTTCAACGGAGTTTTCACCCCGGTGAGCGGCATTTTCAACTGTTGACTTGATTATTTTAACACAGATTAAATGCCTAGGTTTTAAAACTTTTTCATAACCGTAATTAAGTGATCAAAATAGGGAGTAATTGCGTTTTTTTCTGAGTCGCCAAAATACTCTAAACTGTATTGTTTTAAGGCTTCTAACCCCGAAATCATTGCCGGAGCGTTATCAACGATAAAAGTAGCATTATCCCGCAGTTTTCGAGCTTGTTGACTAGAAAAAAGTAAATTAGTCTCTAAATTGACGAGAGTATCTAAATCGCTGTCGCTGAGATAGGGAGTTTGATCATCCGCTTGTTGCCAAATAGCGATCGCTGCTTGCTGATAGGGGCAATCAGCGAAACTGATGATTGTCGCTTTTGGGATTAATTGCTGGGCGCGCTCACTCAAAGGCATCGATTGCTCTCCGTTGGCTCAGATTAGGCAGTTAAGATCACTTTTAGCATAAACGCTCGAAAAATTAGCAATGACTAAAGATTTTTTGAAATCTGTTTGGGAGGATCGCTTACAATAAACAAAAGCTAAATCATTATAATTTAATCATCATGTCAGTTTTAATAGCGATCGGTGTACTTGCCCTATTAATTGTCGTTCACGAATTGGGTCATTTTGCCGCTGCTCGTTGGCAATCCATCCATGTTAATCGCTTTTCTATCGGTTTTGGTCCAGCTTTAGCTAAATATCAAGGTAAAGAAACGGAATACGCCCTCCGCGCCATTCCTTTAGGGGGTTACGTTGGTTTTCCCGATGACGATCCCGATAGTCAAATTCCCAATAACGATCCTGATTTATTACGCAATCGTCCTGTTTTCGATCGAGCCATCGTCATTAGTGCAGGGGTAATTGCTAATTTAATTTTTGCCTATTTTTTGCTTGTTACCCAAGTCGCTACGGTGGGTTTTCCCCAAATTAACTATCAAGAAGGGGTAATTATTCCAGAGGTTTTCACCTCCGAAAATTCCGTCGCTAAACAAGCGGGAATGAAAGCGGGTGATATCGTTCTCGCTATCAATGATCAGCCCCTTGGTGCTTCTCAAAATGCCATTATTGACTTCCGTGACATTATTCAATCTTCCCCCGATCAACCCCTAAAATTAACCATCAAACGCCCCACAGAAACTCTCGATTTAATTGTTACTCCTGAATTGGGAAGTGATGGTCAGGGTAAAATTGGGGTGAGATTGGCTCCTAACGGTGAAGAAACTCGCCTAAAGGCCGATAATTTTGGGCAAGCTTTTAGCTTAGGTGCGGGTGAATTTCAGCGATTAACCCTATTAACAGTGCAAGGTTTTGGGCAGTTAGTTAGTAACTTCAAAGACAGTGTTCAACAGGTAGCAGGACCGGTTAAAATTGTCGAATACGGAGCGGCGATCGCTCGTAATGATGCGGGTAATCTTTTTCAATTTGCCGCCCTAATTAGTATTAATTTAGCGGTGATTAATATTCTGCCTTTACCTGCTCTTGATGGTGGTCAGTTGGTATTTTTATTAATCGAGGCTTTAGTAGGTAAACCTCTCCCAACTAAACTGCAAGATAACATCATGCAAACAGGTCTAGTTTTGCTCTTAGGATTGGGAGTTTTCTTAATCGTGCGCGACACGGCTAACCTAGCAGTTTTTCAGGATTTATTCCAGTGATGGCCCCGCGAAAAAAAACTGAAGTTCAACTGCGCGCCCTAGAGATTTTAAGCAACTTAAAGCAATTATATCCAGAGGCAACCTGTAGCTTAAATTATCAAACTCCCGTGCAGTTATTGGTGGCAGTGATTCTCTCGGCACAATGCACTGATGAGCGGGTAAATAAGGTGACTCCTGCTTTATTCGCTCGTTTTCCCGATGCTAAATCCTTAGCTTTTGCCGAGCGAGAGGAGTTAGAAACTCTCATTCGTTCCACGGGATTCTATCGCAATAAAGCTAAAAATATTCAGGGTGCTTGTCAAAAAATCCTCAAGGATTTTCAGGGGGAAGTACCCAAGACAATGGCGGAATTATTGACTTTACCCGGGGTAGCTAGAAAAACCGCTAATGTGGTACTTGCTCACGCTTACGGGATTATTGAGGGAGTGACAGTAGATACCCACGTTAAGCGCTTAAGTAATCGTTTGGGTTTAACTACTAATAACGATCCGGTGAAAATTGAACGGGATTTAATGGCTTTACTACCTCAACCGGATTGGGAAACTTTTTCTATTAGTATTATTTACCACGGCCGGGCAGTTTGTAAAGCAAGAAATCCCGCTTGTTTTTCCTGTCAATTAGCCCCTCTTTGTCCCACAGCAAACAGTAAACAGTAAACTGATAACTCACACCTGATAAGTAGGGAGGCACAATTATTGGTAGGATGGGTTAGCGGTAGCGTAACCCATGCAGGCGTTGGGTTTCATGCTTCAACCCAACCTACGTTCATCTTATATTTAATTCCACCCACCTACTTAACTGGTAACTGAATCACTGGTAACTGAATCACTGATAACTGATAACTGATGTGGGGGGCTATAATGGGAAAAAATAGCTCATCCATCAATCTTATGAGTCAAGGATCTCGGCAAGAAATAAAAACCCAAGCAATAATCCTCGCTACTTTTGTGGCGATTTTTTGGCTGTTAGAGATTTTAGATAAATTTGTTTTTCGGGGCAGTTTAGACTATTTCGGGATTATTCCCCATCAAGTCATCGGATTGCGGGGTATTCTGTTCGCACCTTTCCTACACCGTGACTTTCCCCATCTTATCGCTAATACGGTTCCTTTTCTGATTCTCGGTTGGTTGGTGATGTTACAGGAAACCAGTGACTTTTTTATTGTGACTGGGTTGACTATGCTGGTGGGGGGGTTAGGAGTCTGGTTATTTGCTAGTCCCGGATCCATCCATATCGGGGCAAGTATCTTGATTTTTGGCTATTTAGGTTTTTTATTACTGCGGGGCTATTTCCAAAGAAATATTCCTTCTATACTCTTGTCAATTCTAGTCTTTCTACTCTACGGTGGCACAATTTGGGGCGTTTTGCCTTCCCGTCCGGGGATTTCTTGGCAAGGACATTTATTTGGCTTTCTAGGCGGGGTTTTAGCCGCCAAATTAATCGCCACCGAAAAGAAACATTATTCTTAAATGGGGGAACCTTCTATCTCGCTACATACTTCGTAAAAATCGGTGACAGGCGGTTTTGCAAACAGAGGAGCCATGGATTTCAGCAATAATTCGTGGTCTTCGCTTTTATTTGCCTCCATATCATCGATTTTATCCCAGATAATTACGGCAATTCCTTCATCGGTTCCGGGTTTTTGCAACAGAAAAGCCCCCTGGAATCCCGTAGAATAGGTGGAAACGGCCTTTTCGTAGAGTTTTTGGGCCTCGGAAAAACACCCCGGTTTAAATTCACCAATAGCCACATAGGCATATTTATGTTTGAGAAAATCGAGAAATTCTGGCATGGCAATCAGGGGAAATGGAATAAATCTTTCTTTCTACTCCTATTAAAACTTAGATCGATCGCTCCCCCCGCCCCATCGACATATTTTTTTAACTAAGCTTGCCCCAATTGTCTCTTTTTTTTGTTAGCTTATATGTAGTCGTTATGAGTTCGTATAAATTCTATGATCAAAATTGTTGGTATTAATGGCAGTTTACGCCCAGGATCCTATAGTGCGATGGCGTTAGAAGTTGCTATCAGTCGAGTAGGGGCGTTAGGAGTAGAAACGGAGATAATTGACCTGAGAAAACTCTCTTTACCCTTCTGTAACGGGGGAGATGACTATTCTGACTATCCCGATGTGGCCAAAATGCAGCAAACGGTTAAATCGGCAGCGGGATTAATTTTGGCGACACCAGAGTATCATGGCAGTGTCAGTGGTGTGATGAAGAATGCCCTAGATTTAATGAGTTTTGAGGAGTTATCGGGAAAGGTTGCCGGATTAATCAGTGTTTTAGGCGGACAATCCAATAGTAACGCCCTAAATGATTTAAGAATCATTCTCCGTTGGGTTCATGCTTGGGTAATTCCCGAACAAATTAGCTTAGGACAAGCGTGGAAAGTCTTCAACGAAGAAGGAAAAATCCTTGACGAGAAGCTTTCCCAACGTTTTGACGCTTTTGCTGCAAGTTTAGTCGATAATACCCGTAAACTCAACGGGATCTAGTAATATCGATGGTGATTTTACCGGTGAAATGGGGAATTGGGGCGGCGGGTTTCGATAATTGTACTCTTACCTGTCGCACTCGATCGAGTTGTAGGATATCTTCAGCGATAACCGTGGCCAATTTTTCCACTAGGGCAAATTTGCCGGTTTCAATCTGGTGTTTGACAATTTTGATCGCTTGTCGATAATCTAGGGTATCTTCAATCGCGTCACTTTTGCCAGCAATGCTGATATCAACTTCTAGGGATAAATCCACCTCAAACCATTGACCTAAAACCTGTTCTTCGGCCAGATATCCTGTGTAACCGTAGGCACGAATTCCTGTAACGTGAATAGTATCCATAGATAGTTAAATTAAAAAACTGGCGGCTTTTCCCACAAAGATGAAGTGTAACCCAATTTGGTATCGACATAAGATAACTGCTATAAATTATAGTTTATACGGCTCTCACCTGTTCGGCGTAATCTTTGGGGCGTAGTTGACGGAAACCTTGAAAAGCTAATTTTCTCAAGTTTAGAGGTAAATGGGAAAGCAGTAAACCCAGTCTAGCCCGTCGGGATTTTCCTGACAATTTCGAGGCTTTTTCTATTAAAACTCGCCCAGCTTCGGTTTCTCCCTTTTCAATTAATTTTATTCCCAAAGATTCCTGTAAAAAAGCCGCCTTTTTCATTCTTTCTTCCTCTAGTTTTACATCATTAAAGTGATAACTTTCCGTACAAAATAGTTTTGCTTGCAAAAAGTGAACCGCTTGTTTTAAGCTAGTTTGACCGCCATGGAAACGATACTCCATTAATAATTCTGGCAGAAAATAAGCTTGTTTTCCCGCTAAAGCTAAACGCACTAATAAATCAAAATCTTCACAACCATCCGCTTGAGGTCGCATATAATCCACATCGGCTAAAGATTGATAACGAAAAAGAGTCGAACCCACCTGTAAACTTTGATAGGAAAAAGTTTGTCTTTCCAAATCGGGAATAATCCCTTTTTGTAATCTGTCCTTGCCCCATTTCGCTGAATTTTCTTGGGTGGCATCTGTAACTTTTTGTCCAAATTTATTAATAATCCAGTGATCGGTACAGACAAAATCAACGTTTTTTTCTTGATCTAAAATAGGGACAGTTTTCGCTAAAAATTCGGGAGTTAGTCCATCATCATCATCGAATTTAATAAAATATTCTCCCCGAGCAGCCGTAAAACCGGATCGCATATTTAAACTTCTACCAAGATTTTGTGGATGACGCAGATAAATTATTCTCGAATCCTGAAATGCTGCCACCACCTCTGGGGTACGATCAGAAGAACCATCATCACAGACAATTAACTCAAAATCTTCATAAGTCTGCCGCAAGACACTATTAATCGAATAGGTGAGATAATCGGCGCGGTTATAGGTGGGAATACAAACAGTTACTTTCGGCATAATATTTTCAGTGATCAGTTATCAGTGGAGAGTGTTATAGCAGTTATCTTCATGGTGAGATAGGAAGTTTTCCTTTTGGGGAGTCTGTCGTCAATACCAAATTAGGTTATACTTCATCTTTACGAGAAACGCTATAAGTAAAAAGCAATCTCGGAGTCTCGGAGTCTCGGAGTCTCCCGTCTCCTCAAGTATTTTTACATTTTTCCAAAGGAATGTTAAGTTTTAGGGTATTGAATGAGTAACCTTGATAGCCATGGCTCCTAAAATAGCAGGGATTATCTGTACCCACAACCGCGATCACTACCTAGAAGGAGCGATCGATAGTCTTTTGGCGCAAACTTGCCCAGATTGTGAGATTTTAGTGGTTGATAACGCATCCACCGATAAAACCCGTCAGGTGGTCGAGTCGCGTCTGGGAGATGGGCGGCTAAAATACGTTTACGAACCTATTTTAGGGCTATCTACCGCCAGAAATCGCGGGGCGAAGGAAACTAGAGCGCCGATTTTAGCTTATTTGGATGACGATGCGATCGCTAGTCCTCAATGGTTGCAAATTCTGTTAAATGCCTACGAAAATAACCAAAAACTGGCAGTAGCTGGGGGAAAAGTCACCTTAATTTGGCCGCAAGGCTACAGTCAACCCAATTGGTTATCCGATGAGTTAGCAGGGGGTTTAGGGGCTTTCGATTTGGGCGACAATGTGGTATATATCAGCCAAGCGGATTTAACTCCGCGAGGGGTTAATTACTCAATTCGGCGAGATTTCTTGGAGAAGATTGGCGGTTTTGATCCTAATTTGGGAAGAATTGGCAAAAAACTTCTCTCTAATGAGGAATTATACACTACAGAACTGGCACTCGCCCAGGGATGGCAGGTGGGCTATTTTCCCGCAGCATTGGTGGAACACAATGTTGCCCCGGAAAGAATCGATCGTCAATGGTTTATGCGTCGCAGTTGGTGGCAAGGCATCAGCGAACACTACCGGGAAGAAGTGGCAGGAAAGACGGGATTGGCTCAATTTGGGCGAGGAGGTGAGCGTTTGGTGAGAGGATTGGTTAAATCTGTCAAATTTATCAATGATCCTGCTAAAAGCTTTGATAATCTTCTCTATGCCTATGGACAAATCGGTTATTTAAGCGAAGCCGCCAAGGTGATGTTAACTCCTCAAAAGTAAATTATTGTAAATAAATGGGTAAAAAAGCGTTAATTTGTGGTATATCGGGGCAGGATGGAGCCTACCTAGCCGAATTACTGTTAAAAGCAGGCTATACAGTTTGTGGCACCTCCCGGGATGCCCAAATGTCCTCTTTTAGTAATCTGAAACGTTTGGGAATCAAGGAACAGGTAAAACTAGAATCAATGGCACTAAATGACTTTCGCAGTGTCCTACAGGTCTTAATTAAAATTCAGCCCGATGAGGTCTATAATTTGGCTGGACAAAGTTCTGTGGGTTTATCCTTCGAGCAGCCAGTGGAAACCTTAGAAAGTATTGCCACGGGAACCTTAAATCTCTTAGAAGCGATTCGATTTACTGGGGCAAAAATTAAATTATATAATGCGGGATCGAGTGAATGTTTCGGGGATATCGGCGATAATTCTGCCGATGAAAATACCCCTTTTCGTCCTCGCAGTCCCTACGCTGTCGCCAAATCGGCGGCTTTTTGGGAAGTGGCTAATTATCGAGAAGCCTACGGAATTTTTGCCTGTTCAGGCATACTTTTCAATCATGAATCTCCCCTCCGTCCCGAGCGCTTTGTTACCCAAAAAATTATTGCTGCCGTGGCGAGAATTGCCCAGGGAATTCCTGAAACTTTGCACCTAGGAAATATGGATATTCAAAGGGATTGGGGTTGGGCGCCAGAGTACGTTGAAGCGATGTATTTAATGCTGCAACAGGAGCAACCCGATGATTACGTCATTGCCACGGGAGAAAGTTCAAAACTAGAGGATTTTGTCGCCACAGCTTTTGCTACTGTTGGCTTAAATTGGCAAGATCATGTAATCTCAGATCGAAGTTTATTAAGACCAACAGATTTAGCTATTAGTCGCAGCAATCCCCGCAAAGCTAAGGAAAAATTAGGTTGGCAAGCACAATACAAAATGACCGATATTGTCCGCATGATGGTAGAAAATCGTTTAGAAAAATAGCTATGAATATCTTAATGATTAGTTCCACCTTTCCCTATCCACCCAGCAAAGGAGGAACTCAAGTTAGAACCTTCAATCTTTTAAAACACCTGAGTAAGAATCATGAAATCACGATCATGACTCGACCAAATTCGGATGTTAGTAGGACTGATATTGAAGCTTTGGAGAGGTTGGTTAAGGAGGTAAAGATATTTCCCTATTCCAATGCTCCCAACCCTAGTATTTTAGGCAAAATAAATCGTTTTTATGATTTTATAATGCAAGGTACTCCTCCCAACGTTCGACAAGTGTATAGTGCTGATATTCAATTTTGGCTTGATCGTGCCATTGATAGTCAAAAATTTGATGTTATTACTTGTGAGCATAGCGTCAATGAAATCTTTGTCCGCCCCCATTGGCAAAAAAAGCTTAAAACTATAATAAATATACATAGTTTAGCCTATAAAACCTGCAAAAATCAATTAGAGATAGGAGTCAGCCCTAATCCTATTCGAGATACATTGTATCTGCCACTTCTCGAACGTTACGAACGGAGATTTTGTCAGAAATTCAACGCTATAGTTGTCACCACTTCCGAAGACAAGGAGCAGATGAAAGAGTTGAACATTAATCGCCCTGTTATTGTAATTCCCAACGGCGTTGACTTGGAACTATTCCCCTATCGAGAAACCGATCCCAGTGGTTATCAAATTATTATGACGGGAGGCCTAGATTACAGTTCTAATATAGATGCAGTACGCTTTTTCAGTTTAGAAGTTTTCCCTATTTTACAACAAAAATATCCTGAGGTTACTCTGATACTTGTTGGTTCCAATCCTGCTCCATCGGTCATAGAATTAACAAAAAATTCTAAAATCACTGTCACAGGTCGAGTTCCATCTATGGCCGAGTATCTTCATCATGCTACTATTTGTGTTGTGGCAATGCGTTCGGGTTTTGGGATTAAAAATAAAACCCTAGAATCGATGGCGGCGGGAGTGCCAGTGGTGGCCAGCGATCGAGGTTTAGAAGGGTTAACAGTGGCAGGAAATAATGTTCCTCTAGCAGCCTTAAGAGCTAATAGTATTGAGGAATATTGTACGGCGATTAGTAGTCTTTTTGAATCGGCGGAGTTACGAGAAAAATTATCTAGAAATGCTCGCAAGTTAATCGAAGATCACTATACTTGGCAGCAAGCAGCAGGTAAGTACGAACAAGTTTTAACTGCTGATATTTGTTAGGAAATTTCTCTAGTTTTTTGTCAATTAATATGCTATCAAATCAAATACCAGTGAAAATATCTGTTGTTGTCCCTCTGTATAACGAAGAAGAAAATATCGATGCTCTCTTTGGGCGACTTTTAGCGGTTTTAGAGGCACTAAATACCAGTTATGAGATTGTTTGCGTTAATGATGGTAGTCGTGACAATACTCTCAAAAATCTCGTGGAATATCATCAACGTTACCCACAAATTAAAGTGGTTAATTTATCCCGTAATTTTGGTAAAGATATCGCCATGTCAGCAGGAATTGATTATAGTCAAGGGATGGCAGTCATTCCTATTGATGCTGATTTACAAGATCCCCCCGAATTAATTGCCGAGATGATCGAAAAATGGCAGCAGGGTTATGATGTGGTTTATGCGTCCCGTCGGGTTAGAATTGGCGAAAGTTGGTTGAAACGTTTTACAGCAGAAGGTTTCTATCAAGTCATTAATAAATTAAGTCGGGTTCCTATTCCCCCTAATACGGGAGATTTTCGCTTGATTGATCGCCGAGTGGTAGAATCAATTAAAAAAATGCCCGAACGTCAAAGATTTATGAAAGGAATATTTGCTTGGGTGGGATATAAACAGACATCAATTTTATTCGATCGAGAACCCCGGTATCAAGGACAAACTAAATGGAATTACTGGAAATTATGGAATTTTGCCATCGATGGTATTACTTCTTTTAGTTTTTTACCTCTGAAAGTCTGGACTTATGTAGGATTTATCATTGCATTGATTAGTCTTGTTTATGCTAGTTTTTTAATGCTCAGGACTATTATTTTAGGAATCGATGTACCTGGATACGCTTCTCTGATGGTTGCTGTCTTATTTTTAGGAGGAATTCAATTACTGACTCTTGGTATTATTGGCGAATATATTGGCAGGGTTTATGAAGAAGTCAAGGGTAGACCACTTTATCTTGTTCGAGATTGTTATGGTTTTGAAAATAGGGAACAAGTTGCTGATAAAATAACTCACAATTAAGATACTGACAAAAGGAGAATTACATCTATGAATACCGAAGTTTTTCAGCAATTTTTTGCCTATTGTGTCGGTAGTTGGCAAACCGAAAGAACCTATCATTATTTAGCTGCTCAAGAAGTGGAACGTTCCAGGACTGAATTCCTCATTCACCCCCTAACTAGGGAAATTAAACAGAAAGTTCTCACAGATAATAACTATCCCGATATTGCGGATTTAGAAATTATTCCTGGGTTTAATTTAGGTTTTTATACCATCTCGGAAAAAGGGGAAGAAGTGCGACAAAACCTTAATCTTTTATTTGTGGTTAAAGCAGAAAATAACGGTTATTTAGAAGGGGATTATCTTCGTGATCGCGCCTACGAAGAAGCGAGACCAATTGTCTCCGCTTTTCGCTTTGATTCCACCACCAGAGAGTTATTAATGACCACCAATTATACTCGCAGTGTTTCCGTGGATTCAATTACTTTAATCAATCCGGACTTGCGAATTCGCAAAATTATTAACTATCAACGTCCCCAGGAGGGGGAACCCTTAGAAAAAGTTCTCTTGGTCGGTTTTGGGGTTGAGTGTAAAGTCAGTTAAAAAACTATTTCTTTTCCCCCCTTGATTCTCCAGTCAGGGGGAGATTTTATCATGGGTAAACGATAGGATTAAGGAGCAAAAATATCGATAAACTGCATATATTGCACGATGCCATTTGGTTAGTCATAGCCGCTAATCATCGTCCTTGTCAGATCAGAATATGAAGAATGAATTTCGACACAACGAAAGCCTTGCTCTTAAACTGAATTTAGATAGTCAAAAGCTTCTTACCATCTGTCAGCCCAAAACCCTAGGCTAACTCCTGTTTTATTAACGATAACCTATCATGTCTGAGATCTATCGTCTTGCCCAAGGCCATTTAAACCTATTGGAAACCTGTCCACCGAGATTTCAAAAAATCTATCTAGAGCAACTTAACACACCGGCTGACCCCGAGCAATTGCAGCGGCAAGAATGGGGCAGTCAGTTTCACCTATTATTACAGCAGCGGGAATTAGGGCTGCCGATCGCGTCCCTATTGCGGGAAAATGAACAGTTAGAACATTGTTTAACGGCTCTATTAAAGGCTGCCCCAGCAATTGCCAAAAATCCCGGAGAAGCGAATCGAGAAGCGGAACATTGTCGCAGTTTAACTGTGGGTAATTATTTATTAACGGTTATCTATGATTTAATTTTACTAGAGAGCGATCGAGCGGTAATTTTTGACTGGAAAACCTACCTAAAACCGATCGATGCCGACAAACTAGCCAAAAATTGGCAGACGAGACTTTACCTGTATGTGTTGGCAGAAACTTCTACTTATCCTCTTGATAGTTTATCGATGACCTATTGGTTTGTGCAGTTACCCCGCAGCCCCGAACAAATTACTTTTAACTATAATCAGAAATTCCACGAACAAACGGGACGAGATTTACGGCGTTTATTGAATGATCTCGATCGCTATCTATCCGCATACCAAAATGATTTAGTTAATTTTCCCCATCGTCCCGATTGTCAGCTTCATTGTCCCTATTATCTTAGACAAGAGCGATCGGGACAAATAGAGTTACCCTCGATCGATCATATCCCTGAAATCAATCCTTTTGTCTAAATCAGGGATCAGTTATCAGTGATCCCTGATCGGATGTAAGTTTTAAGTTAGTTAGTTATTTATCTTCATCTTTATCCCTGTTTACGGTTTACTGAATCACTGATTACTGATTAGAACTCTTGCAAATTAATTATATGTTATAATGATGGGTTAACTAATTTTCCCCAAAAAATTAGTTAATCAGTACATTCGTCCTGAATGAAAACTTGAAGTTTAACTTTTAA
>SFCA01000202.1:0-5391 GCA_007095475.1 Microcystis aeruginosa Ma_QC_C_20070703_M131 | reverse complement strand
GGTAACTTCTGGTAAAATGTCGAGAGTTGTCATAGTTTTTCCCCTTGCTGGGACATTTATCTAATTATAACAGCTATGAGAAATTATCAATTACGAATGTAGTAGGGTGCGCCCTTCCACAGCGTAACGCACCAAATTCGATTTCTCAACGTTTGTTTCTGGCACTTTTTTGGCTAAAAAAAGCGCGAAACCCTTTTCTAGCAAAGCTTATACCGATATTCAGCAATCTCTAAATAGATGTAAAACATCTTTGCGTATCTTATTTTTTTTGCCAATTTCTGCTACTTTTAATAGGGATTTTTTAGCGTTTTTATGGTGACAGAGTCAGGTTTATTCCCTCAATATCAGAAAAAAAAAGAGCCTCTCCTGGCTCTTGGCTGAAAAATGTTCATAATGTCGCATTATGGGCGCAAGCAGTTCGATAAAATCGCTGACCACGTTGCGTCCCTACATTGCAGCTGCTGTGATTGGTAGGGGGCCTATAGCGTACTCCCTTCATTTGGCAGTTAGAACAGGTTTCTCGCCTGTTCTAACCTATGGCTGACTTAAGCTGGTCTTCCCTCGACCACTTTATCAATTAAACCGTAGGCGACGGCTTCCTCGGCGGAGAGGAAATAATCGCGGTCGGTATCTTTTTCGATGCGTTCGATGGTTTGTCCAGTGCGATTAGCCATAATTTCGTTTAATTGCTGGCGAATACGCAGGATTTCCTTAGCTTCAATGTCGATATCCGTCGCTTGCCGGCGCCCGGTTCCGCCCATGGGTTGGTGAATCATAATCCGCGCATGGGGAAGAGCGAGACGCTTACCCGGACTACCAGAAGCCAGTAAAAATGCCCCCATGGAGGCCGCTAATCCCACACAGATAGTCACCACCTCCGCTTTGATGTACTGCATGGTGTCGTAGATGGCCATACCGGCGGTAACGGAACCCCCCGGCGAGTTGATATAGAGATAGATGGGTTTAGTGGGGTCTTCCGAGTCGAGATAAAGCATTTGGGCCACAAGGGCATTGGCTAACCCGTCGGTGACTTCCTGCCCCAAAAAAAGAATGCGTTCCACCGAAAGACGGCTGTAAATGCTAATCCACTGTTCGTATTGGCTACCCGGCAGACGGTAGGGAACTTTTGGCACACCGATAGGCATAATTGGTAACAACTCCTGCTAATTTGTAATAAATCTTAACTAACCTGGGCGAGGGGTTTCGGTAGTTCCTTGCGACTTTCGAGAACGCGATCGATTAATCCGTAATCTTTCGCCTGTTGTGGGGTGAGATAGAAGGTGCGATCCATATCTTTCGCCAGTTTTTCGGTGGTTTGCCCCGTATTTTTCGAGAAAATCTCTAACATCGTCTGTTTGTTGGCGATTACCTCCTTGGCGCGAATCTGGATATCGGTGGCTTGTCCTTGGGCCCCGGTGCGATTTTGGTTGAGAACAATGGTAGCGTGGGGTAAGGAGGCGCGAAAACCCTTGCTTCCCGCAGAAAGAATCATCGCTGCAGTTCCCATGGCCTGTCCGATACAGATAGTATGAACGGGAGGTTTAATGTAGTTGAGGGTGTCACAGATGGCGAAAGCTTCGGTTTCGTAGCCGATCGCGTCCCCCGTGTACCAGGATGTGCCGGTAGAGTTGATATAGAAGAAAATCGGTTTTTCGGGATCGTCAAATTGCAGGTAAAGCAGTTGCGCGATAATTAATTCCGTCACGTCCACCCCGACATTGCGCTTGACATCATCGGAGGAAAATAAGGGCAACCCCAGATAGACAATTCTCTCTTTGAGCAGGAGAGATTCCAAGTCCGGTGGTGGTGTCCGATAGGCTGCATCCCCATAATAGGCAGTTTGTACCGCTTTAATCACTGAGTTCATCGAGTTTTTCCGTCATACACAGTATCCTGCTTTTGATTTTAACGTAATCAGGTTGACCGATTTTCAAAACTCTAGCGGTGAATTGCCTTTGCCCTCTTTTAATAACTTCGGCTGCTCACCAGTAGTGACCAGCAGATTTCTAGTCGATAATTAGGGCTATTTTCCCCGTCACCGCACCAGTTTCTAGCAATTGATGGGCGCTGATGGCTGCCGCTAAAGGGAAGGTTTGGGAGAGATGAATAGTTAACTTTTTCTCATCAATTAAACGCGCCCCTTGCCTGAGAATTTCTGTTTGATATTTTTGCGCTTCTGGCAGTCCCATCAAAGCCGGGGTTAACATTAATTCTAAACTAATCCGCAAATTGCGATCGCGTGCTTCCTTCCAGCTGCCCGTAGGTTCCAAAATCGTCACCATATCGCCGTACACTCGCACCGCTCGGCAAGTTTGCCTAAAAGTTTCCCCTCCCACCGGATCAAAAGCGATATCTACTCCTTTCCCTGCGGTTTCTTGAAGTATCGCCGCGACAAAATCGGTTTGTTTGTATAAAATCGGGTAATCTGCCCCTAATTGCCGCACTAAACGCTCTTTATCGCTATTTCCCACCGTTGTATAAACTTTAGCCCCCTTCAGTTTCGCCAATTGAATCGCGACATGACCAACACCCCCGGCCCCGCCATGGATAAGGACGCTTTGTCCCGACTGAAGACGAGCGCGATCATAGAGTGCTTCCCAAGCGGTGATTAAAACCAAAGGTACAGCGGCCGCCTCGGCAAAAGAAAGAGATTTCGGCTTGTGGGCCAGATAATCCGCCTCGATTAGGGCATATTCGGCATAATTTCCCGTGCCGGCCTTGCCCAGTCCGCCGTTACAAAAGTACACTTCATCCCCGGGGCGAAAATCCTGCACCGCCGCCCCAACGGCCTCGACAATTCCCGCCCCGTCACAGCCCAAAATGGCTGGCATTTGCTCGGGGTAAAAAGTGCCGCGTTTACGAATTTTTGTATCAATAGGGTTGACACCAGCCGCTTTTAATGCTACTAAAACCTGATGCGGTTGACTAATTTTCAGGGTGGGGACTTGCTGAAGCTGCAGGACATCCACGGCGGTCATGAGGATAGCTTTCATTCTATCTATTCGGGATTAACCCACATTAACGTCTGGCCAAATTCTACCGGTTCACCGTTAGCGACGGCGATTTCGACGATTTGCCCGGCCACTTCCGCTTCGATTTCGTTCATCAACTTCATCGCTTCGATGATACAAACCGTTTGTCCGACCCGGACTCGATCGTTTTTTTCCACGAAAGGCGGTTCATCGGGAGCGGGAGTGCGATAAAAAGTGCCGACCATGGGAGAGGTAATCGCCAGCCATTTTTTATCAACAGCGGCGGCCGCAGGTTCAGGACTGGGGGTTTCTGGGGCCGGGGTGGGACCGGCGGGCAGCACTGGAGCGGCGACCGGGGCCGTCACCACCGGCAAGGGAGCGGCGAGAGGCCCAAGAGCAGTATTAACGGTTCCTTTGCGGATATTTAGCTCCAAATCTGCACTTTTCAGGCTAAATTCACTAATATCCGTTGCTGCCAATGTTTTGATCAGTTCTCGAATTTCGTTGTAATCAATAGTCACCGCTCTGAAATCCCCCCGCAAATAAAAAGCAACAAATCCAAATTCGCACCCACTAAACCGTCGATTTTTGGCATCTAGCGGCTAAGTTTTGGTAAACAGGCTCAGAAAACGGGGTTTAGCCCTAAACCCGTCCCTAAAGCCTCATTTCCGGGCTTCTGATCACAATTATTCCCGTCCCAGATAGGAACCATCCCGGGTATCCACTTTAATCCTTTCACCGATGGAAATAAACAAGGGAACCATCACCTGCGCTCCCGTTTCTACGATCGCCGGTTTCGTGCCACCGGTGGCTGTATCTCCCTTGACTCCTGGATCCGTATCGGTGATTTCCAAGATTACCGAGGTGGGCAATTCCACCTCTAACACTTGCTCATTCCAAAAGAGAATATTGACTTCCATTCCTTCCTTCAGATACTTGGCTCGATCGCCCATTTGTGCCGGGGTGAGAGTTGCTTCCTCAAAAGTCTCCATGTCCATGAAGACAAACTGATCGCCTTCTTTGTAGGTGTGCTGCATGGTGCGCTTTTCGATCGTGGCTGAGGGCAAGGTTTCCCCCGCCCGGAACGTCCGTTCTACCACGTTGCCGGTCTGGACATTTTTTAACTTGGTTCGCACGAAGGCCGATCCCTTACCCGGTTTGACGTGCAGGAATTCCACCACCCGCCAGACAGAGCCATCTATCTCGATGGTTGTGCCGCTCCGAAAGTCGTTACTCGAAATCATGAAATGCTGTTTAGGCCTAGAAAGATCAACATTCCATTTTACATACTCCTGTACCCAAAAAAACTTTTTTCCCGCCCGTGCAGGTACGGAGGAGGTGGGAGGTGGGGCAAGCAAGGGACAAAAGCTAACCACCCACCCTTTCTGCTACACATCGAATTTGAAGGGGAATTTAGGGGGATTTCCCCCCAAGTAGCAGTAAGTTGTGGTTACTTGCTCAGATTCGATCGCCCATTGCCACATTGACATCCTCGCCGCCGTAAAACGGACGGCGATTCCTCACCACGCCACTTTTTTAGGGTGGTCGCGTCAACAGGGTTGACGCAGATGGCGAAAAACGCTTAATTGCTTAAGTCTGACACTTTCGACCCGTCCGTTTTGAGTGTCCGAACGCCCGACGGCCACTTTGAACAAGTCGAAAAAATCTCATGTTCAACCTTATTTCCTAGAAAGTTTTACTCGTTCAAGGCCGAATTTGAATTCTTTTCTGAACGAAACCCCCTACTATCTGTTGTCAAGGTTCAGTTTTTAGCTTGGTTATCGCTTTTTCCATTGTAGCTTAAAGCCGTCCTTTTAGGACGGGGTTTTCAACCCAAATTTTCGATAATTCCTCTTGACAAAATCCCACCAATTGACATATGCTTATTTATAGAACGGGAATCTGTGCCTGCCTGCGACCCCCTCATTTTCAGGCAAGATAGACTTAAAAAAATTGAATTTACCTCTTACTGTTGCCTTTTGCATGAGTGCCTCTTGCCTCGTCTCGACAAGCAATTTAAATTACGAACAGCTTACTACGGTGATAACCTAGAAGTGCTGCGTAAATATATCAAAGATGAATCGATCGATCTTTCTGCCTGTTAATGACTTTTTTAGTGGCTCTGATCCTCAGTTTTTATCTAGGTTGAATTTCTTCCTGGTCAGAAAAAATTTCTCTTGACAAAGGCGGTAGTGATTCGATAGTAGTGGTAGTCTGAGGAGCTTATGCTTATGTAGCAAGGATAAGGTAGAATATTAATTAATCTGAAAATCATGCCAAATTCCCCTTTTTAATTCGGGTTTTTTCTGACTCCACTCTTTGCCGTCCTTTTTTTCTACTTAACTCAATTGATGGTAGAACAGCAATTGAAAGACCAATATTGTCCCCCTCCTCACTTTAGCTCTCCTTGTCCTCGCTG
>SFCA01000201.1:0-7189 GCA_007095475.1 Microcystis aeruginosa Ma_QC_C_20070703_M131 | reverse complement strand
TGAGTTAAAAGTTAAACTTCAAGTTTTCATTCAGGACAAATGTACTGGTTAACTAATTTTTTGGGGAAAATTAGTTAACCCATCATTATAACATATAATTAATTTGCAAGAGTTCTAATGTCAAAGAAAAATAAAATTGCGTTGGTTCTTGTCGGTGCGGGATTATTAACCGTGATTATTTTAAGTTATCATCTCCCCCCGGAAAAATTAACGATCACCCTTACTGGTCCGACTGCTGTAGTCGGAGCGGGGTTAGCTGAGTGGTCATCTTCTTCTAAGGATGATTGACGAGTTTGACCGGTGGTCTCGTGCGCCTGCCGTTAATTGCGCCGTTGGTGTTCGCCAAAGGTGCATGATGGAACTATTAGGGTCGTTGTCAGTTGGAAAAATCGATCGCTCCGATAGCGATCGATTTTTTCTTTGGGGTATCTGTTTAAAAAAATTTTTGTTGAGCGGGTGTGTCTAGTTTATTGCTAAACAGGCTCTTAAATCTTCTAGCAGTTATCTTCATGGTGAGGTACGAGGTTTTCCTTTTGGGGAGTCGGTCGTCGGCCGGCGATGCCAAATCAGGTTATACTTCATCTTTATCAGCAACTAGGACTAGAAATTCGCACTACCATGCGAAGATAAATATTCGGGGATACGGTCACGAAGCTACCAGACAATTTTAGGATAAAAATACCGACAATTATGGGGAAATCAATCAACAAAGTCCGAGGAACGGCACTGATTTTAGGGATTCTAGCGATCGCCTTTGCCTTTTTCACTAGGATTGTCAGTATCTTTGAATACGTTACCTTCGATATCGGACCCGATCCCGATCAGATTACCATTGGTTATATTTGGATGGATATGTGGAAGGGAAACTTTCCTCAATTGGGACTTGCGGGTGGGGGTGGAAAATATGGATTCGCAATTCCCCCCCTCTATATTTATTTAGGGTTTCCCCTGACAATTTTCGGTACCGCTCCCGAATTTCAAGTCCTTACCAATGGACTATTTTCTTTTCTATCGATTCCCCTCTTAATCTACTTTGTTTATCAACTTTTAGAAAATGTAGAACAAGATAAACGTCTTCTCCTGTCCAGTTTGGCAGGATTTTGGTATAGCACGATTTATGCGGACTATTTCATTAATAATTTTTCCTGGTGTCCTAGCCCAATACCCTTTTTCCTGCTCGTTTTTGCTTTACTCTATCGTTTCCAGATGGAAACGAGTAAGCCGCTGCTCTATCAGGCTATAGCTTGGATATTCTTCGGGATTACCGTCGCTATATTGGTGAGTTTACACAGCACCACGATGTTAATTATCCCAGGGACTTCTGTTATCGCCTCTCTATGGTTTGTTTATCGAAATCGCAAGAATACTATTAAATGTCTTTTGCCTTTTCTATCGATTCTCTCGGCGAATCTCGCCTTAATTATGTATTGGCACAGTGAGATAGTTGGGAGATTTGCCAATACGAGGGGAATCGTGAGAGCGCTCACGGAGAAGGGGGCGAGCGCTGAACCATCGAGCAATCTGTTCACTCGTCTATTTAAAGCAATTTGGGAAACGGTTTATCTGGGCAATCAAGTATTTTTTTTGAATGACAATATATCGATTTTTAATGTCGTAGTTTCGGCTATTTTTTTCGGGATTTCTCTATATATAGTCATCAAAAAATATCGAGGCAATAAAACATTGATCGGCTTTTTTGCGATCACTTGGATAATTTTTCTCTACGCTTCCTCTAATTATCCTGATGAGCATTTTTATTCCCATCGTAAAATCTTACTCTGGTTTGCTCCTATTTTTTTGGGTATCGCTAGTCTTGCCTATCTAAACTTGACTAAGACTTTCCACAGGATACTCGCCCTAGTTCTAGCAATTATCATCGGCTATTCTATCGCAACTAATCTCTATTTCAATCAACGTTATCTTGCTAGTAAATACGGTTCCGAAAGACTCCTATCCGTGGCCGATACAGTGGAAATTATCAATCAGATTCCGGCTGGTTCAACCCTTTGCGATCCAGCTAAGAAAGGCAAAAGAAAAGAGCATGGTCAGTATGATTATATCGATACCTTTATGACCAAAAGAGAGCTAACAATCACCAATGCCTGCCCATCGGGTAGTTATTATATACAGCCGAAATTCAAAATGGCTATGCAAATGAACGATTTATTTCCAATTTTTACCCTCGTCAAAACCCCCCCTCTCGATCGCCCGATGACTTCCCTTCTGGAAACCCCGGAAGCCTATCTCTATAAAATCGAGTAGAAATACCTCAACCATGATAGCGGAATTGGATCGGGATATTCTTAGGAAGTTTTCGTTTTTGGGAGTCGATCGTCGGTAGTCAGCAATTTCATAGCTAAGACAAAAAGTCCATTAAAAAGGGTGCATCTCAATAAACTCACTGACCACGATGCGCCCCTACCATAATATTATGGTAGGGGCGCATTGCATTCGCCCTCTTTTAATAACTGCTGCTGATCACTACAAGTACGAGAGAGGCACAAATATGAGGTGCAGCCGATTAAAATGGACTAAAGTTCTTGTACCTAGTCGGTGACTGACTAGAGCCATCGGACAAAAAATAAATTCCCTAACTGCCGATGATTACCTCACCTTGGCGGCGTATTATTGACAATATTGAGCGCATAAAGGCGAAAACGCTCTAGATCAGCTTGCAGGGTTGATTCCACCACTCGACCGAGGAAAAGATTATCCATCAATTTTCCTAACCAACCGGGTATAGCATAGGCTGCTGTCAGTCGCACAATACTCCTACCATGACGGTCATAAAAACGAATCGCCCCGCGGTTAGGCAACCCGTCCACGGATTCCCATTGAATCATCTGGTGGGGGACAATTTTCAGTATCCGTGACAACCAAGTAAATTCTAGACCACCACTGGCTAACTTCCAACGGGAAAGCTCTGGCTCCTCCTCGATAATTTTCACCGATTCGATCCATTTCATCCAGTGGGGCATTTGTTCTAAATCTGACCAGAGCTCCCAAACCAAATCGATCGGCGCGTCCACTTCTACCTGTACACTATGTTCTAACCAAGTCATTCGTTAATTCTGGCGATGCTGAATATTTCTATGATAACGGCTATTAGTCTTCAGCTTTTCACTCAATGATAAAATAAAAACAATCTTCGAGGTTTAATTGTACTATGTTAATCAGAAAACTGCTCGAATGTGAGGAATTCATCGCCGGTGATCATACCCGATTGCGTGAGTTATTGCATCCCGATAAACAGCTGTTAAATCTACGTTATAGTTTAGCCCACGCCCAGGTAGATGTGGGGGAAACTTCTACTCCTCACGCTTTAAAAACTGCGGAAGTTTATTATATTCTGCAAGGACAAGGGGAAATGCACATCGATGAGGAAGTGCAATTAGTGACTGTCGGTGCTGCCATTTATATACCTCCTCTAGCTAAACAATATATTCATAATTGTGGAGAGGAACCCTTAGTTTTCTTGTGCATTGTCGATCCTGCTTGGCGACTGGAAGACGAAATTATCTTTGAGTAAAACTAATGAATATTGGCATTATTGGACTGGGTTTAATCGGTGGTTCCTTGGGGTTAGATTTCCGCTCACAAGGTTATAATGTTTTGGGAGTTTCCCGTCAACAATCCACCTGTGATATCGCTGTACAAAAAAGGGTGGTAGATGAATCTAGTACCAATTTAGAATTATTAGCCACTGCCGATTTAATCTTTACTTGTACTCCCATACATTTAATTGTACCAACTTTGGAAAAATTAACTCCCTATTTAAAAAAACAGGCAATTGTCACCGATGTGGGATCGGTTAAAGAGGCAATTGTAGCCAATTGTAGTCAATTATGGCCAAATTTTGTCGGTAGTCATCCTATGGCTGGGAAAACCGAACAGGGAATTAATGCGGCACAATTGGGTTTATTTGTCAATACCCCTTATCTGATTACTCCCCTTGAATCTACTCCTAACTTTGCCGTGGAAATCTTAACTGAAATAGTACAAAAATTAGGCTGTAAAATTTATTATTCCTCCCCCGAAGAACACGATCGAGCCGTGGCATGGATTTCCCATCTGCCAGTAATGATTAGTACCAGTTTAATCCAAGCTTGTGGGAAAGAACAAGACCTGAATATTCGCAAATTAGCGGAAAATTTAGCTAGTTCTGGTTTTCGCGATACCAGTCGCGTCGGTGGCGGTAATCCCGAATTAGGTTTAATGATGGCTAGATACAATCGTCAAGCTTTATTGATATCCTTGACAAATTATCGGCAAAATCTTGATCAAATTATTGACTATATTGCAGGAGAAAAATGGCAGGAACTAGAGGAAATTCTCCTATCGAGTCATCAATATCGAGCCAATTTTATTCAATAAAAATAACATTTTGCCCAGCAATTATCCCACGGCACTGTATCATAGATTTATCCTCAGTAAACCGATGAAATAATATGACCACCTTTTTCGACTTTGAAGCCGAATTTGTTGACTCCTTACGTTGCATACCGATGACCGTGAGAATGAAACTAGATACCTGTGGAGTTAAATTAAAATTATCCCATTGGATGCAGTTGAGTCAACCCGAAAGAATGGTATTAGTTAATATGGCTTGTACGACGGCAGCAGAAGCCAAAATTTATCGAGATTTTCTGCAAAAATTAATCGCCGAAAAAACTGGTAATTTCCCGGAAGAACTAGCAATAGATTCCCATCCCGCTTGGCTAGATGATAGCCAGATTCCCGATACAATCCTAGAAAAAGCCAAAGAATTCCAGATTGAAATTAGTTTAGAACAATGGCAAAAACTGGAGCCATCCCAACGGTTTGCCCTGATTAAACTCAGTCGTCCCAGTCACGAAAATCTCAACTTTTATCCTGCCCTCAAAGAGTTCCATATAGTCGATGCCTAACTTAAGAACCTATGCCATATTAAGTTTGTTTCCACCTTACTGTCATGACAAGCAAAAAGGCAAGCAAGGGGTATAAATTTACATAAATTACAGTAACTTGATGCTCTGGAGCTTGGTCAATTCTCTTAATAAAAATGATAATTAATTAGCCTAGGCTTGGAAAATAACTATTAATTATACAGTTTCCATCCAGTCAAAAACTTGATTCAATTGCGACAAATCGATTAAACCGTACTGCCATAAAACCATAGGCAAAGAACCCACCGATGCTTCACAGAGACGGACAGCCATATCGAGGGAACGGGGGGAAATTGCTAATTTCTCCAGGAGGAAAAGGCGGAGTTGTTTTTGTTGATGAGCTTCCATGATGTAAGGATCATTGGTAATGATAATCGGATTATTGAATAACTTATCCTCTATTAAAAGGAGATGCTTCCCTCACGGGGATCACCCAATTGGGTGATTTTGTCCACCAATCGCAATAATTGAAGAATTTATCCAGAATATGTCCTACTATCCGGAAATTGCTAGTGGGGATATCAACACTTCCTTGACTTAGAAAAACGAGAAAGGGGAACTTTTGGGATAAGCTATTGATAGCCTAGTTTTTGCTCAAGTAGGAGAGAATTGCCCTCAATGAGTCATGTTCCTCAAGTTTCCGTGATTATTCCTTGCTATAATCAAGGTCGCTATCTTGATGATGCGATCGCATCCGTTTTGGTACAAATATACCAAAGCTTTGAAATCCTTGTCATTGATGATGGATCCACAGAACCAGAAACCATCGAGATTTTACAAAATTATCAACAGCCAAAAACCCGGATCATCCGCACAGAAAATCAAGGGGTTGCCACGGCCAGAAATCTAGGAATTGCCCAAGCGCAAGGAACCTATATTCTTCCTCTTGATGCCGATGATAAAATTGCCGATTCCTATCTAGAAAAAGCGGTTACTTTGCTAGAAGGTAATGAGCAATTGGGTATAGTTTATTGCGAAGCGGAGTATTTTGGGGATAGACAAGGAACTTGGTCGCTGCCTGAGTATAAATTTCCCGATATATTAGTAGATAATATGATATTTTGCTCCGGTTTGTTTCGGAAATCCGATTGGGAAACTGTGGGGGGCTATAATAGCAATTTAATTTATGGTTGGGAAGATCACGATTTTTGGTTATCTCTGATCGAATTAGGTCGAGAAGTCTATCGTATCCCAGAAGTGTTATTTTTCTATCGACAAAAAGCTGATTCTATGAGTCGCTCAATGACCGCAGAACACTATATTTATTCCTACACCCAACTTTTTTATAATCATCCCCAACTTTACTCCCAAAATATCCAAGCCATTTTTGCTGCTTTAGTCACCTTAAAAGTCGATATATTCGCTCAGTTGGAACAGGCTAGAGAACGAATTAAACAATTAGAAATTCATGAACAAGAATTGCAACAAGAATTGCAAAAAAACCAATTTGATTATCGAGAAAGAGACGAGGAATTGCAAAAAGCTGAAAGTCAAATAGCCGCCATGGAAAAAAGTAAATTCTGGCAAATGAGAAGGGCTTGGATTAAAATGCAAAAACTGCTAGGGTTGCTGGAAAAAGACCTAATTTATTCCTGATTTCCATCCATGATTCAGTGTTTGTTCGCCAATTCAAAAATGGGCGTTGCTGATTTGAGATATGAATTTTCTTTTGTGGGATTTTTAAAACCTAGACCCAAACTAACTTTTGGATGGGTGCAGGGTTGTCATTCATACCTTGATTCAGCAACGCCCAGGAATGAATCGTATTGCTTTTCAACACCTACTTGCAAGTCGTCACCTATCAACAATCTTGCCGCCATTAATCAACTTCATCTGCTACAACAACTTGACGAAATAGTTTTTATTCCTGAAGCAGTTTATCGAGAATTAACTGAGCCTGATTTTCCGGTAGCAGGTTCAATAGAGGTACAAACCTTAGATTGGATGCAAACTCGAACGGTAACTAACCGCACAGTGATTGAAGCTCTTGAGTCGTGAACTAGATAAGGGAGAAGCTGAGGCTATTGCTTTAGCACTTGAGTTGGGAGCAGATCAAGTTTTGATTGATGAGCGTCGTGGTCGTAGAATTGCGGCTAGACTTAATCTTCGATACACAGGAATTCTGGGCATTTTAGTTGAGGCGAAGAATCGACGGTTAATCTCTGAGGTGAAACCCTTGCTAGACGCTTTGATCAATCAAGCAGGATTTTGGGTGGCTGCACCTTTATACAGCAGTGTTTTACAGATTGTTGATGAAGAAAAAA
>SFCA01000200.1:0-2865 GCA_007095475.1 Microcystis aeruginosa Ma_QC_C_20070703_M131 | reverse complement strand
TCTGAATCGTAAGTTATAACTATTATAATCTCATTTCTCTTTGTGATCAGGTTCAAGATTTTCTCGTTTTTGACTGCTATAAGCATTAATACTCATTGCACAAGTGAGATGCTCCCGTTATTATTTGTAATAGACTCCCCAAAAAAAACGGCAGAAGTATCGTCCATCTGGTTTCTTTAGAAGGACGTTATAATAATAACGGTTTTGATTTTCAGGGAGCAGTAAATAATGATAATATTCGTTTAGTTAGCCTAAAAAGTTGGAGTTTTTCTTGTGTTGATGAAAAGCAAAATTTTCAAGGACTTTTGACCCATCTTAACCGAGAACCTAGTACCCTAAGATTGCCCCAAGTTAATAATACTGAAGCCGAAAAATATCTATCTATGGGTTATGTTCCCCTACCCCATTTTTTACGACAAGGAGGTAAAACCTTCTCTTGGTATCATAGTCCTTTGATCACAGGAAACAACCCTAACAATAACATCACTTTACCCATTCGTACAGCAGATAAATTAATCATCTATAATCCTGATAATGGTATATTTGATCTTTCATACTCTGCTGCTTGGGAATTAGGAAGATTACTCACTTTACAGAGTAAAAATTTATCCGTCAGTCTCTATAATTGGAAACGCACTCATAGACAAAGCTTACAAAATACCGAAACTCATTTACCTGTTTATAATCAACCTAATACAGAACTTCCTGAGAGTATTTATAATTGGTTTGAAGATTTAAGTCTTCTTAAAGGTGTACCCTTTAATTATCTCGTTCCCGATGAACTTATGTTACCTGTAGAATCAATTCGTTTCTTCTATCTTGATTCCCTTTGGATAGAATGCTTATTAGATGGGGCATTTAGTATTGGTCGAGTAACTACATCAGATCATAAACATGATCAAGAAAATAAAACAAATCTTGCTGTTAACAATTACCCCATAGTAACTGGTTTTTTACTACGTTCAGATGTAGTATCAGGTTGGCCGGGTTTACTGGTTGATGGTTATAATGAAGTTGTTAATAATGATCAACCTGTTGATGAAGACAAGAAGATTGAATTACTACGGATGGAACGTCTTTCTGCTAATGTTTTAATTTGTTTATTTAAGGGGGAGATCAAAACGGTAGATATTCACCAAAAACCAGAAACCTTACATTTTGGACTAGACTCGGGTGATAAGAATAAAACGTTTTACAAAAAATTGAGAAGTGGTAAAAACATTGATTCTGATGTTTTTCCTTGGAGGGATAAAAATAAAAAGGTCATCAATATTAACAACCTAGCTATAGCTATTAAAAATAGTAGCTCATTTACCTCTGCACAATTGGCTTTAGAGATGATTGAAGGAGTAGAAAAAGTGAGATTTATTGGTTCTTAAAAACCTATTATAGTCATTTCAAATAAGTTTGAGACATAAGCTTTTCATCATTTAAATTGGTATTTGAGGTTGTAGGGGCGAAGCATTCGGATAAGAAATCTACGGTTTCAGCGATAGGTTATTGCCCGAATGCTTCGCCCCTACGGGAGCTAACATCCTAATACCCAGTTTAAATGTGTAACAGCTTAGTGTGATAATCTTGCTTACTGACAATAATAGTGAGATAGGTGATTCTTGTCTCATTCTTAGTTGAAATAACTATATCTCCAAATGTTGATTATTATTGGCGGAACGATAACTTGTGATAGACAAAGCGGAACCCTTTGCGTTCGCCTCCGGAAAGTGCAAGAATTTTGATACTAAATCAGTTTTTAAGAGTACGATTAACTCCCAAGCTATGGATTGTTTCTCCCTTCTCCCCGCTCCCTGCTCCCCTATCCCTTCTAAACAGGATTTAGGATGAGTCCCTCGGAGCGATTTCTCAACGTTTGTTTCTGGGACTTTTTTAGCCAAAAAAGTCCCAAAACCGTTTTCTAGCAAAGCTTCCAGTAACATTCAGCCAACCCTATATACATTCAAAAACACTAAATTTAACCAATAAAATAAGGACGCTGCCAATTGCGTCCTCAAGGTATCTGGAAAAGGCTTTTTTCCTAGACTTTCCGAGAGTAGTATTCCACTACTAACAGTTCATTAATCGAGAGGGCAATCCATTCTCTTTCCACAACGCCATTCACTTTGCCCACAAGGGTATTTTTGTCAAATTCCAAATGACTCGGCAGGTTGGCTAAACCGGGGTATTCCATATTTCTTTTGACGAGATCCTGGGAACGCTCTTGATTTCTAACTCCAATCACATCACCCGGACGGCACTGATAACTGGCAATATCCACAACTCTACCGTTAACGGTGACGTGACCGTGATTGACTAATTGTCGCGCCCCCGGAATTGTCCCAGCCATACCGAGGCGGAAAACGGTATTATCCAGACGCATTTCTAGGAGTTGCAGCAGTACCTGACCAGTGGAACCAGTAGCCCGGCGAGCTTTGCGGACATAGCGAACTAATTGTTTTTCGCTGACACCGTAGTTAAAACGCAGTTTTTGTTTTTCTTCTAGACGAATGGCATATTCTGAACGTTTTTTGCGGGCCTGGCCATGTTGCCCCGGTGCATAGGCACGACGGGCATTTTTACGGGTTAACCCTGGTAATTCCCCTAAACGACGCACAACGCGCAAGCGCGGTCCTCTATAACGAGACATACAGACAGTCTGCTCCTATTTAAATTTATCCCAAAACTATTATCATAGCACAAATTAAGTAATTTATTTGGGGTGTGGGAAGTGGGGTAGTGGGAAAGTGGGGAGGTGGGGTGTAGGGTGTGGGGTGTGGTGCGATTCGTTGGCTAGAAACTAGACAGTAAGACGTTTAGAGGATTAGCCGCTTGGTAAATGTAGTACCTTGATAACTTTATAACCTTACAGGT
>SFCA01000020.1:0-23481 GCA_007095475.1 Microcystis aeruginosa Ma_QC_C_20070703_M131 | reverse complement strand
GAAACGGCAGCGGTGAGGACTGCTCAAACCCTAATCGAGCGGACCAGAGAAGAAATCACCGACCAGTCCAGTCAACGGCAGTTAATTGACCTAATCGAAAGTATCATCATTTACAAATTACCCCAGAAAAGTCGCGAGGAAATTGAAGCTATGTTTGGACTAAGTGATTTAAAACAAACGAGAGTCTATCAAGAGGCACTGGCCGAAGGAGAAGAACGGGGTCTAGAACGGGGTCTAGAACAAGGTCTAGAACGGGGTCTAGAACGGGGTCTAGAACGGGGTCTAGAACGGGGTCTAGAACGGGGTCTAGAACGGGGTCTGCAAGAAGGGGAACGTCTGGTGGTGGAAAACCTGCTCCGAGTCCGTTTCGGGGAGTTAGACCCACCACTGCAAGCTATTATCAGCCGGATTTTACAATTGTCCCCAGAAGAATTTACTCCTTTACTTCTCCATTGTTCTAAGCAGGAACTCTTAAAGCGATTTCCCCCAGAAAAGTCGCGAGGAAATTGAAGCTATTACCACCCTTATCAAAGGTAGGGTTAATTCATGAATTAACCCTACTATAACCCACTAGGGAAGGGAGGGAGACCCTCCCTTTATCGTTCCAGGGTAGAACCCTGGAACGATAAAAGACCATCCTGAAAAAGGATGGTCTTTTATAATAGTCAACTCGGATTCGTCTGCTTACTGGAAATTAAGCGAAAAATGATTTCACGGTGAAAATCTTAGCCGCCAGTGCCGTTGACAGAGAGCGCAGGTAGTTGTTAGAGAATTACAGAGAATGATTGATCCTATAATAACGGGAAAATCATCAGAGTGAGGAACTCGCATGAAACCAGCATCCCTGATTCAACTAACCGATAGTCTGAAAGCCCTTTATATCAAAACTGCCCAAAAGCTGAAAGGCAGTGACAGACGACAATTTATGGCAGAAGTGGTGAAAACGTTAGGTATTGGAGGGCAAACCTTTGCCGAACGAGAATTGGGCTGGAATCGGCGAACAATCCGCAAAGGGATGGGGGAATTGACCAGTGGACAAGCACTCGAAGATGGTTATCATCGCAGTGGACGCAAGCGAGTAGAAGAAAAATTACCTAATTTGCTCGAAGACATACGAGCCTTGGTAGAACCCCAGGCACAGACCGATCCTAGTTTCAAAAGCACCCGTTTATACAGCCGGATAAGTGCATCGGAAGTGCGTCGTCAATTGATAGAGCATCCATGGCTACCAGGAGGAGGAATTACCCAGTGAGGAGACAATTCGTTGCCGATTAAACGAGATGGGATATAGATTAAAACGAGTAGTCAAGGCGAAACCGCAAAAGAAAATACCGGAAACGGATGCCATCTTTGAGCAAATCCACTCGGTTAATCAACAGGCCGATGCTGACCCGCAGACCTTACGTATCTCAATGGATGCCAAAGTAGCGGTCAAAGTTGGAGAGTTTGACCGAGGAGGCAAAACGCGAGTGACCACTATTGCCTTAGATCATGATTTTGATGCGAGCACCACCCTCATCCCCTATGGTATTTTCCTCCCCGAATACAATGAACTGTACTTGTTCTTTGTCAGCTCTAAACTGACCGCAGATTGTATTGTGGACTTGCTGGAGCAGTGGTGGGCGATGGTAAAAGACCGCTTTAGCCACATTCACAAATTGGTGATTAACCAAGACAATGGACCGGAAAACCATTCCCGTCGCACTCAGTTTATGAACCGGATGGTAGCCTTTGCCCAGCAGTCGCAATTGAACATTGAGTTAGCCTACTATCCCCCCTATCACAGCAAGTACAATCCAGTAGAACGTACCTTTGGCTGGCTGGAGCAGCATTGGAAGGGGAGTTTACTCGATAGTGTAGAAACGGTGCTTCACTTTGCCGAAACCCTTACCTTCAAAGGAAAAAATCCGGTCGTCAAGCTCATTGAGAAGGTTTACCACACTGGGGTAAAGTTGATTCAGAAGGCAATGGCAGAGTTGGAAAAACAGATTAGGCGACTTCCCCATTTGCCAAAGTGGTTTGTGGAAATCCCTTATCAAACCACTTGACTATTGGATCATCTTTTTTATGGAGTTCTCTTAGTGTTGTAATTAATGAGGAATGTTGGGAATTTAAGGAACTGAGTAGATAAGTTTAGTTCGGGATTTGCTAGGCCATAGTGACTGGCGAAACAAGATATTCTGGAGCCTTGTGCAGGTCAAAGCCAGAATTGGCCATCGAATCTTAAACCTAACTCCTCAGAATTTGAGAAGTCTGTCAACATTCGATTACCTAGCGATTTTTGACGAAGGAGCTATGAAGCAATGGCAACTATCAACCCCCTCGACCTTAACACAGCAGTGGGTCTCTATGTGATTTACTTTGGTCGCTCGGCCTCCTATTCAGACCTCAATAATGCGGTTGCCTCCGGCAAAGCGGGGGTGACTAATGTTGATTTAGCAACTCAGTTTGGACAATCCCAGGAAGCCAAAACAAAATACCCCTTCTTGCAAAGTCCTCTTCGAGGAAATGTAGATGAGTTTATCAATCAAATTTATCAAAATATGTTCGACCGAGCGGCTGATGCCGAGGGTTGAGTCTTCTGGCGTCAGAAACTCTTGGCTGCGGGGGGGTCGTCGAGGCAGGTGGCTTTGTTTGTTCTTGAGGTTGCCCAGGGAGATCAACCCGGGTCTGTGGACTTCACCACGCTTCAAAAGAAGGCTGATGTTGCTCTAAGTCAGGCTGTTCCCAGCGGCGATCCGCTAACTGGGACTAACACCAACTCGACAACAACAAGTGGGTCACGAGGTTCTTGGTCTTCATTGCTGGGTTCTTCCTGGGTCAACGACACTATGGAATCAAGGAGAAATCAGGTAAACCAGAATTACAATTCTAGTGTCGATTACTATGCTGATGCGCTCAAGCGGGGAGTAGGGACATCCCGACCAGGGACAGATCTTAGTGGTTTGCCCGGGGGTCCGTTGGTAATGGATCCTATGATTGAGGCAGCACAGGGCCCATTGGGTTAGGGAAAAATAAAAGGTGTATTTATTGTTCCACTGGCAACTCCACTAGCCTGTTCTTTGAAAGGCGCTCCTAATAACCCCAGGTTTGCTAACGCTATCGGTGGTGTTTTTTGTCTTGGAATAGTCCATCCGTAGCATATAAGTATTTCTTATGTCGCCATATTAGGCACTTGAGGAATAAGGCACTACCTGTGAAAAATGAGCGAACCAAGGATTAATAGGTCAAGAAATGAACCGCTTTGGCTAGTCCCTGTAAAGTGGCTGTCGGGCAGTTTTCTGGTGTCCATTTCCGTATCTCTGGAACAGTTCTATCCATTAAATACTGCATTGTCGGGAAAAGAGGGGCCTTGAGAACCTCCTGAGCAAATTCAACAAGCTGTTCAGCACAGGTTTCGGGACTGTGGTGTTCTGCGAGACGGTTTCGACCAGCTATCCCAACAGACTTATAAGGGTCAGGATTATCAAGATAACCCTGGAGATGATAATGAATATCCTCCAGCTCATGGTCGAGGCGGATAGGAATTACCGTATCTGGAGATAAACCCTCATACCAGCCAACTGGGGTGACAAAGCTAGGCAAACTATGACTCCAAATGCGCAGTTGGCTCGCAGAGGCCTCACCCATTGTAGGGTAACGAAGGTTAAAAGCTAAATCAGCTTGATCTAGAGCTTGTTCTAGTTCTTCTTCTGGTACAAAGCCTCTGATTTGAACTAGCTCTGTGAGCTCTAGGTCTTGAATACGCTGTTGAATATAGTCGGCATCCCAGACTTGTCCGTAAATATCCAGACACAATTCTGAGCGCCGAGGAAAACTAGCCAAGGCTTCCAAAATCACCTCTAACCTTCGGTTAGTTCCTAGGTAGCCAAAGACGATTAAACGATGTATTGTCTCGGAAATACGAGAGGTTGAAGAATGGGAATGACCTGTTGGGACAGCGTAGGGCAGAGGAATATAGCTAGTCGGTAAATAATTAATTCCCAGTAATTGCTGGTAGGCATAGCGGCTATGGCAAACGACTCCACGGGCATTGGCTAAGGCTAAAGGAGTTAGCGGAAATTTTTCTACGACAAATTTTTCAGAAATCTGGCCTTCCTCAAAAAGACGACCAATGACTTGAGCATCAGCCCCATAATAGTACAACATCTTATTTAAATAGTCTTCCCGCTGCTGATTACTACGATAAATACCAGTAAATAAACCTTGTAGCTTCAGATCATGTAAGATTACGAGTCCAGGGCAGCGTTGGCTAACCAGCCAAATGTCTTGATGAAACTCGTGGTTGTTGCCGATATTATAGACTATTAAATCCGTCTGACATAGTTTTGCCCAATCTAACTGCTCGGAATCATAAAAATTAACCTTAGCTATCTGACTGATTGTCGGGTCAAAATCCTTGTCAGTTGTCCACAGTTCCAGATCACAGCGAGAAAGTAAGGCTGGTAGCAGACGCATTGTATAGTGGGCAATATCTGTTTTGGCTGGGAGCAAGGGGGAAAACCAACTTAACTTGAGCATTTGGGTAATAAGCGTAATAAATAGCGTCAAAACCTATGAGTATTAAAGGTTTATTTTAGTAACTTTTCTAACACGTTTGACCAGGTAATATCGAGACTTTGATAATAATCTAGAGCAGCCTTTCCTAGAGTTTTCGCCCATGAGCGATTTTCCCATAATTCGTCTAGCGCTTTCGCTAAAGACGTTGGATTTGGCTCAGTAACCAAACCAGTTTGACGATCATGAATAAATTCTAAGGGGCCTCCGGAATCCCAACAAGTAATTACCGGTTTCGCCGCCAACATTCCCTCCAGAGTGACGTAGCCGTAATCTTCATCAAAGGGGGGATAGATAACTGCGAGGGACTTAGCATAATAATCCAGTTTTTGTTCCACAGAAATGCAACCAGCTAAAGTTACTCGATCCTCTAAACCAAAATCTTGAATCATTTGCTCAACAACCTTACGAAAGTTTCCATGGGACTGACCTGCGAAGATTACCTTGACAGGATAAGTTGTTTGAGCTAAAGCTTCTAAAACGAGGGTCTGACGTTTAATCTCGTTGAAGCGGCTGGGAAAGAAAAAAAACCCTTCTTCTGGCTCGCAATAGAAACAGTCAGATTTTTGGGGTGGGTGATATAAGGGAAGAGAATCTATACCATTAAATTGCTTGAGACGGTTAGCAACATTGCGGGAATTACTGAAAATTGCCTGAGATTCAGCAAAGGCATGATTATCCGCTCGCTCAATACTTGACTTGATTTGCTGCCCGTTGGGGAGACGATATAAATCTCCAAATTGCGGATGATTCCACATTTCGTAGGCTTGACGATGTTGGTGCAAAATCCAGAGAACTTTACGGGGATGAGGAACTAGATAAGCAGGGAACTTCAACGCAATTACTCGGTCAATAACCCATCCTGCGAATTGGGATAGATCCAGAAGACGGCAAACCAACATACTGTCAAGGATTCGTTCCTGAGGATAGACCTGAAAAGGAATTGCCACAATTTCTGCCTCATGACCTGCTTTTTGCAGTTGTCTGAGGAGTTCTTCCGCATGAATTTCTGCCCCACCATGAATAAAAGGAGTCTGGGTCGTTACAATTAAAATACGCATTAGTGATTAGTACCTTAAAAATAGCTGTCACAGGTTTCGAGAAGTTTGAGTAAGCCTTTAGCTGTCGGGAAATCAAAGATGCGGTTTTTAGCCGCTTCCCGTTGGTTTTAGACCGATAATAGCATAATCCTGGGGGCCATAGAAATACTCGTTGAGACGTTTGACTAAATCAGAATCACCAGGGAAGGGGGGATCCGGTGCAGGATGGAGATTCAGCACCTTTACCTGAGTAAACCCCGCATATTCCACTAGAAACTGACTAGTTGCCGATGGGAGCGGATTTAAGTGCGTGGGATCAAAATAAAATTTCCAACTTCCGACAATTAGATTGCTAGGATTGGGCGATTCAAAAATTACCATCCCGCCTGGCCGCAACACCCGATGGATCTGATCAATAAACTGTACTAATACGGGAAAAGGCAAATGCTCAATAATATGAAAGCCCGAAACTCCCCCAACGCTCTCTGCTGGTAGGCTTTGAAGATAAGCGATCGCATCTCCCCGTTCAGCCAGAAGTTGACGTTGTTGACAATAGTCAATTACCAGGGCATTACTATCTATGCCCTTGGCTTGATAGCCATTGACCTTCAACAATTCTAACCATTCTCCCCGGCCACAGCCCATATCTAAAACCAGATCCTCTCCACGACGGATACCGTAAGATTCCAGATAGGGTAGATAAACCGAGAGACGTTGGGCAATGTCTGCCTCAGTTCCCCGAAACTGCTCCTCAAAGGCCACATAGAGTGCGTCTAGGGATTGCCCTTCTTCAAGGACAAAGGTCTGAAGTTCTTGAGGCGTGAAGGGTTCAGGCAAACGCTTTCTAGCCTCTTCCAGGAAGAGAGTTAAAAGGCGTTTTTGTTGCACTAAATCACTCCGCAAATAGTTCTCTTGACGGAGATAACGCTGGTCAATTTCAGTTACCCGTTGGGATACCGTCTCAATTTTGTCCTCAGTATCACTTCTAAAGTTCCAAATTTTCTGATCTAACTCCTGGCTATTTTGATACAGAGAGTCATGGAGCTGTGAGATTTGGTTTTGGATAGCTTGCAATTGAGCAGTCTGCTGGTGGCTTTGAAGTTGGAGTTCTTGTAATTGAGCAGTCTGCTGGTGGCTTTGAAGTTGGAGTTTTCGGTCAAGGCCGAGCAAGTCCTCACGGGTTTGCTCCCGCAACAATTCAACCTGACCCAAGAGTTGTTCATTAAGAGCCAGGGAGTTTCTGAAAGCTGCAAACAGATTACTATTAACTTCTCGCTGGTCTCGAAAGAGCAGGTTGAAAATCTTGAGGATTAATACCTGAAATGGTCGAAATAAAATATAGGGAAAACGTCCTGCATTGCCTGGCAATTGACTCCTTACCTGAGAACGAGATTCGGCTAATGCTATACAATCGAGAGTACGCTCTCGTTGTTCTTTTAAGGCTTCAGTTTCTGTTTGACATGAGGTGAGCAACCTCAAAGAAGATGGGGGAGTATCTCCTGGGGTTTCTCTAAAATCTTTTTGCTCCTGAACCAGCGGTGAAGGCTGTTGCGTCTGCACCAAAGATGATCGCCACATTTCTCGGCGAAGTTGGCTGATAATAAACTCAACCGAAAATTTGTTCTCTGTTGTTTCTCGCATTGCTCTAAAAATATAGTGCCTTTATTTCGATTGGACTAAATAATCCGACTAATCTATCTGTCTGGGAGCCTAAGACATCTTATCATAGGGGTAGAACCAAAAGATCAATATAATCCCCCGTTGCGCGATGGCTATGGTAATAATTCTCTGAGTCTATCAGGGAAAGCGAATGAAACTGACCGTCAACAAAATGTCCGATCCCTCGGTCAAGCTGTTCGTAATTTAAATTGCGTTAACTGAATCTCCCTTGCAATGATTAATTTTTATCAAGGTGAAGAATTGTAATTTTTTTCTGAGAAAAAAATCAATTATTGAAAATGTTCTCAATAGTAGTTTTTACCATGAAGGTTTTTCCTCTTGGGGAATGTAAAAATATATAAAGGTATATGAAGATACGCGAAATGTCTGTGGGTATCGAACGCATCGTGACCAGTCCGCCGCAGGGATAGTATTGCATCGTGGACTAGAACGAGTAAGTAGCCAGTCTGGCGAAACGAAAGTGCCTGCCAAGTCGGTCTGTCGGGGGTCTATGATCTATATAAGTGGCGTGGGGCAGCAATGCCTAACTGCGAGGTTGGGAAGCCTGCGCTGTAACCGTAGGGTCAGCGTCGGGAGAATGTCACCCGACAAAATTAAAGGCTTCTCCGTTGACAAACTGCTAAACTTCGATATACTGAGTACAGAATTGTAGGATAATCTGGTAAAATGGGTTGTCCATACTAATCTGTAATGTCTCAGCTAACATCAAACTGATGTTATTTGTTTTTTCGTTGAGGAGTTAACGAAACTGCTATGCCAACTGTCAATCCCCTAGATCTCAACACTTCGGTCGGCCTCTATGTCATCTACTTTGGCCGCGCCACCTCGTCTTCAGACCTCAACAATGCCGTTGCCGCGGGTCAGGCGGGAGTAACCAACGTTGATTTAGCGATCCAGTTTGGATCGTCCCAAGAAGCCAAAACAAAATACCCTTTCTTACAAAGCCCTCTCCTTGGCAATGTAGATGAGTTTATTAACCAAATTTACCAGAATATGTTTGCCCGGAAAGCCGATCCTGACGGGTTGGCTTTCTGGCGCACACAACTCCTAGCTGCCCAAGGTTCACCCCAGGCCGTTGCTTTATTTATTCTGGATGTTGCCCAAGGAGCCAAACCAGATTCTGATGACTTTAAGTCCCTTCAGAATAAAGCCGATGTAGCCCTAGATTTTTCTAAACAGGCTTTAAATAAAGGGGTCAACTTTGATTCTACCCTGGCTCAGTCCTCGGCTCTCAACATTGCCACCGTTACTTCGGATCCAGCCACGAAAGATGCCGCCATTGTACAGAATACCGTGATTATTGCTGGCTCCGGCGGCGGCGGTGGTCAAACCTTCGTCTTCACAACCGCACTTGATAACCTAGCAGGTACGCCGGGCAACGATACCTTCAACGGAGACAACAGTGGCGGGCTTGCTCAGCAGACTGTTCAACTCGGCGATGTGGCCAACGGTGGTGAGGGAACGGACACCTTTAATTACTTTGGTCCTACTGATAATGTTCTACCGCAACTCTCCAACATCGAGAATGTTAACTTGATTCAGGGGCGTGCTGATGCTGTCACCGCAACCGCAGCCTTTGATTTCTCAGCGGCAGCTGGCAAAGGTCTCAAGAGTGTAACCGTTGATACCCTCGTACTAGGTGCTGCCACTACGCTCACGACCATTCAAGGAATTGGTGGGGTGGGGTTAACACTCAAAGGTAATTTTAACAGCAACAATCTAACTGCTGATTTTGGCAATTCGGCAACGGAAGCCCAGATTGGGACCAACGCAGTGGATAAAGGTGGCACGCTTACTGTGCGAGGGAATAAACTCACTACCCTCAATTTTACCGCCACGGGGTCGAGTAAGTTCGCTGGGCTCGTTACTACTGCCCTCGATGCAGGAGCGGTCAACACAATCAAAGTCTCTGGTGATGGCAAATCCTTGAGTTTTTCCGATAATGTGGCGGTGGCGAACTCCATCAAAACCATTGATGCGTCAGGCTTAACGGCGGGCGGACTGACCGTAGCATTTGGAACTGGGATTACCTCTTTCAAAGGTGGTAAAGGCGATGACATCGTTCGTTCTAATACCCTTACTACCACAACAGACTCTGCCGTTGATGCCGGAGAAGGCACAAAAGATCGACTGATTGTTAATACCACGGCCGATGTGAACACGACGGCCAGGGCGAATGTTTATGCTAACTTCGAGGTGTTACAGTCTGATGGTCAGCAAGTGGATCTGGACTTGTTTGCCAAATCGCCTTTTGTCGCTCTCCGCTCTGCTGGTGCCTCGGTTTTCAACAACGTAACAGCCACTCAAGCTGGGGACGTGACGATCTTTGGTAATGCCACACCAACCTTTAATCTAAAAACAGCGACCGGAACTTCAGATACGCTCAATATTACCGTGAGCGATGGTCTAGAAGCCGTTAACAATCTTACCATTACGAACCCCACTGCTCCTAATGTTGAGATTCTCAAATTTACCACGACTGATAATACGATCGTAACCACTCTCCTTAATGCCCCGTCTGCCAGTACGATTACGGCAACAGGTGCGGGGACGTTTAATTTGACGACTGGTGCCCGAGAATTGGGAACCGGTTTCAGCATTGATGCGTCTGGGGTTACGGCTAACGTCACTATTGATGCCTCAGCAGGGACTGTGAACGGTGCAATTATCAAAGGGGCAAGCTCATCACCTGCGGCTGTCAACACATTAACTGGCTCCGCTCAAAATGACGGTATCACGGGCGGTAGTGGCTCCGACTTGTTACGGGGTAATGCGGGACAAGATACGTTGACCGGTGGGGCGGGAGTTGATCAATTTAGCTACGGTGGCGGTTCTGCTGGCATTGCTAATGTTGACCGCATCGCAGACTTTGTTGCTGGTGTGGGTGGAGATCAATTCAAATTTGCAACCGGCGCAAACAACTTCCTCGATGGTGTTAACTTTACCGCTACTACGACCGTCAACATCAACGATCCTAAGACCGTTGCTACAGCCGCTAATATTAATGATGTCTTTAATGGTATTGTGGCTAATCCGATTGCCGCCTCTACTGATCTAATACTGCAAGTGGCTTTAGTGAACGTTTCTGCTGGTCTTGCTGCTGGAACTTACCTCTATGCGAACAACGGCACTGGTGCGGTGAGCAATGCTGATGACTTCTTAGTCAACGTTTCGGGTATTACTGGAACTCTGAGTGTAACTCCTACCACAGGAAACTTTATCTTTGGCTAAATTCAGTCATAAAGAACCTTAATTGAACGCTCTTAATCTCGAAATAAGGGCGTTTTTTTTTGGTTATTTAGAGCCGGAAGATAGTCAAGAATAAATTAGACTAAATCCGGTTCTTCGTTACTTGGTATGGTTCGATAGGGGGGCATAAATCGACTGAATCCTTATTTGGCAAAAGATTTAATTGATTAGTTCGCTCTAGAGCGAAAACAGTTGACAAAAATCGCAGCAACCCCTGTCTCTATAGGGGTTTCATTCCTTATAACCCCGTCCATTGCATAAGACAAACCGAAGACCCCTAAATCCGGTTATTAAAAACTGATTATTTATTCCCCTTTTTGCATGAGTGCATGAGTAGAAAACGGGTTTCTCCGAGAAACCCGTTTTCTGTGCGTTACTCAACGGATTTAGATCAACAAAGATATCGTTATGCGGCCAATTATTTTATCGAAAAAGTAGGCAAAGAAATTAGTTATTGGAATGATGACCAAATCTCGGATTTAGAGTTAAAATCATTAGCAGAAACCATTCATTTTCTAACCAGCTAAAGTCTTTCCCCATCGGGAATTATCATCTTGCCTTGGCAGACTAGAACTGATACACCACCCACAGAAACTTCCGTAATTTCCCAGTTATTTTTCTGAAACTTTAATTGTATAATGCTGGGTCTGCCCATTTCCACTCCTTGGATTATCGTCCATTGATTCATCCCTTCCCTAGAAGATTCTAACCCTCCTAGGTAGCCCGCCAAAGCGGCCACAGCCGAACCGGTGGCGGGATCTTCCATAACTCCCAAACCGGGGGCAAACATTCGGCCATAGAGACGAGATTGGGGTGATTCTGGGTCAAAACAGCAGACAAAAAGGGAATTAGCGGGGGATTGTCCCAATAATGATGACCAGAGAGTTAGATTTAGTTTTATTTTCCCTAAAATATCGCGGTTTCTAACGGGGATGAATAAAAAAGGAAGGCCACAGGAAAAGGCGCGAGGGGGATAACCGGGTAAGAAATCGGCAACGCTGAGGGAAAGAATCGCCGCTAAATCATCGAGAGCATAAGTATCCGTCACTAATTCTGGCAATTGTGCCACTTTTAACTCACTATAGACCGGTTTTTCCCCCTCCATGCTAATTTTTACCGGTACTAAACCGACTCCTTCCTCCAGATAAATCGTGGTTTCTTGGTGGGGGGGAATAGCAGCGATTAGGGCTAAAATATAGGCTGTGCCGACGGTAGGATGGCCCGCAAAGGGTAATTCGGTACTGGGGGTAAAAATCCGGACTTTTTTAGTGCCTTGGGGCGTTTCTGGCGGAAAAACGAAGACTGTCTCCGAGAAGTTAAATTCGGCGGCGATTTTTTGCATCTGTATAGTAGGAATAGCTAGGCACGCGGGGGATAGGGCAACAGTTATCGGAGAATTTTCCCATCTTACACCTATTTTCACCCGTGACCGCCCCGGTGGTCTGTCCAGGGATAGATAATCCCTGTCGATCCCTGACTCGGTTTTCTCAGCTATTGACAAGGGTTCCCCTAAAAGCCCACAAGTATTTTGGATAGGTATAGCCATTGAGGAACCGACCAAAATATGAAAATAACGACAAGATTACGGGAATCGGGCAAATTTTTCTGAAAAAGCGGTGCTAGTATTCCCCTAGCACTATTTTTAATCTTAAGTCTGTTCACCGCTAAAGGGACTGCCCCTGCTTTAGCTGTGCTTGCTCAGGGGGACGCGGTAACGGCTCCCACTGCTTAACCCGAAATATAGGTTATCTGGGGGCTTCTATGGTGGCCGGATTAGCAGTATTGGGAGTCTTGCTAGTGAACATTTGTATCAGGCTAAAACCGACAAAAGCAAGTAAGGCTATGCCACCAATAGCAGTAACAATTTTACCCACGAGATTTTCTGTGCGGGGTTGTTCGGGGGCATCCTCGTTGGGATCCTCCGAATGGGCAAAACGATTGTAGAGGAAATCGAGAGCTTCATTACGGAGTTCGTAGTAACGGGGATCCTCGGTAATTTGGGAACGAACCCGGGGACGAGCAAAAGGCATCTTTAACACCTCCCCGATTTTAGCGCTCGGGCCGTTGGTCATCATCACCAAGCGATCGCACAAAAATAAAGCCTCATCGATATCGTGGGTAATCATCAACACGGTTAACTGGTGTTCTTGCCAGATTTTCAGCAATTCTTCCTGTAATTCCTCTTTGGTGATCGCATCTAAGGCCCCAAAGGGTTCATCGAGGATGAGGACTTGGGGACGAATCGCCAGGGCGCGGGCGATCGCAACCCGTTGTTTCATGCCTCCCGATAATTGGGGGGGTTTTTTCTGGGCTGCTTCTGTCAATCCCACTAAGGATAGATTTTCTTCCACAATCTTCACCTTCTCAGCCTGAGATTTTTGGGGATAAACGGAATTAACCCCGATATAAACGTTCTCAAAGGCAGTTTTCCAGGGCAAAAGCGAATAATTTTGGAATACCATCATCCGGTCCGGCCCTGGTTCCTTAACCTCTTTATCCTGTAGCAGCACTTGCCCACGACTAGGAGAAGAAAAGCCCGCCACCATATTTAAAAGGGTCGATTTACCGCAGCCGGAGTGACCGATAATGCAGACAAATTCCCCCTCATTGACTTGCAGCTCCACACCGTCTAAAACGGTGTAAACCCCTTCCTGAGTGGGATATTCTTTGGCAACATTACTAACTAATAGAAAAGGCTGGGTATTGGTGCTGGAATTCACGGTCTTATCGGTAAAAGTTTGCATAATTCTTCCTAGATTTATTTTAAGGTGGGCAAAGCCAAGCACAACCATTAATTAGCGACGGGATCATCGAGGAGAACTTCCGAGACGCGATAATCGCGACGGATCGAAAAACGTTCCAGATAGCCGATCGGATCGTCGGGATTGAAAATAAGATGATCAAAGAGGGCAAAACTGTGGCGATTGGGTTCCAAATCGGGAAGGCCCAGGGACCGGCAAGCTTCGCCAAACAGATCGGGACGACGGACGCGTTCAATCACTTCCACCCAGTTGCGGGGGAAAGGCGCGTAACCCCAACGGGCAAGCTGAGTTAGGGTCCATAGGGCCTCACTCCGGCCCGGACAGTTAGCTTGATCGACGTAAAACTGGTTAAATCGGAATAGGGCTTCGGGGGCAGTTCCTAAACCGCGATCGTAACCATCGAGGAAACCGGGGCGAATAATTGCCCTATCCACGCCCACATACTGGGGCTGACTGAGAATATTAACGATTTCTTCTCGATTACGCCGATCATCGCAGTATTCACAGGCTTTAATTAAAGCTTTCACCATGGCGATATGGGTTTCGGGATGTTTCGCCGCCCAAGTTTCCTTGACCCCGAGGACTTTTTCCTGGTGTCCGGGCCAAATATCAAGATCGGTGGCGATAACGTAGCCTAATTTTTCCTGAACGGCGTAGGAGTTCCAGGGTTCCCCCACACAATAACCGTCGATCTTACCCGCTTTTAGCAGGGAAACCATCTGAGGCGGCGGAATTACGGTTAAATTCACATCACTATCGGGATCGATGTCGCCACTAGCTAACCAGTAGCGTAACAGCAGATTGTGCATGGAGGCGGGGTGAACCATGCCGAAAGTGGCGATTTGGTCGGGACTTTGCAGGACGGCATCCTTTAAGTCCTCCAGTTTTTCTACCCCCAATTCCCTGTATTTATTGCTGAGGGTGATGGCGTTACCGTTGCGACTGAGTACTAAAGCGCTAATCACGGGGACAGAGGGCTTATTGCCGGCCCCAATGGTCATGCTCAGGGGCATTCCCGCCACCATCTGGGCCGCATCGAGACGACCGGTGGCCACTCCTTGGGCGATCGCTTTCCAGTTGGGTTCCCTTTGCAGGATAACATCCTCTAATCCTTCCTCGGCGAAGAAACCTTTCTCTTTGGCGATAATAATCGGGGCGCAATCGGTGAGGGGGATAAAACCGATGGTGGGATTGGTTTTCAATCTGGTAGCTTGGCCGATCACTGTCACCGGTCTGGTGGGTTGACCGACTTTCTTCGCTCGCTTCTGTTGGTTGAGGAAATAAACGATCTCGTTACGGAGGGAGTAGTAACTGGGGTGATTAACTACTTCCAAACGATGCCGGGGCCGGGGAATGGGAACATCGAGAATCTGACCGATATGGGCCTCCGGACCGGTGGTTAACATCACCACTCGATCGGATAGTAATAGCGCCTCATCCACATCGTGCGTGACCATGATACAGGTAACGTGGCTTTCCTCGACGATTTCCATCAAACGTTCCTGTAAATTGCCTCTGGTTAACGCATCCAGCGCCCCAAAGGGTTCATCGAGGAGCAGGACTTTCGGCCGTAGGGCCAAAGCGCGGGCGATCGCTACCCGTTGTTTCATGCCTCCCGATAATTCTCCCGGTCGTTTGTTGGCCGCATGGCGCAGGTGTACCATATCGATACTATGTTCGATGACACTTTTGCGTTCAGCGGCCGGCAGATGACGCAGCACACGGTTAACTCCTAGGGCGATGTTTTCCCGGACGGTTAACCAGGGCAGTAGAGAATAATTCTGGAAGACCACCATGCGATCGGGACCGGGGTCTTTAATTTCTCTTCCCTCTAAAATCACCCCCCCCACCGTGGGGCGATCGAGTCCGGCGACCATATTTAAGAGGGTGGATTTCCCGCAACCGGAGTGACCGATTAAAGAGATAAATTCCCCTTGAGTAACGCTGAGATCGATATTTTTCAGGGCAATATATTGACGGCCATCGGGCAGAGGGAAAACTTTATCAATGTGATCGACTTCAATAAATGCAGACATTTTCAGTTATCAGTTATTAGTTATTAGTTATCAGTTATCAGATGTGAGTTTTTAGTTTACTGTTTACTGTTTACTTAAAAAGCCCCCCACACCCCACACCCTGCCCCCACCGAAAAACTTTTTGCCGCAAACCCTATTTATTTTCTTCGGGTACAACTAATTTAGCGATGTGGGCCATGAGGCGATCGAGTAAGAAACCAACAATACCAACATAAATCAGAGCGAGGATAATTTCACTGATCATGGAACTATTCCAAGCATCCCAGATAAAAAAGCCAATTCCCACGCCACCGATCAGCATTTCTGCCGCTACAATCGCCAACCAAGATAAACCGATACCGATTCTTAATCCGGTGAAAACGTAGGGAACAGTAGCGGGAAAAAGAATGTTGAAAAAGTATTCAACTTTGGATAATTTTAGCACTCTAGAGACGTTTTTATAGTCTTGGGGAACCTGTTGTACTCCCACGGCTGTATTAATAATAATTGGCCAAATTGCTGTAATAAAAATTACAAATATGGCACTAGGTTCGTTATTGCGAAAAGCCGCTAGGGAGATGGGCAGCCAAGCTAGGGGGGGAACGGTACGCAGGATTTGGAAAATCGGATCGATCGCATCATAAATTAGGGCGTTGCTACCGATTAAAATACCCGCAGCGATGCCAACAATAGCGGCAAGGGTAAAACCGACGGCCACCCGTTGTAAACTAGCTAAAATTTGCCAGAATAACCCCACATCCGTGCCACCATTATTGAAAAAGGGATTAATAATTAATTCCCAGGTATCGCTAACCACTTTGGTGGGACTAGGAAGGGGGGCATCGGGACTAAAACAGAGTATTTGCCAGATGGCAAGGAAAATTAATAAAGCAATCGCCGAAGTTGCTAGTTTGGGTAATTTTTTTTGCAGGTCTTTGACCCATTTCGGACTGTGAGAACGACGAGAAATAGAAACAGCCATAATCAGTTATCAGTGGTTCAGTGCTTGAGTTATCAGTGGTTCAGTGATCAGCTTTGATCTTGGCTTGATCCCAAAGGATTTCAGTTATCAGTTATTAATTAACAGTTATCAGAAAATCATCTTTAACTGTTGACTGGTTACTGATTACTGCTCACTGATTTAAACCTTTGTAATCTTGAGAGATTTCAGGTAAGCGGTGGGATTTTCGGGATCAAATTTCACGCCATCAAAGAAAGTTTCCACACCGCGAGAGGTAGAGGTGGGAATTTGATCAGCCGGAACATTGAGGGCTGTGGCGGCTTCTCTCCAGATATCTTCCCGGTTAACTTTATCGACTAAAGCTTTGATGTCCGTATCGGCGGGAATATAGCCCCAACGGATGTCTTCAGTCACAAACCAAGTATCATGACTCTTGTAGGGATAGGAAGCGTTATCAGCCCAGAATTTCATGGCTACGGGGCTATTTTCGATTTTGCGACCATCACCGAAATCGATATTACCCTGCATTCTGCCCAAGATATCGGCGGGGTCAATTTTCAGCCATTCCCGTCCTGAAATAATCTCGCACATTTCCTTAACATTAGCGGGATCGTTGCACCATTGTTGCGCCTCCAGAACAGCCATGGTTAAAGCTTTTGCCGCTTTGGGATTTTTATCCACCCAATCGGCGCGTAAAGCGAAGGCTTTTTCGGGGTGATCCTTCCACAATTCCCCAGTAATCAGGGCTGAATAACCGAGTTTTTTGTTAACTAATTGGGCGTTCCAAGGTTCCCCCACACAGAAAGCTTGCATAGTGCCGACTTTCATGTTAGCCACCATTTGTGGTGGAGGAACAACAATTAGGGATAGATCTTTATTCGGATCGATACCACTGGCGGCTAACCAGTAACGCATCCAGAGATCGTGATTACCACCGGGGAAAGTGACGGCGGCTTTAACTTCTTTGCCCGCAGATTTAGCTTTAGCGAAGGATTCTTTCAGTACACCGCTATCGAGGGCAACTTTTAGATCCATGTATTCATTAGAAATGGAAATCGCTTGACCGTTGGTATTCAAACGCGCCAGAATATACATTGGTACGGGCTGTTTGGTGATTTTGCCCAAGGTCATTAGGTAGGGTATGGGGCTGAGGATGTGGGAGCCGTCGATGCCATTCCCCGCAGAACCGAGTTCGAGGTTATCCCGGGTTGCAGCCCAAGAGGCTTGTTTCATCACTTGCACATCGGGCATCCCGTGTTTAGCGAATAAACCTTTTTCTTTGGCGATAATTAAGGGGGCAGCGTCGGTGAGGGCAATAAAACCTAATTTAGCGGTGGTGACTTCGGGAGTTTCTCCACCGGCAACGGGGGAAGCGGCAGGACTGCCAGCTGGGGAGGGACTGGTCGCGGTATTATTGGGAGTGGCGCAACCGTGGAGAATTGCTGTTCCTACGGCAGTTGCCCCGGCAGTGAAGATAAATCTACGTCTAGAAAGTTTACTCATGGACTAAAAAATCGTGATTAGAAACTAAACAAAGGTGATGAAACGGTGAAAAATTCTCATTATTTCCCCTAACTGACTGCGGTGATAACCGAGAAAATTTCTGGAAAGTAACTGTTGATTCAGTAAGGAGGCTTTGACTATTTTTATCTCTCGATCGCTTTTGCTTCTCCATCTGGGGAGATTTAGCAGTAGTTTTTGTCTAAGAGATTTTTTCTAGAAGCATAACAGTTTTGAGGAGTCGATAGATAGATAGGGGCGGTTTTTGGTCATCTGGGCTAGAAAGATCACTTTATTTCAGGGTTATCACCGAAGTAATTAACTTAAATTTACAGTCTTCAACAGGAAAATTCGTATAGATTGTTACAAAATATTGTCAGCCATGTAATAAAAGCATAAAAATTTGTCTGAAACGCATGGTGGGGCGATGGGGGTTTTTTAGCTATCTTGAATCAGTTATCATACTAAATCCAGTTATTAAAGACTGATTATCGATTCCTCCTCTTGCCTCTTGCCTCTTGCCTATCCTGATAAGTAGCCTATACTCAACGGATTTAGTATCAGATTTGAGTTTGCAGTTCAATGATTACTGGTTACTATTTACCGATTACTGAAAAATCCCCGCAAGTATTAGCGATGCTACCAGCTTGAGACAATCTCTGTTATGCTTTGGAACTTGCCAAGGACAAAAGAATATTATTATCGATCGATGCTTCCCTTTTATTAGATGAAGTCGCCGAATTAGAAGGGGTAGTTTTAACTATTGAAGATAAGCTAAGACGAATTTAAACTGGGCATTATTAAGTTAGCTAAAAAGCAGATAACCCTTACTGTTCCAGTGTTCCGATGTTCTGGTGTTCCCTTATCGACCTAGACTAATTTAGATGCGCGGGCAGCTTATTTTGATTAATGCAGAGGAAATTCGCTATATTGAATTTTAGCAGGATCAAACAGAGATAACTTAAATGTCGGACAAACAAGAAAGACGATATGATAAATTTAAGCACGGCTATCAACCTAAAATTGATAAACCCCCCGGTAAACCGCCCCAGGGTGGTTCTAATGTTAAACCGCCACCAAATCAGGACAAGGAGAAAAAATAAAATCTTGGGGGGCTATTCCCCCTGTTCACTGCTCACTGATAACCGATAACTGATAACTGATAACTGAATATGGCTTATTCTCGCATTAAAAAACTAGCAAATTATCTACGTCCCTATTGGCAAATAGTAACTGGGGGGGTAGTTACTCTGCTTATTGTTAATCTTTTGGGTGTTTATATACCGCTTTTAATCCGGGATAGCATCGATGATTTGAGTAAATCCTTTGACTTCCAAAAAATCATTTATTATCTGATTTTAATTGTCGCTTTAGCCTCGATTATGTGGTTTATCCGCATGATTTCCAGAGTGTTATTATTCGGGATCGGTCGTCAGGTAGAGTTCGATCTTAAACAAAAAATCTTTGAGCATTTATTAACCCTTGAACCCGCCTATTTTTCTCGGCAAACTTCAGGAGATTTAATCAACCGTGCCACTAGCGATGTAGATAATGTGCGTCGTCTGGTGGGGTTTGCTTTGCTCAGTTTGGCTAATACTTTTTTTGCCTATGGGTTAACTTTGCCCGTGATGTTAGCGATTCATATTCCTCTTTCAATCGCCGCTATTTCTGTCTATCCTTTGATGTTAATTGCTGTGCAGTTATTTAGTGGTCGTCTGCAGCGGCAACAGCAAAAAGTACAAGAAAAACTCTCGTATCTAAGCGATTTAATTCAAGAGGATATGAGTGGTATTACTCTGATTAAGATCTATGCCCAAGAAGCTAACGAGCGCCTAGCATTTAAGCAAAGAAATTGCGAATTATTACAGGCTAATTTAGATTTAGTCCAGACTCGTAATTTTCTTTTTCCCCTGATTGAAGCTTTATCCTATGTGAGTTTATTGGCGTTGCTTGCCCTCGGTACTAGACAAATTATAGCGGGTAATATTACCATTGGGGACTTTATTGCTCTGTTAATTTTGGCGGAAAGATTAGTTTTTCCCACTGCTTTATTAGGTTTTACTATTACGGCCTACCAACAGGGAGAAGTGAGTATCGATCGCTTAGAAACTATCCTATTAGCTGAGGCTAAAATCAAAGATAATGCCGATTGTATCCACCTAAAAAATATTCAAGGAAAAATTACCGCCAAAGCCTTGACTTTTTTCTATCCTGATGCTAAGGAACCAGCCTTAAAATCTCTTTCTTTTACCATTAACCCTGGGGAAACGGTGGCGGTAGTCGGTGCGATCGGGTCGGGAAAATCTACCCTTGCTAACGCTATTCCCCGTCTTTTGAATATTGCTGAGGGACAGTTATTTATTGATGATCAAGATGTCACTCAAATTACCCTTGAAGAGCTGCGAAAAGCGATCGCTTATGTTCCCCAAGAAAGTTTTTTATTTAGTACCACCATTGAAGATAACATTCGTTATGGCGATCCGCTGCTGAATTTTCCAGCAGTGGCATCGGCGGCCAAACAAGCGAGAATTCAGGAGGAAATCGAGAATTTCCCGCAAAAATACGGCACTTTAGTGGGAGAACGTGGGATTACTCTTTCCGGGGGTCAACGTCAACGGGCCTCTTTAGCGCGCGCTTTAGCCATCCAAGCACCGATTTTAATCCTTGATGATGCCCTATCTAGCGTCGATAATCAAACAGCCACGGCTATTTTGAAAAATATCGCTCAAGAAAGGCAAAAAACCGTGATTTTTATCTCCCATCAATTATCGGCCGCTGCCACTGCTGATCGCATTTTTGTCATGGATCGCGGAGAAATTGTCCAGATGGGAACCCACGAGGAGTTAATCGCAGTCCCCGGAGTCTATCAAAATCTCTGGCAACAGCAGCAGTTAGAGTCTAAGGTTTTACATTAGCCGATAAAATAGGGAATCTGCTAGTTATTGCCGGTTAGTCAGGGAATTTAAGCCTGATTTTCTGGCTATTTTGTCGATTTAATGGCAGTAAAAGCCCAGAATCTCCCTCAACACTTGATAAAAATTTCTAGCTAATTTTTGTGTTATCTGGATTTCTCGTGGTACAGGTAATGTGCTAAAAACCTAATAGAAGTCCACTTGAACCGAGAAATTCATGCTTAAAAATCTGACTAAAACCGCTCTTTTAGCCACTGCTACCCTGGTCGGTCTCCCTAGCGTCTTAATTCAGCCGACAATCGCCCAAACGTCTAGTCTAGGAGATGGTATCATCTGTACAGCAACTGGCAAAACCGCCCAAGGAGTAAAACTCTATGTTTATACTTCTGAAATTGATGACGACTCGATCAACAAAAAAGAACCGGTGACACTGACAATGGTTTCTCCGGTTAGTGATGTGACGGAAGGGCAAATTTTGGTAGTTAACAAAGACGATAACACCGTAACGATTGATAATTTTGCTGCCGCAACTCCCCCGGAAATGCAGCCAGTGGGATTAGCTGTCACTACCTACCAAGGTAGAAATACTTTTAGCGGAAAAAGTCAAGCAGGAACACCGGTTAGTTTTACCCTAGAAAACAATTTTCGCACCATTAAAGTTAAGCATGGTGGTGATTCTTTCACGGGAGTCTGTCACTAAAATTACCCTAAGAGGGGTTAACAGTTTTGTTAGTCCTCTCTAACTTGATCATCTCAAAAGCTGGCTGTTATATTAACCCAGCTTTTTTAATTATAATTAGGGCTTGCTGAATATCAGCGAAACCCTTGCTTTTTGAGTGCCAAGGGTTCCGCTTCCAGGTGTGCGAGGTCATTCTGTTATTCTGACTTCCCCGACCGACGACCGGCTCCTAACCCCACCAACAAACTTTTTCAGCATTTGAGGGAGTTAAACGTTTTGGACAACTGCAAAAAGAATTAGAGGGAATTAGTCACAAAGTTCTCACCCAACAACTGAGGGAAGTTAGAGTTAGATGGACTGATTCACCGAAAAGTTTATCCAGAAATTCCTGCCAAAGTTGAATATTCTTTAACCGCTTTCGGAGAAAACCTGAAACCGATTATTCTGCAAAGGCACCAATTAGGGCTTGCTGAAAAAGTAGGGGCGAAGCATTCGGATAGGAAATCTACGGTTTCAGCGATAGGTTATGCCCGAATGCTTCGCCCCTACAGGACGCGGGCCGATGAAGATGCAAGGTTTTGAACCACGATGCTCTCAAAATCTTGCACCTGTGAGAGCAAAACAGGATCCTAAAACCCTTACCTCGTCTATATTTCACATTTATTCAGCAAGCCCCAATTAGGATAGGAATTGTCAAGAAAAATTAACTCCGTAACGCGATGTGCAACTAAAAACGACAGAATCAGGATTCCAGAGGATACTTTATCTCTGCTGATTTCTGAAAGCCTTGTAAATCAAGACTAAAAATATAGTTGCACACGGGGTTCCGTAAAAATAAGGTAGTTAGCTCTCGACGGATAGGGTTACCTAAAATGTCGGATCAATGCCCCCGCTAGATTTTTCGACAAGATACTCACCTTTGCGGGGGATGAAATCCGACCAGAATATTAGCAACGTAGTACAATTTAATTCCATCATCTGTGGGTAAACTCTGTTATAATTAACTTAGCCAAGGGTCGAGGATTGTTAGATGCTAGTCGTAGAAGCAAAGCTAAAAAACGGAACACCAGAGCAATATCAGAAACTTGATGAAGCTATCAAAACTTCTCAGTTTGTGCGTAACTCTTGTGTTCGTCATTGGAGAGAAAATCAAGGAACAACCCGCAATGACCTCCAAAAGCTTTGTGCGGTACTAGCTAACAATAAAGAGACACCATGGGTTAATAAATTAAACTCACAAGCACGTCAATCGGCTGCTGATAGAGCCTGGCAGTCAATCAGTAAGTTTTACCATAATTGTCATGCTAAAATACCAGGGAAAAAGGGTTTTCCTCGGTTCAAAAAGCATAACCGTTCGGTTGAATACAAACTAACAGGCTACAAACTATCTGATGAGCGACGTCAAATCAGATTTACCGATGGCTTTAAAGCAGGAGAATTTGATTTATGGTGTAGTCAAAAAACCTTAGTTTATTATTCAGAGCAACAGATTAAACGGGTAAGAGTTGTGAGACGTGCCGATGGTTATTATTGCCAGTTTTTGATTGAAGTAGAGCGGCAAGAATACCATAAACCAACGGGACAAATAACAGGAATTGACTTAGGGTTAAAAGAGTTTTATACCGATGCTCAAGGCAATACTGTAGAGAATCCACGTTATTTAAGAAAGTCAGAAAAACGCCTGAAAAAAGCACAACGACGATTATCGAAAAAGTTTCGTCAAGGAAAGAAACAGTCTAAAAACTATCACAAGCAACGGGTAAAAGTAGCTAAACTTCATCTTAAAGTGTCAAGACAACGTCAAGACAAAGCAATTAAAGACGCTTTGGCGTTAGTCCAGTCTAATGGTCTGGTAGTTTATGAAGCTTTAAAGGTAAGAAACTTAGTCAAAAACCGTAAGCTGGCCAAGTCGATTTCTGATGCTTCTTGGTATCAATTCACTGAATGGTTTGAATTTTTTGCCAAGATTTATCGGATTGTTTGTGTTGCTGTGCCACCGCATTTCATTTCTCAAGATTGTTCAGTTTGTGGGACGAGAGTTCAAAAAACCTTAAGCACTAGAACTCATCAATGTCCTAACTGTCAAACAGTCTTAGATAGGGATCATAATGCAGCAATAAATATTC
>SFCA01000002.1:0-8935 GCA_007095475.1 Microcystis aeruginosa Ma_QC_C_20070703_M131 | reverse complement strand
GTAAAATCGAAACGAATAGGCTTTTTCCATGTCTCACATTTAAGCATATATTTCGTAAACGATGCTCATATTTAACAGTAAAGCCGTCGTAGAACGACGGGGTTTCAGACCCAAAATTTCCGATGAGGGACTTTTCCAGGGGCAATCCACGGCAAAAACCGCCCCTAAAACTGATTATTGACCCGGACTCGGTGCTTTGATCGGGGACTCCGGGGAAAGGGGAGTCGATTCAACTATTGGCGCTGGGGCCGGGGGTTGGAGAATATTGCGCCAGCCTTGTATTTGGGAGCGAGCCGAACTGTAGGCAGTACTTTCGGGGGATACGGATTCAGCAAGGCGAATAGCTTCCAGATAACGGCCATTATTAGCTAGGTCCGTGGCCAAAGACAAAAGCTGATAACTCCAACGTTCCAGCAATTCACTCCGTTGCACACCCGCGTCGGTTTTAGTGGAAATATTGGTAACTAAAGCAATCGCTCGGGTTAAACCTTCTGCGGTTCCCATCGCCGCTAATTGATTAGCCTGCTGGAGATTTTGACCGGCCCGCAACTCTCGGCGCCAACGACGGATATTTTGGGATGCTTCCGCAGAAAGAGCGCGACCGGGGGGAATTTGATTGGCAGTTTCGATCGCTGTGCTATAGTCTTTGAGATTGGCCAAAGCTTGAGCCTGATCTAAAATGGGTTGATCCTCCATGCGTTCAATCCGCGCTTGCCAGCCGCCAATTTCCCGTTGAGCATCTCTGTATAGGGCCCGATTGTTAGCGATTGCTCGCGCCTGGATAATAGCGTTACTGAGGGAGTTAATATCGCCGGGGAGAGCTATTTCCTGCGCGCGTTCTAAAATCGGTCGGTCTTCAATGACTTGTATTTGACGATTCCAAGAGCCAATTTCCTGCTGAGCTTGCGACCAGAGGGGATTATTACGGGGAACCTCGCCCGCTTTCGCAATAGCGGCGCTATACTGCTCGATCGTCCCTGCTTGTGCTAAATCTCTAGCCTCGGACAGTATTTTTAGATCCTGTACCTGTAACTGCCAGCGCTCCCTCATAGCCAGGGTCCTTTGATGAAGGGGTCGAGAAGGGTCGATTTGTTCTAGTCCCAAGATGCCGGCTTCCAATCCCTCCACCGTGCCGGTTTCCGCATCTAAGGCCGCTGCGGACAAGACAGACCAATCGGTGACATCTTCTTTAATTTTGAGGTCTTTGGGGGTTTGGTTAGCCAAATCCTGGAGAGCTTGCCATTGCTTCCGCTCAATTAATCTTTCGGCGTATTCTTTGAGTTTATCTTCGGTTTTCCCGATTAATTTTTCTGCCTCTTGATAGGCATAACTGCTGGCTTGAATTTTTCTAGCTTCTTCGATGACTTTCAACCAATTGTCGAGACCGCCCCGGGCAAAGAGATTAAAGGCATTATCTAATTTACTGCTATCTTCCCGGGCGACGGTAATTTTAGCGATCGCTTCATTATACTTAACCGTTGCCCAATATTCGTTATTTAAGTTCAATAAATCCACTGCTAGACGGAAAGATTGATTCCAGTTGGAAGCGCGGAGATTTTCCTCTAGTTTGCTTAAGATATCGTTGCCTTCCGTCCAAGTTTCTTGCCACTTAGCGATTCTTTCTTCAATAATTGCCGCTACTGCCATATTATTGGGGATTTGACGAGCTTTAGCGATCGCTTGCCTTAAATTTCCCGCTTGATAGTCTTTTTCAGCCAAATTCAGGATATCTTGCGCCCATTCTTCCACCTGTTGATTAACTTGCGATCGCAGGGGATGGTCCTCGGGTAAAGCTTCCACTAGGGCAATTGCTGCGAGTAATCCTTCCACGGTGCGACTATCGGCGGAAAGTTGAGCGCAGTAGAGACGCAGGGAGGCAGAAGCGATTGGCCAGAAGATTTTCGGGCAATTGGGCGACTTCTGCATATTTAATAACTGCCAAGTGGCGAGAAAGCCAACACTGCCAAAGACCACCACAAATAAAGCCGCCCAAACTTTCCAAGTGAAACGATGCTGGTATCGAGACCAAAAGAGAAAAAGAAAAGACTTAGTTTTCTCTGGCCAACGAGTCAGGGAGTCAATCGATTCTCGTTTGACTAGATTTTCGGTTAATTCTTTTCCTTTAAACATTCACGACTCCCTGACAGATATTTCAGATAGATTTTACCCTAATGGCGCTCATTGCCCGACTTCTCAGCAAGATTCAGCCTGTAGAGACTCGACTAATTCGATTAATTGTCTCTCGTTGGCATTATACACTTCCCGACAAAACTCACAGACGGCTTCCGCTTGTTTATCTTTTTCGATAATGTCTTTTAATTCATCGACCCCGAGGAATTTTAAAGCTCCTAAGGCCCGTTCAAAAGAGCAATCACAATCAAAACGCAGCATCTGCACAGCTGGAAAAATTTCTAGACCCATATCTCCGAGAAGTTCCTGAAAAATATCTTCTAGACCTTTTCCTGCCCGTAAAAGGGGCGTAAATCCCGTTAATTTTCGCAATCTCGACTCTAAACGAGCCACCAAGACCTCATCCCGGGACGCTTCTTTGGAGAGAACTTGTAATAAAATTCCCCCGGCAGCCGTTACTCCTGTGGTCGTACCGACAAAAACCCCCACTTGCAAAGCAGAGGGAATTTGTTCCGATTGGTCCAAGTAGTAGGCGATATCTTCCCCCACTTCCCCAGAAACTATTTCCACGATGCTTTCTTGAAGTTCATTTCTCTCCTCACCTTTTTCTTCCCGCAAGACTCGCACATAACCCTTATTACCCACCGCGCGACCCACATCTAATTTACCCTTAGCATTGGGGAGTAATTCCACCTGGGGACAGTCCACATAACCCCGTACCGTGCCATCGAGTCCGGCATCAACTAAAACACCGCCTAGGGGACCGTCGGCTTTAATGCGAATATTGACCCTAGAACCGGGTTTTTTTAAACTGGAAGCCAAGAGTAAAGCCGATGCCATCGTGCGACCGAGAGCGGCGGTGGCTACGTTAGATAATTGATGTCTTTGGCGAGCTTCTTCGGTTAAACGGGTGGTAATCACTCCTACTACTCTAATTCCCCCATCGGCGGCCGTGGCGCGGATTAATTTATCTGCCATACTACTTACTGTTATCCTTGGAAAACGCTGTCCCGATTTTTAGTTATTCTTTAACTAACTTAACAAAAATTATTAGACAATCATATGTTCGGCAATTTTCAACAAAGTCAGCTGCGTATCGAAATCTCGGCCAGTGAACAGGCTATCGGGGATAGTTTGCTCAAAACTGCTCATCTCCGTCAATGGCTGTGGCCGCAAATGCTCTCACCCAATCTACCCGATAAATTAGAGGAAGGTTTGACTTTTACCTCTTGGTTAGGTTTAATCCCCGTACAACATCAGGTTTTATTGGCCAATGACCAGTGTTTACGCTTGCTTTTGAGTCAAGGTATCGATGGCTATCACGAATGGTATTGGGGCGATGGTTGGTTACAATCCCGCTTAGAAGGCATTTCTCTCCTTCCCCTCAATCTCGGTCAAACTCTCAGTTTATTGAAATTACGACTATTTCTGAGCAATCAAAAGTAATGAGTAATCAGTAATCAGTAATCAGTGAACAGTAATCAGTAAACTAAAAACTCACATCTGGTAACGGATAACTGATAACTGATAACTGATAACTGATTAGGGTTGAGTTCCATCGAGACGGATTTGACAATTATTGGCATCGAGGTTAGTTAGAGAAGTGCCGTTATAAGTGCCTTGTTTAACTATTCCTAGCAGAGAAGCGATAACTATACATTTTTTTTCTTGGTTGGGATAGGGATCGGCGGTGGCATTGGCGGCGGGATATAATACGATTATCGCTTGGTTTGCCCGCGGAACAAAGGTTAACCCCGGCACATGACCCCGAAAAGAAAAGCGAATCCCCGGACTGCCGCCCACAGGGGGAAAATTCGGAAAATTACTCACCACCATAAATACTTCCTGCGGCAGACTTAAGGAACTCGCGTTAGTATTAGTCGCCACTAAACAACCTGCGTCACTGGCGGTTATTCGCGAGTAAACCGTGGGAGTAGTGCCAATCGGGTTAGCAAAATTAATCGTGCAACTTCTCCCTCGACGGATAGCTTGTCTTTGGGCATCCTGTAGGGCTGATTGTATAGAATCGGTGGCTTCTTGGACTTTATTGCTATTTAACCAAGCTAATAAATTAGCTCCAGTTAAGGCGGCAAGAACTCCCGTAATTGCCAAAGCTACCAAAATTTCTAACAAGGTAAAACCCTGATTTTTATGGACATTGAAACGACGCATCGGGAATCACCTCGACAGAACTTTTGGCAATAACATTTTCTTGGTTTTGGTAATCATCGGCGATTTGACCTGTTGCTAACTGGACTTGATAATCAATACGGAGACGATGGGGATTAGCCGAAGTAATATTAAAAGTCCGAAAGAGAGAATAGTTTTTACCGACAATTGTTCTGGTCGCTACTAATTGGGGATCCGTCGGTATAGTGGTGGTGGTCAGGGGAGTATTCGTTAGTGTTCTTCTTAAAGCTGTGCCATAACCCTGATTGATATTTGTACACACATCTGGACTGATATAATTGGGACTGGAAGTCACATCTAAAGTCGAAGCTAAATATTTGACATCCTCAAAATCTTCTTGAATCCAAAAGTTAGCTTGAGCTTGTCTTTTTGCCCGGACTCTATACAAGGCATCCACTGCCATTAACTGTAAGGTTCCTGTTAAGAAAGCGGTAATAATTAAAATGGCAATTATTACTTCTAACATCGAGAAACCTGACTCGGACGACGGCAGTTTTAACAGTATTCCCTTTTCTTTTGATTTCACTTTTCACCCCCCCCCGAGTTTTTCCTGAAAACTACTGGCTTTTTAGCTCTCAACTACAGATTACGCAAATGATCGGATATTTCTAACTTTAGTCAGGGAATTAATTCCCCGAAAACCCTATTGCTCAAGTGAGTCAGATTGTCTAAACTCTCATGCAGTTAGCATTGTACACTAATCTAGCTTTTGTCTGTGATTACCATCTGCGATCGAGATGACATTTAACCAGTAATTTAGATACACTAACAGCTTATCCGCCTAAAATAGCAATGCCTACGCCGATTAACAGAATTAAGCCGCCATAAATGACTTCTTGGGGGGGTATTTCACCAAAAATGAACACTCCTAACAGACTAGCGGCGATTGGCTCTAATAAAATTACCATGGTTACTATTGTCGGTGCTACCCATCGCAAAGCCCAGTTAAAGCTAGTATGACCGATTAATTGCGGAAAAATCGCCATCATTAACACATAAACATACACCGATAAGGGATAGCTTTCGTAACCTTGACCGAATAAAAAAATAGAAGGTAATAAGGCTAATCCTGCGGTAGTGTAAGCTACAGTTATATAATTCTTAATATTTAAGCCCTTTCTTTGTGCTTCCCGTCCGAGGAGAATATAACCACTCACGAGAATTGCCCCAATTAAAGCCAAGCTATTGCCCAATAAAGGGTTAGGATAAGAACTACTGACATCTCGATCGGCTAAAACAATCAATAATCCCCCCGTTAGAGCCACAAAAATGCCGATAAAGGTTAATTTGCTCGGTTTTTCTCGAAACCACCACCAACCCAACAGAGAAACCCAGAGGGGATTAGTGGTGACTAAAGTGGTAGAAGCGGCGATCGAGGTGTAGGATAGAGAAGTAATCCAAGTAGCAAAATGGAGAGCTAAACAAAATCCTGCCCCCACTGCGTAATAATAGGCTTGAATAGCGACTTTTTGGCGTGATAAGGTCAACCAGTTCGGAATTAGGACAACAGAAGCCAATATCAGACGGAAAGTCGCTAAAAATAAACTAAATGCGATCGTAGCATTACCTACCGCTTCGATCGCTAACCGGATAAAAATTGCCGATGCAGAAACCGACACCACACCGATAGTTAAAATAAAAATAATTTTGGCGTTAGAAGGAGGCACAATAGGCTACTCTTGCGCGATGATCGATGATGTTATTCACCAGTTATTTTATTTTAACCGTAGGCAGTAGCCGGTCGTCAGTAGCCGGTCGTCAGTAGCCGGTCGTCAGGAGATAGGAGATTATTTTATTTATTCCCCCCACACCCTACACCCCACACCCCATCACCCATTTACTTGATCTATGGAACTACCAGAATTAAATATAGAGACAATTTGGGCGATTATTAACGATGAAATTGACGACGAAACCGTTAATAAATTGGTTTGGCAAAGTTTAGGTTATCGCTACGATGAAAGTCAAGGAAAATGGGATAATAGTCAAGTAGAGGAAGATTGGCGCCGTGAATATCCCGAACCCCCAGATTTTATTGCCAATCGTCCTCCAACAGTAAAATTAACTCGATCGATCTTGCCAGAAAATAAACAATTATTAAAAGATAAATTAGGATTTACTGGTTATAAAATTGGCGAATTCAATCCCCGGATGACTCGCCGTGCCACCGCCGCTAATTGGTTGTGCTTTTATGGGTTAAAATAGATGAGGAAAGTTATTTTATCAAGCTTCTAGCATGGTCACTATCCCTGTCAAGTCCTCCTCTCATCCCCTAGCATCCTATATTGATCGTCTCACGGCTGGGGAAGCATTGTTAAAAGATACTACCCAGAATTTAATTGAGGTAGTGGGTATCCTGAAAAGTTACGGGGTGGTGTTAGATGCTTATTCCAAAAATTTAATTTATATTGCGGAAAATCAGTTTTTGGTTTTTTTCCCTTTCTTTAAATATTTTAATGGTCAAGTATCTTGGCAGAAATTACTACAACACTGGTGGCACGATCGCATTAATTTTGAGTATGCTGAATACTGTATGAAAGCCATGTTTTGGCATGGTGGGGGTGGTTTAGATAGTTATGTAGATAGTGCCGCTTTTCGGGAAGTGACAGCCAAGGTTATTCAAGCCAAATTTAGGAATAATCCCCTAGTTTTAATTTTAAATAAAGTCTTTCCTGAATTTTTGCCAGAACAAATGCGGATGATGGCCTACTATAGCGGTTTAGGTCAATTTTGGCGAATTATGGCCGATGCTTTTTTAAGTTTATCCGATCTCTACGATGCCGGAAAAATTACCAGTATTCCCGCAGTGGTGGCACACATTAAGAAAAATTTAGTCGATAATGCTAGTAAACCAATTATCTATCAGGTAAAAATCAAAGGACAAACCTATGATCTGATCCCCAAATCGGCAGGATTAACCTTTCTTGCGGATACGGCAATCCCCTACGTTGAGGCGGTTTTCTTTCGCGGAACACCTTTCCCCGGTACAATTTCCTATAATGCCCAAGCCTATCAAATTCCCTACGATCAAGGAATGTTTGCCTATGGTGCTTTGTATGCGGATCCTTTACCCATCGGAGGTGCAGGGATTCCTCCCACACTATTAATGCAGGATATGCGTCACTTTTTGCCAGATTATCTGCACGACATTTATAAAAAGAGTTTTCGTCAAGAGGAAGATTTATTAGTCCAGATCTGCGAAACTTTTCAAAAGTCGATGTTTTGTGTGACAACGGCAGCCATTCAAGGATTAGCACCTTACCCTTTAACTACCACAGATTTAAAAGAACAAAAAGCCAATCGCATCTATCTAGAAGCATGGATGAATCGCTTTGTTAAGTCGCGATTAGCAGCGGTAAATCAATAATTATTCTGCCGATAAATCGGTAATTTTTGCAGTCAACAAACCTCCCTTACATTTATGTCAGATATTAACGCCCAACTTCAGGATATTTTAGCTCAATTGCAATCTTTAACCGAACGGGTTGCCCTCATCGAAGCGCGGCAGATGTTAGTACCAGACATCGAGCGCTATGGTAAATTACAGCAATTACTAGCTGAGGGGAACTTTAGGGAGGCAGACGCAGAAACTCTCCGAGTTATCCTCGAAACTGCCGGCAGAACCCGCGATACTTTAACCCCAGAGGATATGATGCGGTTTCCCGTTAATGTGATTCGGGTACTCGATCGCCTTTGGAAAAATTATAGCGGCGATCATTTCGGTTTTAGCAATCAGGTGAAGTTATATTTTGCCGCCGGCGGTAGTATTAACACCCTGCGTACCCAAGACGCGGAAACGATTAGAAAATTTGGGGAATTGGTAGGATGGCGCGACAAAGATGAGTGGCGTATCGATGATTATGATCACTGGGATTTTAGTCTCGCAGCTCCGGAAGGCTGTTTTCCCGCTCTCTGGTGGAAGTCTCCCTACGGGTTAAAAATGGTGACTTTTTGCTTTACTCGCCTGATAGAGTGCGATTTATAGGCAATGAAAGGGATTAGCGGCTATTTTCGGGCTTTATTATCCCCCCAATTTGCTCCCACTGGGATAAGAGTGGCTGTAGTAGTGGGGACAATTTTATTGACAATTAACCACGGTTATGCTATAATGGGCGGCCGTATGACAAGCGATCGCTGGCTGGCGGCATTACTGACTTATCTAGTTCCCTATCTGGTCAATGTTCATGGGCAGTATAGCAGTTATCGCCGTCAGCAGTGGCCGAAAAAGTCCCAACAATAAAGGCAATTTTGAGCGGTTAGCTGACAGTTATTGAGAGCTGCGGACACCCCCTGATACTAAATCCTGTTTAAAAAGTATAGGATAGTGGGGTGTGGGGAGAAACAATTCATAACTTGAGAGTTAATCACACTATTAAAAAGGGATTTGGTATGATTAGTAGAAGACTGCTTTGATAGCGATCGAGACGAATATTCAGAAGTCCGATTTACCATGGCTACTGTTTTATTGAAAACCGGCGAATTCCGAGAAATCCCTGTTGACATCCTCACCGCCGTAAACGGACGGTGATTCCCAAACCTCACGATTTAGGTTTCTGCTTCTTTCCCTTGCGGGGTTCCGCACCTGCCTTAACAGATTCACTCTGTTCTGGTCTTA
>SFCA01000199.1:0-3356 GCA_007095475.1 Microcystis aeruginosa Ma_QC_C_20070703_M131 | reverse complement strand
GCAAAAAAGTGTAGGTTTTCGCGAACAGAAAACGTTTTTAAGGTTCTTTGATATCAATAATAAATCATAAGTAAATGCATGCCAGTGATAACATGTCTTTAAGCAAAAAAAAATCCTACAGTAGAACTCAACGACTTGTACGACAATTGGTTTCAACGATTGATCCCCGAGCTTACATTCATTTGTTTCGTATTATCAATTACTACAATCACACACACGTAACGCCCAGGAGAAAGCTCAAGTTAGGAACGGGCGTTTCGCTCAGTCCGACCATTTCGTTTGCCAACCCTGAGCGAATAAAAATTGGCGATCGCGTAGGGATAGGGGCATTTTGTACACTGTGGGCTGGTCCAAGCACGGGTAAAATCATCATTGGTGATGACTGCCTTTTGGGACCGAACATATTGATCACTGCCGCCAATTATCGCTTCAACGACGGAAGCCCAGTAACGAAGCAATCCATGGACGAAGCCGACGTTGTAATTGGTCGTGACGTTTGGCTGGGGGCGAACGTGACAGTTCTTCCAGGCGTTAGCATTGGAGACGGTGCGATAATTGGTGCGGGTTCAGTTGTTTCTAAGCCAGTTGCGAGAAACACGATCGCTGTCGGAGCTCCGGCCAAAGCGATCGGTGAAAGATCCGTTATTACGAACTAACTCGTCAAAGTTCGTTGCATCTAAATGTCACCGTGAACTGTCGACTCGTAGATTGAAAATCGGAGACGTACAATTTATCACGACTGTTCTGAAAAGTTGCTCGCCTCGGGATCTATCCGTCGAATTTGTGCTGAGCCCGAGACGTATGTTGCATTGATTAACGTAGGAGTACCTTCTTGATTTCAATTATTATCCCAGCCTACAACGAAGAGGCCGTCATCAGCAAGACGATTTCAAGTGTTCTTGACGCGATTAAACAGGAACCAGGCGAAATTATTGTTGTATGCAATGGTTGCGTTGACCGGACCTTTGATGTTGCATCGTCATTTGGTGATCCAGTTCAGGTTTTGAATTTGGAAGCAGGATCAAAAACTGCCGCCCTCAATGCAGGTGATTCGGTGGCGAAATTCTTTCCCCGTTTCTACTTGGACGCAGATATTCTAGTTTCGCCAAACGCCATTAAGGATATCGCCGCAGTGCTTAGGTCTGGAGTGGTTCATGCTGCGGCCCCTAAGATGAACTGCATCCTGGACCAATCAGAATGGATTGTACGAGCTTTCTACAAAACTTGGCTAAGTCGTCCTTACCACAAAAGCGGGCATGTTGGTAGCGGATTTGTTGCGATAAGCGAAGAAGGGAGACGCCGTTTTGAAAAGTTTCCGCCTATAATCGCAGACGATGAATTTCTAAGGAGGCAGTTTATGCTACATGAAAGAGCGGTCGTAGAAAACACATGGTTTACGATCAGGGCTCCAAAGGATGTAGCCTCTCTTATAAAGGTTAAAACCCGTTCTCGCTTGGGAACAATTCAGCTTAATTGTCTTTTTCCGGAACTTGCGATTAAGGCGAGTATTTCTCGTGACAAAATTTCTGCTGTTGATTTCCTCAATCCTCAATTCTGGGCGTATGCATGGATTGTGTTAAATGCTAGGTTACGCTCGACAGCTCAGTGGAAAGCTAAGAAAACAAGCGATTGGGAGCGGGATGAAACTTCACGAAATTTATAATAAATGTATAGACTTTTGTTTCAAGCCTAGCTTGCCTCCGCCATCAATTTCGACAGTACTCCTTAGTGTGCTTACGAAAATATTGCCGTAAGCATTCGTTTTTTATTACTACAAAATCGAAATGTTCCTCGTTGTGGTTGATTGCGAACAGACTCTAGATACCTGCTCGTAAGGCGGAAAAAAATGTTCATTGATCAGATAGTAAATAATTTGACTAGAATTCAGTTTGGGATTTTTGGCGATTTTTCTAAATCAGAGGGATTTACAGGACGTTCATACGATAACCTGACAACGGTTCATCCAGTTTCGTTCATTATGTTAATGGTTACTTGCATTGCGATCTTTGCATGTTCACGAAGGGGCGCAATAATTGCTTTCTTTGGGATGATCTGTTTTACAGGCCAAGCCCAACGACTTGTCTTTTTCGGTGTAGACTTTGACTTTACTAGAGTCCTAATTCTGGTTTCGTTTGCCCGAATTCTCCTAAGAAAGGAGTTTTTGGCATTTCAAGTCTTCATTCTTGATTGGTTAATACTGTCTTGGGCCTTAAGTACGATTACAGCCACAACATTGCTTTGGTTGGACCCGGGACCTGTGCAACGAGTTCTTGGGCATCTGTTGAACTCAGTGGGAGCTTACTTAGTATTTCGAATTATGGTAACAACTCCTGACGATGCGATAGCTGTTATAAAAGGGTTGGCCGTGATAGCAATACCGACTTCATTACTGTTTATTGTAGAGATGTTTACTTCACGTAACCTTTTTTCGTCCTTTGGTGGAGTGCCTGAATTTACAATTATTCGTGAAGGAAAATTGCGTTGCCAGGGGGCGTTTCCGCATCCGATAGTTGCAGGATGTTTTTGGGCTGCGTGTGTACCGACCTTTGTTGCGTTAGTTGCAGGAATAGGAAATTCTAGAGTCCTAGGATTTTTTGGCACTGGTTGCGCATTGGTGATCGTATTCGCTAGCACATCATCAACACCTGTCTTCGGTTTACTTGCAGTAGTCATTGGGCTCGGATTTTGGTGGATCCGTTTTTTGGTCACGCCATCGCTAATCGCAACCTTAGTAGCGATCCCTACTTTACACATGGTAATGAAAGCACCGGTTTGGCATTTGATTAGTCGGATAAGTGCGGTTGGCGGATCGACCTCTGACCACAGATACCAACTTATTGATCAATGCATTAAAAGATTCGATGAATGGGCATTCATTGGTACGAAGTCGACATTACACTGGGGACACTTCTTATTTGATGTTGCAAATTACTATGTCGTTCAATGCGTGAACGGAGGTTTGGCCACATTCTTGCTATTTATGGCAATTTTGATAACTGCATTTTCTCTCGTTAATAGAACTTTGAATTGTCATGGTGATGATGACATTCCTCCGTACCTGGTTTGGGCTGCTGGCACCTGTTTGTTGGTGCATAGTTTTTGCTTTATAGGTCTCGCATACTTTGGGCAGATTACCCAGCTTTTGTTTTTACATCTGGCGATAATTGCAGGACTCTTTTCATGGTCGAGTCAGGATGCAATTGAAGATGATGAAGATGGGTGGGAGCACGCTACCTTCTCAGAGGAGATTTAGCTTGCTTTCAGAGTGTTTTTAAGAAGGTTGTAATTTTTGTCGAAATCCAGCAAAAAAACAAACGTAATTCGTTGATGCTGGATTCTTTGGAGCTGAATTGAAT
>SFCA01000198.1:0-8079 GCA_007095475.1 Microcystis aeruginosa Ma_QC_C_20070703_M131 | reverse complement strand
TAAGAATAGCGGGCCGGGTAAGCAACCGCTTAAAAAACCCAGTCATCGCAGGATGAACGCACCTTGAAAACTAGAGTTATGGGGTTCTATAGGGGAATGCTCCTATAGGTAAAAGCTCTAAGCGTCAAGTACCAGAGAAACCAATTATTTTAGAGGTTTTGAACTGTATCGTAGGGCATACGAAAACAGGCTTCTGTAAGGGAGCGAAAGTCTGAGGAGAGAACCACCTCTGGGTGGGATTTCGCCAGGAATCTAATTCAAGTGGACTCGTTGAGCCAGAAATTCTCAGCAGTGATGCTAGAAGAATCCACGTCCGTTTACGGCGTGGGGTATGTCAAACTAAAAATTGTCTTAATATTTTAACCCTGTTGATCATGAAATCTCGTTATCGGCTGCGTCTTCAGCTCTGTCTTGTCTTTCTTATTATCGCCCTGACGAGTTGGTCTCCTTGGCTAACCTCTAGCGCCTATGCGGGGATCGATGACGATCGCCTCGATGGTAATATTTTTGTGGTCTATGCGGGTAATGGTTCCCTCGTGCCACCGCGTCTCAATTTAGCGGAAACTTTTCAACGGAAAATTCCAGCTATTATTGTCTATTATCTGGATGATAGTAGTGATTGTAAGCGATTTGCGGCGATTGTCTCCCGTTTTCAAGAGTTTTACGGTCGCGCCGCCAGTATTATCCCCGTTAGTGTCGATTCTATCCCCTTAAAGTCTTCCTATCGTGCCGATGAACCAGGTTACTATTATCGCGATGGGATTCCCCAAACGGTGGTTTTAGACCAACAGGGTAAAGTGGTTTATGATGGTTTGGGCAATGTTAAATATGAAGATGTGGATGATGTCTTAAGAAAGGTTTTTGATCTTTTGCCTCGATCAGAATCGGTAGAGTTAAAAAGACGCTCTTTTAACGAGTTTAACGCCGAATTGCGCTAGTTACCTCCTTTTTTATCCTCAATTGAACCAAAAATCATCATTTAGAGATGCTGTCAGCAGCGTCTCTATCTTGTTTTTAGGAACAATAAAATTATTTACCTATTGTTTTTATTATCATTTAAGATTTATTTGAACCAATAAATGCTAGGCAATTCAGATTTTATCTGAAATAACACTTAAAAAATATTGGCAACAGTGCCAAACTAGAAAAGGTTTGCTAACCTGATGGTATTGATAATAATAATCATTCTTGTAAGTGTGGGAGACAGCAATGAAAATCAAGCAAAATTTCCTAACAGCAGCGATATTACTGGGTTTTTCTAGTCCAGTACTGGCTAATAGTCTCGAAAACCTCTCTAGTAACCCCATGGCACAGGTAACAAGTGTCAATCAATTGCGGGATGTTTCTCCCACCGCCTGGGCTTTTGAGGCCTTAAGAAGTCTCGTGGAGAGGTATGGTTGTATAGTAGGCTATCCTGACCGTACTTTTCGCGGTGAACGCGCTTTAACTCGTTGGGAATTTGCCGCGGGGTTGAATTCCTGCTTAAATACCCTAGAAAGATTGATTCAAGAAGGAGTAGCGGTATTAAAAGAAGATCTAGACAAAATCAAGCGATTAGTCAGCGAATTCGAGACAGAATTAGCGGCATTGGGTGCTAGGGTTGATAACTTAGAAAATCGAGTCGCTTTTCTGGAAAATAATCAATTTTCCACCACTACTAAATTAACCGGGGAAGTGGTGATGGCATTATATGGGGTAGCCACAGGAGAAAAAAACGGTGGTGAAGGGATTCCCCAAGTGCCAGCTTTTGGTTATCGGGCCCGTTTAGAATTAAATACTAGCTTCACAGGCAAAGATTTACTCTATACCCGTCTAGCAACGGGAAATATTGCCGATTTAGCCGATACTACGGGAACTTTTCAAAGTACCTTAGCCTTTACCCAACCCGACGGCAATGATTTATTGCTAGAAGTTTTAAACTACAGTTTCCCCGTCACGGAAAATATCTACCTCTGGTTAGAAGCGACGGGAGGTGCTAAAGATGACTTTACCAATACCCTCAACTTTTTGGATGGAGATGGTGCTAGTGGGGCGCTTTCCGCTTTTGGTACCCGCAATCCCCTTTATTTTGCTCCCGGACAAACTGGACTCGGTTTACAGGGTAATTATGGGGCTTTCCAATTCAGCGCCGGTTATCTTGCTGGGGATGCTAACGATCCTAACCCGGGTGCGGGTTTATTTAACGGTTCCTATACTGCCCTAGGGCAGCTGGGTTATGTTCCAAACGAGAATTTTGGCATTGCTTTATCCTACTTTCATGGTTATAACCAATTAGATACGGGAACGGGAAGCCAGCGCTCGAATTTCCGATTTTTCACCGAAGAACTATTCGGGGAGGCTGTCCCGACAATTAATAATAGTTTGGGTTTACAATTTACTTGGCGAATTGTCGATGGTTTTGTCCTCGGTGGTTGGGGTGGCTATACAAAAGCTATCACCCTTAGCACCTTAGATGGACAACTAGAACGCGGGGATTTAGATATCTGGAATTGGGCGGTAACTTTGGCTTTTCCTGATTTATTTAAGGAAGGAAATACGGCCGGTATTATTTTTGGTATGCAGCCTTGGGTATCTAATTCTAGTATTAAATTAAATGATGGCAGTTCCACTAATGATCCCGATACTTCCTTTCATATCGAAGGATTTTATGAGTGGAAACTCACCGATAATATCGCCCTTACTCCGGGGATAATCGTGATTACTTCTCCTAACTCAAATAACAACAATTCCACCTTAGTTATCGGTACTATCCGCACGACTTTTACCTTCTGATTTGTCTAGGCAGCCAGTCAGAAATAAACTACTGCGTTTCAGATCAAGATGAAGTATGACAAGATTTGACATCATTTCTCGACTACCAGTTGCACTTCCCCACTCCCCACTCCCCTATCCCTTTTAAAGTATCAATATACCTGAACTTTCCCCATACATATCTACTACAATAATGGATACACCGCGACTACATCCAGATACGATCGAAGAAGTTAAACAAAGAATTGATATTGTGGATTTAATCTCGGAGAGAGTCGTCCTCAAAAAAAGAGGACGGGAATACGTCGGTTTATGTCCTTTTCATGAGGAAAAATCCCCTAGTTTTACGGTTAGTCCTGCCAAACAAATGTATTACTGTTTTGGCTGTGGTGCGGGGGGAAACGGGATTAAATTTCTCATGGAAGTGGGAAAACAATCTTTTAGTGAAGTAGTTTTCGATCTCGCTAGAAGGTATCAAATCCCGATTAAAACTCTGGCAGTAGAACAGCGTCAGGAATTAGAACAGAAATTATCCCTCAAGGAACAATTATACGAAATAATGGCCGTGGCGGTGAGTTTTTATCAACACGCCCTTAGTCAACCCCAAGGGGAAAAAGCTTTAGATTATCTCAAGGTACAACGACAATTAACTGCGGAAACTATCGCTACTTTTCAACTGGGATATTCTCCGGAAGGTTGGGAAACTCTCTATCGTTATTTAGTGGAACAAAAGCGCTATCCTGTGGCTTTGGTGGCACAAGCAGGATTAATTAAAGCACGTCAAAATAGTAGCGGTTATTACGATCAATTTCGAGATCGTTTAATGATTCCTATTTTTGATAGTCAAGGACGTGCGATCGCTTTTGGTAGTCGCACTTTAGGTAATGAGCAACCAAAGTATCTAAATTCTCCCGATACTCCTCTATTTGAAAAGGGAAAAACTCTCTTTGCTCTCGATCGAGCTAAACAGGCAATTATTCAGCAAGATTTAGCGATAGTTGTCGAGGGTTATTTTGATGCGATCGCTGTCCATGCTGCCGGTATTACTAATGTGGTGGCCTGTCTAGGAACAGCGTTAAGTCAAGAGCAAATTAAACTACTTTTGCGCTACAGTGAAAGTAAACAGATAATCTTTAATTTTGATGCCGATCAAGCGGGAATTAAAGCGACACAACGGGCGATCGAGGAAATTAACTCTCTAGTTTATTCAGGACAAGTTAACCTGAAAATCCTCAATCTTCCCGATGGTAAAGATGCCGATGAATTTCTTAAATCCCATACTGACGGAGTAAGTATTTATCAAAAACTAATCGAAAACTCTCCTTTTTGGATTGATTGGCAAATCTCGCAAATGTTGGTGAACAAAGATTTAAAACAGGGACTACATTTTCAACAAGTAGCCAATAGTATGGTTAGTTTACTGCAAAAGTTAATCGATGGCAATCAACGGACTTTTTATCTGGATTATTGCGCTGAAATTTTGGCTCAAAAAGATGCCACTCGTTTGCCTTATATTTTAAAAAATCTCTCAAAGCAGGTTAATAAACCTCGGTTCGACGAAGCTCACCATCCACAAGGAAAATCGCCAGCAATTAAGAGGAAAAATATCTTAGATAAATCCGAAAAAAATGGCACAGAAAAAGCCGAATGGTTATTATTATTAATCTATCTCCATTCTCCCGAATATCGGAGGCTCATTTGTGAAGTCTTGGATGAAAAAGATTTAATTTTTAATGTCCCTGATTATCGTTGGTTATGGCAAGTAATTCTAGAGTTAGAAACCCAAATTACGAAACCAAGAGATTTGATGTCAGCTTTACAGAATCATCTATTGATGATAACTACAGACAAAAATCGTGATTTTAATTCTTTATTTCACTTAAATGAACATACCAGTCAAGAAATATTTCAGCCAGAAGAACAGATAAAAAATGCTATTATAGCTCTGGAAAAAATTAGTTTAATGGAATATCGTCGCTACTGTCAAGAACAATTAATTAATGCTATCGACAGCAATCAACGGGAATTTTATCAGCAGGAATTCTATCAAACTGTTAATAAATTAATCGCAATTGATCCTCTCTACCAACAAGCTTAATTATCTAATTGCTTAGAAGCTAGACAATTGTTCGGCAATAATAGATACTAAATTGTCCACGGCTCCTGCTTGCCCGCGCACTGCCCGCAATTTTTGCCGGATAGCCTCTAATTGTTCGGGATTCTCTAACCAATATATCGCCATATTTGCCACTTCCTCTGGTTGTAATTCCCCTAATAATTCCGGAACAATTTCGGCACCGGCCCAAATATTTGGCCAAGCATATAAACGCTTTTTCCGCAACATATAGAGATTAATTATCTTAGCAAATAAAGAACCCACCCCCGGCAGTTGGGCTAATAAACCGGGTAAACCGTCCCAAGTTCTCATCGCGTCTAGTTGCTGAGTCGGTAGTAAAATAATCATCGGGATTGCCAGCGCCCCTAATTCGGCAGTATTAGCACCCACCGTCGTTAAAGCTAAATGACAGCGAGAAAGCTGGTTATGGGCGGGAAAATCGGTAATTAGGTCAACTTTTACCCCCTTAGCTGTTTCTAGATAGGGTTTTTCTCCGTTTTTTAATTGGGCAGCACTCCAACCGGTTTTAGTAATCATCGGATTGTAGCTAGGATCGGCAAATTTCGCCAAATAAGCTAAATTGAGGGTAGGAGCGACGGGAATTAAGAATTTAGTCCGGGGAACCTGCGCGTGTATCTTTTCAGCAATGGCTAGGGTTAGGGGTACACCCTGGGCTAATTTCGAGGGTTTAGAACCGGGGAGGAGTGCAATTAAAGTATCGTCATCGGGGGTGATAGCGGTGGGCAAATCCACCATTAAATCGCCGATAACAGTAAATTTATGCTGATATTGTTGGGGAATATTATTTAATACACTTGTATTCATCACGGCAAAGCGATCGATCCCCCGATACCAACGCGCTTCCCATTCCGCATAGATAACGGTGCGATAACCCAAACGTTTACCGATGGTGAGGGCAAAAAATTGATCGCCCCCTAAAAATAAAACGATGCCCTTGGGGTGCCAATCCCAATTATCGGCGGTTTTTCCCCAGAAAAGAAAATTAAAGAAGTTTTCTGGCGACTGGACTCGATCGACCTCCGGATATTTCCTAACTACTTCCGTTTCCGCCCCCATAGAATGAGTACAAGGGGAAAGAATCACCGAAATCCGCAACAGCGATCGATTTTCTGTTAAGTTTTGTCGCAATCTCTTGACAACTGGACGCACCCATGTGGATATTTCTCCTGGACCATTGGAGAGAATGAGAAGATCAACAGGAGAATCAAACATGATCGATGGTGAGGTAGGAAGTTTTCGTTTTGGGGAGTCGGTCGTCGGTCGTCGGTCGTCAGGAGATTATTTTTATTCATTCTCCCCGTCTCCCCAATTCATAATTCATCATTCATCAACGCGCACGCAGTGGTTTCCCTGTTGCGGTGTTCCCTATTTGCCATTGAATAAAGAACGAATTGCCTGATGTTTAGGGTGATCAAATTCTGGGAGAACCTTGCGGGTATCGGTAATCAACCAATCCAAGGCTGCCGCTTCCACATCGATCGCGGCGCCGGTTTTATCAACACAGTAGCGCCCAAAGACCAACTTATCCACCAAACGCGCCCCTGGACCGAGGCGAGAATATTCAAAAATAACGCTATTATCCACCGTCGCGCCGCCACAAATCCAACAATTCGGGCCAATCATACTCGGACCGACAATTTTTGCCCCGTCTTCAATGCGCGTCATTGCCCCGATATACACAGGTCCGGTGATATCGACTCGATCCCAGTTTACCCCCACATTTAAGCCCGTATAGATGCCCGGTTTGACTTCGATGCCGGGGATAGCAACATTTTTAATTTCCCTGGATAACACTCCGCGAATCGCCTGCCAGTAGTCGGGGACTTTACCGATATCCACCCATTCAAAATCCATGTTTAAAGCGTAGAAAGGCGCACCTTTAGCGACTAATTGGGGGAATAACTCGCCCCCGATGTCGTATTTACTATTAGGGGGAATAAAATCAATGATTTCTGGCTCAAAAATATATATCCCCGTGTTAATGCAGGTACTTAAAGCTTCATCAATGGCGGGTTTTTCTTGGAAACTGAGAATCCTTCCCTCCTCGTCGCTAACTACCACCCCATAACTCGATACTTCCTCTTTGGGGACGGTTTTGGTGACAATAGTGGCGATCGCTCCCTTTTCGCGATGCCATTTAACGGCTGCGGTTAGATCGAGATCAATCAGGGCATCACCACAGAGAACCACAAAAGTATCGTCAAAAAAGGGATTAAAATCTTGAATTCGTCGTAAACCGCCCGCCGATCCCAGGGCATCACCGATTAACTCACCCTCTTCGATTCTACCTTCAAAAGAATAGCCGATATGCACCCCAAAACGCTGACCATCGCGGAAATAACTCTCAATTTCTTCGGCTAAATGACTGACATTCACCATGATCTGATCAAAGCCATGCTGTCGCAACAGTTCCAACAAAAACTCCATCACCGGCTTTTGTAAAATCGGGATCAGGGGTTTGGGAATCGTATGGGTAATCGGACGCACGCGAGTTCCTTTACCTGCCGCCAAAATCATGGCTTTCATGAATGTTTATTTCCTTTTGCGATCGAGGTTTGTAGTTAAATCATGCCTAGTGTATCATTATCGGCTCAGAATCAGTAGTTATAGATACTGTTGACGATTAGATCAACCTAGTGGTCTGTCAAGATTGAGTTGAGGGATTAGAGACTGTTCGTATCGCACTTATGAAAAACGCTGTAGCATAAGGTAAACTTATATTTTTAACAAGTAATACTTTTCTGAAACCCCTTTACAAACCGTTACAAAGTCCTTAAGATAGAAACATCATCAATCGTACCTCGATAACTTAATAGGAATCATAAACCAATGACCACCACCTTACAACAGCGCGAGAGCGCTTCCCTGTGGGAGCAGTTCTGCCAGTGGATTACCAGCACCAACAACCGTTTATACATCGGCTGGTTCGGTGTGATCATGATCCCCACCCTGCTCACCGCCACCACCTGCTTCATCATCGCCTTTATCGCCGCTCCTCCTGTAGATATCGACGGTATTCGCGAGCCTGTAGCTGGTTCCCTACTCTACGGAAACAACATCATCTCCGGTGCTGTTGTTCCCTCTTCTAACGCCATTGGACTCCACTTCTACCCCATCTGGGAAGCAGCTTCCTTAGATGAGTGGTTATACAACGGTGGTCCCTACCAGTTAGTCATTTTCCACTTCTTACT
>SFCA01000197.1:0-3663 GCA_007095475.1 Microcystis aeruginosa Ma_QC_C_20070703_M131 | reverse complement strand
TATTCTACTAATGACAGTAGCCTAGTTACTCAGGAGCCGGATACGGCGAAAGTCGTAAGTCCGGTTTTGAAGCAGGGGGTGGGAAGGCGACTTCCTGCTCTACTGTAACGGGTGTGGGGAAGGAAACCTCTTTCATCTCTGGTGGTGAAAATTTTTTCATCGGGACTGACTACTGATAACTGATAACTGATAACTGATAGCTAGATTATTTAACGGCTAATACTTGTTCGTCGAGGAAATCGTAGCCAGTTCTTTCTAATTCGAGAGCTAATTCTTTACCGCCACTGGTGACAATGCGCCCATCGTACATAACATGAATAACATCGGGTTCAATGTAGTTGAGCAGACGCTGGTAGTGAGTGATAAGTAAAAAAGCGTTATCGGGAGTAGCTAATTGATTGACTCCCTGGGCAACAATTCGCAAAGCATCGATGTCTAAACCGGAGTCAATTTCATCGAGAATTCCTAAAGTGGGTTCTAATAAAGCCATTTGGAGGATTTCATTACGTTTTTTCTCACCACCGGAGAAACCTTCGTTTAAACTTCTGCCAAGAAAGCTAGGATTCATCTGGACAACTTCTAGTTTTTTCTCGACTAATTCCTCAAAGTCAAAACTATCTAATTCTTCCGAGCCTAGATATTTTTGTCGGGCATTGTAAGCAACGCGAAGAAAATCGAGGTTACTAACGCCGGGGATTTCTAGGGGATATTGGAATGCGAGAAAGATACCCATAAGCGCTCGTTCATCGGGTTCTTTGTCCAGAAGTTTTTCGCCTTTATAAATTATTTCTCCCCCAGTTACTTCATAATCGGGATGTCCAGCGATTACTTTGGAAAAGGTGCTTTTTCCTGAGCCATTGCGCCCCATAATTGCGTGGGTTTCACCTGCTTTAATTTCGAGGTTAACTCCTTTAAGAATCTGGTTTCCATCAATACTAGCGGTCAGATTTTTTACCGATAAAATTACTTCACTCATGGGATGTTTTTCTAGAACAAAAATATTAGTTTTGGGAGTTGACGGCGAATCATCAATTGATGGATAAATTGTCTTAGCTTTTGGTGGGTTACGGCTATCGCCTAACCCACCCTACTTTACTGATTATCCGACGGTTCCTTCGAGCTTGAGACTGAGGAGTTTATCAGCTTCGGCGGCAAATTCCATCGGTAATTTACTGAGGACATCCTTACAGAAACCACTGACTAACATAGAGACGGCATCTTCTTCGGAAATACCCCGTTGTGCGAAGTAGAATAATTGGTCTTCACCGATTTTAGAAGTAGAAGCTTCGTGTTCTACCTTAGCACTGTTGTTATCCACCTGAATATAGGGAAAAGTGTTAGCTTCGGCATTATCTCCAATCAGCATAGAATCACACTGGGAGTAATTTCTTGCTCCCTTGGCTTTCGGTCCCATTTTCACTAAACCGCGATAACTATTTTGGGAATTACCTGCCGAAATTCCCTTAGAAATAATCGTACTTTTGGTGTTGCGGCCAATGTGAATCATTTTCGTACCTGTATCGGCCTGTTGTTTGTTATTAGTTAGGGCAATTGAGTAGAATTCCCCGACGGAATTATCGCCAACTAAGACACAACTGGGATACTTCCAAGTAATCGCTGAACCAGTTTCCACCTGCGTCCAAGAAATTTTAGAATTAACTCCTTTACACAGACCCCTTTTAGTGACGAAATTGTATATACCTCCCTTACCATTGGCATCGCCAGCGTACCAATTTTGTACAGTCGAATATTTAATATCCGCATTATCGAGGGCGACTAATTCCACGACGGCGGCATGAAGTTGATTACTATCGTACATCGGAGCGGTGCAACCTTCTAAATAACTTACCGATGCCCCTTCTTCAGCGACAATTAAAGTTCTTTCAAATTGTCCGGTCTCACCGTTATTAATCCGAAAATAGGTCGACAATTCCATCGGACAGACGACACCTTTGGGGATAAAAACAAAGGAACCATCGCTAAAAACGGCAGAATTAAGAGCGGCAAAATAATTATCACCCACGGGAACCACACTGCCGAGATATTTCTGCACTAAGTCGGGATGTTCCTGTAAAGCTTCCGAGATAGAACAGAAAATAACCCCCTGTTCTGCTAGTTTTTCTTTAAAAGTTGTGGCGATAGAAACGCTATCAAAGATAGCATCCACGGCCACGTTAGAAAGGCGTTTTTGTTCCGAAAGGGGAATGCCTAATTTTTCAAAGGTTTCGATTAAAGTGGGGTCAACTTCTTCAAGACTGTTGAGTTTTTCTTTTTTCTGTTTGGGTGCAGAGTAGTAGATAATATTTTGATAATCAATGGCAGGATAGGAAACGTGCGGCCAACTGGGTTCGGTCATCTTTTGCCATTGATGGTAGGCCCGGAGACGAAAATCGAGCATGAATTCCGGTTCCTTCTTTTTCGCTGAAATTAGGCGAATAATCTCCTCATTTAAACCGCGGGGGATGGTTTCCGATTCAATATCGGTGATGAAACCGTACTTGTAGGGTTGGTTAACGAGATTTTTAACGGTGGTTGCACTCATGGGGGTTAGTGTTCTCTCTACGCGGTAGGCAGGGGAGGCAGTTAAACAACAATAAAGTTGTTTAAATTGATTATATAATAGATTAACAACAAAGCTGTTGTCAAAGTCACGGAAAATTTCAGAGGATGCTGGTAAACCTCTGTTATTCAGGTTACTCTGTAGGGGTAATTGGCCGCTTCTTGACTCTCAGCAATTGTACGCTAAAGCCTCTGTTTTTGGTATCATGACCACGACTCAACCCGCCTCGACTAAAGACGATATTCTGCAATATTTGCTCAAAAACGGTCAATCTAGCGCCCAAGAATTGGCTGAGGAGTTAAGTATTAGTCCGCAAGCGACGCGCCGCCATCTTAAGGATTTGGAGGGGGAAGGACTGATCGAATATTTTGCCGTACAAAATAAGATAGGACGACCTCAGCACATTTATCGTCTCAGTCGTCAAGGTCGTGGCCGTTTTCCCCATAATTACGATAATTTTGCTGTTTCTTTCCTCAATACTCTCGTGGAGACGGTGGGAGAGCAACAGGTGGGGGAAATTCTCAAAAAACAGTGGCAACGCAAAGCGGCAGAATATCAATTGCGCCTCGGTAAGGGGTCTTTAGGGGAAAGAATGAGAAAATTGCTGGAAATTCGCCAAGAGGAGGGTTATATGGCAGAATTAGTGGCACTGGAAGCAGAAAAAAGTTATGTCCTAGCTGAGCATCATTGCGCTATTGCTGAGGTTGCTGGTTCCTATCCCAGTATCTGTGGCCATGAATTAGAAATGTTTGCGCTGCTGCTGCCGGATTGTAGGATCGAACGGACTCACTGGATCAATCAAGGTGAGCAACGATGTGGTTATCTAATCAAGTGCAAGAGATAAGAGAAAAAGATTAGAGATTTTCCTCGAGATTTATGCCCAATTCCCGCAGTTTAGCCGCTAATTTTGCGTATTTCTGCCTTTCCTGTTCAACTTGGGTTTCTGCCTGTTGTGCCGCTTCTGCGGGAGTAGGTACTAATTCCCCTTCGGGGGTAAAATAGCGCAATTTATTGGCGGATAAACCCAAATATAAGCCTAATTGTTGACTCCAGAGCCATCCCTGGGAATTGGGGGTAATTGGTTGATATTGACCGCTAATTAG
>SFCA01000196.1:0-83531 GCA_007095475.1 Microcystis aeruginosa Ma_QC_C_20070703_M131 | reverse complement strand
ATCAAGAGTTTTAATATCTCCCTTGATTTCTGTGACTTCCACCTTTAAATCATTAACGTCTTTTTGGAGACTGTCAAATTTTTGATTAACATCTTTTTGGAGACTGTCAAATTTTTGATCCATATCTCTTTGAAGATTGTCGATTTTCTGATCCACATCTCTTTGCAGGGTGTCAAATTTTTGATCTACATCTCTCTGAAAGGAATCTATTTTCTGACCCATATCTCTTTGGAGAGAGTCAATTTTCTGATTAACCTCTTTAATACTATCTTTAATTTCTTTTAGGACAGATTCAAGAGAATAGGTAACGGTTTCGCTAGTTTGTGTCATAATTAACAACCTCTGGTCGATATAGCCAAATATAATTAGGTTATACTAAAAAAGTTTTTCGTTGGTGTGGGGTGTGGGGTTTTACCCATTTTCAGGGAAAAAGTCCCTGAATTTTTCCTCTGACCACTCCAATGGCCAGCACTGTTTGATTTCAAAAAAGCCTAAAGATATTATCCAACAAAGTTTTTAGATTTATTCAGCCAGCCCCAATTATTCCCCTATTGCCTATTACTAGGGACTAAGGACGATTTCGCTACCGAAAAATTTCAATTGTGGCCAGAGAGCGGTCATGGTAATTTAAGAAAGCGATCAGGGAACTCTAACAGGGAAGATCCCGACCCTAGCGAGGGAGTGCCTGTTTAACCGTCTGTCCTATGTACAAGTCTATTACTGTTTTAACGCTGCTGACGGGAATTATCGCCGTTGATGTGGTTTTTGCTCAATCCACTGTTAATCTTCCCATCACAGTTAAACGGGGAGAATCCTACGAAGGATTATTGACTAGAGCATCGCAATTAGCAGAGAAAACTATCATCAGTCGTTTTAATCAACAACAGGGTCTTAATAAAATTGATTTATTGATAACGGCCGAAAAATCAGGGGCGATCGCACCTCTCCTCTCGGTGAAGGTATCCCGTCAAGATTGGTTTGGCCATCCCAATATTCAACGCTGGGCTAATGTTTTTCCCTTTGGCAAAGCTCTCCTCGGTTTTAGCTCTCCCGCACCCGTAGTCACCCCGAAAAGTCCCCCCGCTGCCGTTAATCCCACGCCATCTCCAGCACCATCTCCCAGTGCTACCACTCCTCCTCCTCCCCCTGCTTTACCCTTCGAGGACGAGCCGAATAATGCTCCCCCAATCCCCATTCCTAACCAAAGATTAACCACTCCAGCTAATCGTTAATTGATAGGAAAAGGAGGGGCTTTCGGCAGATATATTGACTTTTAAGTGGCAAAACGGGGCTGAAACCAGTCTAGGGGAAAAATATCATCTTCTTGGGCGGTTTCTGTCCAACCGGTGACGCTCTCAAAACAAGTCCCCGTCAAGTTAGCACCCCTCAAGTCCGCTCCCTGTAGATTTACCTCTTGTAAACGCGCTCCCGCTAGATTAGCACCCGCTAAATTGGCCCCGCGTAAATCACTACCCGTCAGACGTGCCTCGCTAAAATTAGCCCTTTCTAAATTAGCCCCCTGAAAGTCCACCTCTTTAAGAAAAGAGCCGCTAAAATTGGCTTCCCTTGCGGAAATCTGACGACATTTAGCGCCACTTAGCCGCGCCTCTTGCAAATTAGCCCAATTGAGATTGACTTTATCTAGGGTTGCCTCCAAGAGATTAACTAAGTATAAATTCGCCCCGCATAAATTCGCCCCGCATAAATTCGCCCCCCGGAGATTAGCATGGGAAAGATCCGCCCCACTTAATCGCGAGTTACGCAGGTTTGCCTGTACCATAAAGGCCCCGGTGAGATTAGCTTTGGTTAAGTCCGCTTCCACTAATTGCGCTTGACTTAATTTGGCATAGGTTAAATTCGCCCAATTCAAACTCGCTCCCCGCAGATTTGATTTAGTCAGAAAAGAGCGACTCAAATTAGTTCCGCGCAAATTTGCCGCCGCAAAATTGACAGCGATCAGAGTCACTTGTTGTAGGTCTAGACTCATCAAGTCAATGGCTAAAAAATCCCGCTCTCCTTGTTCGTAGAGTCTTAGTAACTGATTAACTTTCATCTCCCTTCTTCTACTTTAAGATGGTGGTTAAGAATTAATCAACAAAAGCACCCAAAAACTTCGTCTGATAAATAACTCAGCTTTTAGATGAGAAATTTACGAGGCTCTCTTCTGAGTTTATGTAAAGTTTTTTATCAATTTTTTAAGAGAAGATAACCCGAACAGCAAGTTAATTTTAATCATAGTTAAATAGCTTGGCTAAAACAGTTTGACTGGTTTTTCCAATTCTACCCCAGTCCATCGGGTAATTAGTATCTAACACTACTCTTGTTAAAAAACTTATCTATTGTTGAAACTCGATTATATTTAACCCAGCTAATTCCCCGTATTTTCTCGGATCAGGGCGGTGGAGCCGAGAGGACTTTCAGGCTATTTTTACCCAAATCAATAGAGACGTTGTCTAGCAACGTCTCTACAAAAGTGGTATTTAATCAAGCTACTCAGAAACAGACAGAGGGGAAACCTTTTGGGCTTGAGCGAGATAGTACCATCCCGACGGGACAAATACCAGTGCGCTTAGGGTGGTTCCGATCACCCCGATGGAAATACAGATAGCGAGGGGTTCCCAAAAAGCGCCGCCGTAGAGGAATAATGGCACAAATCCCGTCACGGTGGTTAAGGTAGTGGTGAGAATGTGACGGGTGGAAGCAATGACCACTTCCCGGATTGCCTTTCGTTGGCGTTGAAGATGGGGGGGTAAAGCTTGTAAAGCCGCTACCACGACAATAGAATCATTAACGGAAACCCCAACTAAGCCGATAGTGCCTAAAATCGACATGAATCCTAGGGGATATTCAAATAACCAGAGGGAAAATAAGGCTAGTCCAATTGAACTAATACCGACGACAGTAACTAGGGCAGCAAGACGGAAGGAGTTAAAAGAAAGAACAAGGGTTGATAGCATTAGAATCGCCAAGACTCCCACACTAGCAATTAGATTAGCCACAGCCGTATCTCTTTCTTCTTCCTCTCCGCCAAATTCGAGCCTATACCCTGCCGGAAGGGAAAATTTGCCCGATTCTAAGTTTTGGCGAAATTCGTCTAAAACCGTTGCAGCGATCGCATCAGCTTGAACATAGGCCTTCACCGTATTAATTCGCTTGCCATTTCGTCGAGGAATCGTGGCTAATTCGGGGAGAAAATCAAATTCTGCCACGGAGGAAAGGGAAATATTCGCCCGTTCAGCAGTGGCGGAATTACCGAGAATATTTAAAGAGGCAATTTGTGGCAGTTGCTCGCGATCGCGATTAGCGACTCGGACTCGTACGGGTAATTCTTCCGTTGCTTCTAAAATCGAGCCACCCACAGAACCTTCTAAAAGGTTATCCAATTGACTGGCGATCGCCGCATTATCCAAACCAATTAGTCGAGCTTTTTCTTCATTAATTTTTAAGGCTAATTTAGCTTGAATTTCACTTAAATCAGCAACAGAATAGGTTATTTCGGGTATTTTTGCCAGTTCTTCCCGTAGGGACTCGCCAATTTTCCTTAACATCTCCAATTCTGAGCCATAAACCCTAATTTCGATCGGGGCTCCCACCGGTGGACCCTGTTCTAGGGGGCTGACTAATACCCTTGCCATCGGTAGAGCTTGACTTAATTGTTTTTGTAAGGTTTCGATCAATTGGGGTTCATCAGAAACTTGCCGAAGTTGAATCAACGCTTGGGCAAAATTAGGAGAGTCTTTGACGCCATCGGAGAGATTATAGTAGAAGGGGGGAGCATTACGCCCTAAAAACCAGTGAACTTCCGCAATTTCTTGATGATCTAGCAGTATTTTTTCAGCTTGAGCCACTTTTACCTGAGTTACTTCTAGGGTTGTGGTGGGGGCCAGTTCGATTTCTAGGGTTAACTGATCTCGTTCTGCCGGGGGAAAGAATTCTTCTGGGAGAGTGCCAGCGACAACAAAGCCAGTAATTGGGATAATCAAGCCAATAACCAGACCTAATACGGGAAAATAGAGATTTAACTTCAAAATTTGGCGATACAAACCCGTTAGGAGCGGTAAATTAATTCCCGTATCCCACCAATGGGTTTTTGTCTGGTGCGAGCGATGAGTCAGTTGATATAAACGTAAACTGAGGACAGGAATAATCGTTAGGGACAAAATTAGAGAACTAACCAAGGCTAAGATCACTGTTTGGGCGATAGTACGCACGAATTCGCCAGTGCCTCCTTGCAAAAGAGCGATCGGCATAAAAGACAAAATCGTGGTTAGGGTAGAAGCTAAGAGGGGAATCCCTAACTGTTTAACGGTTTCAGCAACAATATGTTCGTGAGCTATTCCGGTCCGTAGTCCTTTTTGCAGTTCATCGACAATCACAATAGCGTTATCGATCAAAAGTCCCAAAGCAATAACAATTCCTGTCACCGACATTTGATGTAGGGGGATTTGCCAGAGATTCATACCGGCAAAGACCATCAGGATCGATAAAGGCAGGGATACACTTACTACCAAGGCGGACTGCCATCCCATCATCACAAAAGCTGTCCCCATGACACAGAGTAACCCTAGGATCATGTTGCTGAATAATCCATCGAGTCGGTTAGCCACATAACGATTTTGGGCAAAAATTATCTTGAGGCTCACACCTTGGGGGAGAGAGGGTCGAAACAGGTCTAACTTGGCCTGGGCCGCCGCTGTCCATTCGTCTATGCGTTGGCCCGATTCCATCATAGCGGCCACCACAATAGCGGGTTTACCGTTAATAATGGTTAGTTCTGGTGGTGGTTCTTGAATTCCCTTGGTAACTAGAGCGATATCTCCTAAACGGGTAAATTGTCCCTCATTACTGTAACGAATCGGAATTGCTCGAATCCGAGAGAGTGATTCTAAACTGGTATCGACTTCCAATAATAAATTATTGCGATTACTGCGAAGTTGTCCGGCGGCGACCTTGGCATCACTGGTTTGAATTTGTTGGGCAACTTCGACGGCGGTTAGGCCCAGGGAGGATAATTTCACCGGATCGATTTCGACTAAAATTTCCTCGGCTGGAACCCCGACTAACTCAACCCTTTCGGTTCCCCAAAGGGCTTCTAATTCATCGAACAGTTCTTGGCCAAGTCGGCGTAAAATAGCGTAATTAGGAGCGGTATCTAGATCCCAAAGGATGGCAGTCAATAAACTAAAGGCTTTACTATATCCTTCTTCGTATAAGGGTCTTTGGGCTTCTGGGGGTAGTTCCGGGATGACATCGGTAATCCGATCGCGAATGCGTGACCAGACGGGATCCACATCAGTCACTTCATCTTTAAGTTCAATATTGACCGTGGAACGCCCTAATTCTGAGGAGGACTCAATCAGGCTAATTTCTTTGATGCTAGAGAGAGATTGTTCAATTTTTTCGGTCACTAGGGATTCGACCCGATAAGGACTGGCACCGGGTAAATTGGTGGTAATGGTGGCACCTCGATTAATTGTTTCGGGATCTTCCATGCGCGGCAAAATTTGAAAGGAAGACAATCCCCAGACAATAATCAGAATTAAGGTAAGAATTAGTAATCTAGGTTTACGTTCAAATAAGTTATTCATTGGAGATTATTAGGGATAATAAAGCTGATTAATGACCGCTGACTACCAAATTTCCACCATTTGCCCGGGTACAATGCGGTGAACCCCTTCGACGATCACCCGATCACCGGAGGTGAGCGTCCCGCGCACCAACAAGCGATCGCCTTGAATCGCTAGAACTTCTAAATCTTGGCGTTTGACGGTAAATTGTCGAGGATTATCGGGATTAGCTTCTCCTAGAACATAAGAAGACCATAATCCTCTCGTGCCTTGTACTAAAGCTTCTGTGGGCAACCAATAGCCCGATTGTGGAACCGATTGAGATAATTCTAGGCTGACCACTTGCCCCGGAATCAGGCCCTGAGTCTGATTTAAACTTAAAATAACCGTGGCGGTACGGGTAGTTGGATCAATTTGGGGCAGGGTTGAAGTGACTTGTCCTGTTAATATTTTGTTACCAATTTTTAAACGATGTTTACTCCCAATTGGTAAGTTTTCGGACTGGTCAATGGGAACCCCGATACGCGCTTCCAGTTTATTACTTTCCACCAAACGAACGATCGGATTACTTGCAGAAACAACAGTGCCAATATTGACGTGAAGGAGGGCAATAGTGCCATCGTAGGGGGCTTGAAGTTGGCTTTTCTCAATCTCTAATTTAATATTCTTCAGTTGGGCATCAAATTGGTCAATAACGGCTTTTTGCAGAGAAATCAATTCGGGACGAGTACCAGCTTTGAGTTCATCTAATTGACTTTGGGCTTCATCAATTCTCGCTTGTTGTGCATTAACATCTGTTTGCACTTCTTCGAGTTGTTCTCTAGTAATTGCCCCTTCTTGATACAATCCTAGCCGTCTTTGGTATTTAGATTGGGCTAAAGCTAATTGTTCCCTGAGATCTCGGACTTTTGCTTGGGCTGCGGCGATACTTTCTTTCCTGGAACCAGCTTGTAATTCTTGCAGTTTAGCCGTGGCTTGCGATCGCTGGGCGATGAGTTCTTGTTTTTGTGCTTCTAAATTGCGTGTATCCAGAGTAGCAATTAAAGTACCTCGGCGTACCTCTTGACCCTCTTGAACCAATAAACTAATTAATTGTCCCGAACGCTCAAATCCTAGTTCACTTGTCCGTTTAGCCACAATATTACCCGTATAACGGCGCGGTTCTTGGTGATGGGTGACAGGACTTAAAGTTAAGGTTCGCACAGGTAAGGCTGCCGTCTTGCTCTTATCGATTGCTAACGAAGCGGTTTCTTTTGAGGTGGTGGATTCAGAGGTGTCTTCTAAGAGGACATTCCGCAGGGTAGGATAGGCAAAAACCGAGGTGGCCGCTAGGATACCAGTAATAATTAATCGCCAGGGCAATCGCAGTTTTTTGATGGCAGTTTCTTGCTGTTTAGTGACGGGATTGGGGGAAGTCATAATCTAGTTCCAAATGAGTAGGGTTTAGTCAAGAGTAATAACAGATTAGCGAGGAAAGAACTATTTTTTGATCGCATAAGGCCGGAGGACAAAAGCCGCTGCTAGGGATAATATACCGGCGGACAAAAAGGCAATTTGTACCCCCCAGGGGTTATCAGGAGTTTTCCCGAAAGAAAGGATTAATCCTGTTAGAAAAGACCCCGCACCTTGGCTAAATTGAATTAGGAGACCCCTAGTGCCAAAAAATATTGCTTCTCGTCCCATTCCCTGTTGCTCCGCATCTTGATCGATAATGTCCGATAACATGGCATTCGGCAGACTAAAAAAGCTGGCTAGGGCTAAATTAGCGATGATTGAAAGGATTAACCAAGGAATCAAAGAATCTTGCCACCAAAAGCGACCACAGGCCATGGCAATCATACCCAGGCCAACCCAGATTAAAGAACCTTGAAAAACCAGTTTTTTGCCATATTTTTGCGCTAAGGGTAGAACTAGGGTAAATCCAGCCAAGGCACTACCGACGATAATAGTATTAATCACGGCGGCAAAACTTACCTCTCGTTTGAGGAGAGCAATTACTAAAAAAGTCGGAATCACCGAGATAATACTAATCACCATCCACGCCAAGATCATGGTGATCATATAGATACAAAAAGTCCGATTGGTAAAAGCCGCCGTTAAGGTGGTTTTAAAGTTAGGATATTTCCCCTTAGAAGGACTATATTCTTCTTTTTCTAGCAAGGGCATAGCTAGAGTAATTAGCCCAATAAGACTAATAGCAATACCCATTCCCTGAAAGCCATAGCTATCAGTTAACCAAGGGGCAATAATCCCACCAATGGTGGCACCAACTAAACCAAAAATTCCGATTTGAGTTGATAATTTAACCCTTCCTTCTGGGCTTTTAGCGAGAGTGGGCAACCAGGCTAAATAGGGAACATGATAGGATGCCATACCCACATAAAACACCCAAAGCATGGTGACTAAATAAATGAAGTAAGTGGTTTGATTTAAGTTATTAGGGGGATTAAACAACAGGATAAAACCACCAATTAAAGGGACTAAACTGGCCAGTATAAATGGTCTTCTTTTGCCCCAAGGACTCCAAAAGCGATCGGAAAAATAACCGACTACTGGCTGCACAAAAGCCCCAGCAATACGGCTAATCATTATCGCTATCCCCACTAAAGCAGAGGGCAATAAAATGGATAAGTTATAGTCATTGGGAATGCCGGGATCGTAGCGATAGATTAGCATGGTTAGAAGGGCATTGTTAACGATAAAGTTACCAAACCAACCAGTGATATAAGGAAGATAATCTATTCGGAGATGTTGCCATTTGCTGGAAGTGCTAGAAGTCATTAGAATTGGGGGAGAGATGGGCAGTTAGCAGTAGATTGTTAGGCTTATTTAAAGAAATTCGTAGCGACCGGGTGAGAGAATGCGATGGGGATCCAAGCTGTCTTTAATTTTCTGGATTAAGCAACTATAATCGTCTTGGGCTGCGGGTAAACTATTCATAGAGTGGGTACTAAGACGGTAGGGATAATAACCTTGATTGATCAATTCTGCCAACATTTCATCGTGACAATTTAAGGCTTTTTGGTCTTCGCCTTCTAGCAATCGATCATAAAAAATGGCAGCATTGATGTTAATATTGCGCTCGGTAATACAGTTAATGCCGATATTGGGTTCATAACCATATTTTTGAGCGATGCTGCTGATAATATTGAGAGCATTTCTGAGATGATTTCCCAGAAAAGGAACAGAGGGAACACACCAAATCATGCCACAGGCATCCAGGTCTAAATTCAACCTATCGGTGGGGGGCGTTTTTTTGCGCCAATAAGCCATCTTCAGCACTTTTTCGGTAATCATTCCTCGTTGGGGATTTTTGTGATAAATTAAATCCACCTTGTCCTTAATTTCCACACCAGTAAATACTTTAAAAATGGGACTCATTTTGCTGGCCATTTTGAACTTATTTTCATCAAAAAACATAAGTTTATTGACAATTCCTTTCAAGGCTTTTTCAATTAGGTTTCTTTCGACTTTTCCCTGTTCTGGTGAAGCCGAATATAAAGCACCTTCTCCTATCCAAACACCGCCGCCCCATTGATGACTTAATTGTTCTAATAAATCGGGGGGTAAAGGAGTTTTTTCTTGGCATTCCTGCCAGGGATATTGTTGTTGAATAGACAACATCCGGTAGTTATTATTGATGTGGAAGGTCGTTTTAATTACCCCTGCCATTTTCAGTTGACGTAGTTTATCGATCAATAACTCTAATTTATTTTCCTGATCGATGCTATAGAAAAAAGCCTGAAAATATTCAGGATAGGGGGTTAACCAAAAAGTCATTTTAGTGACGATTCCCAGGTTAGATTGGGTAAAAATTCCATCAAAATAAGGACCGACTCCCCAACGATTGACCGCCCCTATTTGGGAGTTTTCAAAGCGATTAAATCCCGTATGAACACATTCACCGGTGGGCAAAACTACTTCCATTCCACAGACATGATTAAAGCGATCGCCCAAAGGTCCTTTGGCTTCACCTCGTTCGAGAATATTGCCAATAATACTAGAATCAGGAGTCGAACCGGTGACACTCATTAATAATTTATTGCCATTTTTTTGCAAAAAATCGTAGAGTTGTCGCTGAGTAACACCCGCTTCAATAGTTACATAAGCTAGGGTTTCATTATAATCCAAAATCTGATTTAATCGACTCAAATCCATTAAAACCGAACCGGTGCGGCTAGGAACTCGCGAACCATAACCCCAATTTTTACCCGTACTAATAGGATAGACAGGGGTTTGATAGCGATTAGCAATTTTTAGAGATTCTTGGACTTCTTGACGATTACCTGGGCGAATAATTGCCGGGATTTTAGCATGGGTTTCGTAGGTAGCGGTCTCGGCTTCTAGGCGTTTTTTGTTATCGGTGCTGACATATTCGGAGCCTAATAAATTTTCCCATTCCTGTAGAGCGTTAGTTAAATTGTCGCTAATAATATTTTCGGAAACAATTAGAGAGTCCATAGTATTTTTTTTCTCCTTGAAATTCAGGTATGAGGGGTAATTAAAGGGCCGTAGGGAACCGGCCCTGCTATCCGTGGCAATTAACTTTTAAGCGGTTGCTGTTTGCGAGAGAAAATTGCGCTAAAACTAGGAATAAAACGGGGAGTATTGGCGAAAACTGCTTGATAATTGGTGTCTTGACTTAAAGCTTCTTCTTCAGCCGGAATGCGTTGGATTAATAACCAAGCATTCAGGAGACTAAAGACTATAGATGTCAGATAAGCGGTATGAAACAGGGGAACCGCCGCTAATTCCGTGATCATGGCCCACCAGTTAGGATGACGGATATATTGATAAATGCCATTGTCGATCACGGGTGTCTGAGGAACCGTGACCACCTGATGAATCCAGCGATCGCCTAAGGCTTCAATGGAGGCATAGCGGAGCTTTTGAGCTAAAAAGGTAGTAATTAGGGAAAATAAAGCCAATGCTGGAATAAAAGGTCGATCGAGCAGATAAACTTCCCCGATCATGCAAAGCATCCAGCTAGATTGGAAAATCTTGACGAATCCCACATAATTAGAACTATGCAGTTTGCCACCTTCCGCTAAGACTTTGGCCATATTCTGTTTACTCAGACGAGTAACGCGCACTCGTTGGACAATAATGTAACTAATCAGGGCAATGAAAACTATTTGGCTTAACATCCTTAAATATCCTTAGAATTGAACTAAAATGGCTTCTTGAGCAAATCCAGGCCCCATGGAAATTATTAATCCGTAGGAACCCGTGGGAGGATGGGGACGGGAGAGGGTTTCATCGAGAATGCAGAGGATAGTAGCAGAGGCAATATTGCCAATTTCCGCCAAAATATCCCAACTAACCTGTAAAACATCCGGTTCTAACTGGAATTCTTCAACTATTGCATCGAGAATCTTTGGACCTCCCGGATGCACCATCCAACAGACAATTTCCTCGAGGGAAACTCCTATTTTTTCCAGTAAAGATGTCACCGCTTTTCTCACCCCACCCTTGACGTAATCAGAGACTTCTGGGCGAAGAATTTGGCGAAAACCGTAGTCTGTTAAAGGTAATGCCATTAAATGCTCTGTGTGGGGCATTAACAGCGATTGAGTGCCGATAATCTTCAGTTTTGCTTTACCTTGCTTGACTAAGGGATGTTCATCTCCCGCTAAGAGCACAGTACCGACTCCATCACCAAATAAAGCCGCTACCACAAGGGTCATAATGATATTGCTATATTGAGAGGGATCTTCGGGTAATTGTCCCAATAATTCCGTTAAATCGCTATGAATTGACCCTTGCCAAAGGCCAGAGGAGGGATCGGTGGTAAACAAAATCGCTGTTTCGGTGGGATGTCCTTGCAGATAATCGTTTACTCTGGCTAATCCTTGGGCGCCCCCCAAACAGCCGACACCCGATAACGCTTGCCGCTTGATATCGAGGGAAAAATCTAGACGATTGAGGAGTAAACTTTCTAGGGAAGGAACGGAAGGAAGAACAGTAACGGCAGTAACTAGGGAGATTTCTTTGGGAGAAAGAGCGGCTTTTTTGAGCAAATTAGTTACTGTCGATGTTACTAAATCCATAGTTAGATCGACCATTTGACGAAAGGGTTGGGCGATTCCGGGAGGATTATCGGCATCGAATTCATCTAGGGGAATGGTGAAGTATCGCCCTTGAATTTTGACATTACTGAAAAAACGATGAATTTGTTCTAAATCAAAAAAGGTTTGTTCCCGGAAGTCGAGTTGATTTTCTCGGCAATAATCTTGAAGAAGATTAGCACAATGATTTCTGATATTGACTTCTAGAACCTCTTGGGGATAGTAATGTTCTGGAAAACCGGTAGCTGTCTCAATAATGTAGGGCATTGGAGTTAAGAGAGAGGGATTTCAGGGGGAGAATTATGCTGGGAGATTTAAGCCAGTAATCGGCGAGCTAATCCTTGGGCTTGGCGTATATAACCCAATTTGTCAATCACTAAGGAGTGAGTACCGCTATGGTGTTTATTGTCGGTGCTTAAATTGGAGCTAATTTGACGTTTTAGCTTTTCAAATTTATAGACAAACCGGGATTTTTTATCCTGAGCTTGTAGATAAGCGGCCACTAAATTACTTTGTTCTTCAAATACTCGCCAGTGGGTGCCAGTGGGATGAACCATTCCGATGACAAACAGGTTATTTTCCTCTGGATGAAAAACATTCATATAGAGGTTAGGCTGGGTGGTTCCTTCTTGCCAATTTAAATCTGATTTGTCAATAAAAGAAAATTCAATTTTGTAACCAGTGGCGTAGATAATCAGATCAATTTCTTCTGTACTGCCATCGGCAAAAATAACATTCTTTCCGTCTAATTCTTGGATATTAGGCTTATGGGTGACATCTCCATGCACATAATAACGATAGATTTGTTGGTCACTGTTGGGAATAATTAGACCGTTACTTTTACAGTCTGTAGGAATATTGAGTTTTTTGAGATTAACTCCTTGTAAGAATAGAGCTATTGGTGATAATAAAGCCATCATTTTCATGTGTTCTTGGGCTGGAATTAGATTCATGATTGGCGTGTTAATCATCACCCATTCTGGGGGCAAACCGAACAAAAATTTCGGCATACAGAGAAAGCCACGGCGGGTACTATGGAAAGTTTTACTGCCATTGATAGCCGCTTCGACGACTAAATCCATGGCTGATTGTCCCGCTCCAACTACTAGGACTTTTTTAGCATTTAGTTGAGCGGGATTATCATAATCTTTTGAATGGATAATTTCCCCGTCAAAATGCCCAGAAAATTGAGGAATATTCGGTTTACTATGATAACCACTAGCGATTAAAACTCCTCGGTATCGTCTGGTTTCTTGGTTGCTAAGGGTGACATCCCAAAAGTTACCCACCTTTTTTACTTTCTCTACACTGAGATTAAATTCCATGAAATCATAGAGATTGAAATGAGCGGCATAATTGCGAAGATATTCATAGACTAACCGATGATTGGGATAATCTGGGTAATCTTTTGGCATGGGAAAATCGGAAAAAGGTTGTGTGGTTTTATGGCCAATTAGATGTGTATTTTTATACATTGGACTATCGGGACGGTCATAAATCCAAATACCCCCAACATCCTGGGCAGATTCGATAACATTAAAGGGAATTTTGGCTTTGCTTAAGGCTCTAGCCGCCGCTAATCCTGCGGCACCAGCCCCAATAATACAGTATTGCTCTTTGTAATCTAAAGTCATGATTTTTCTCCCTTGAATAATTGGTTAATTAGGCAGTCATTTGTTCAGGAAACTCTCGTAAACTTTGGCAAATTATTTTCATAATTTTCTCCGTATGTTGATTGATAAAGAAATGTCCTCCCGGTAAGGTATGCAGGACAAAATCTTGATTGGTTTGCAGTTGCCATTGTTGTAATTGATCGGCAGAAACCTTGGCATCGTTGTGGCCTCCAAAAACGGTAATAGGACAATTTAAGGGTTGACCTTGTTGATAAGAATAAGTCTCTAGGAGTTTGAAATCTGCTCGTAAAATTGGCAAAAAAGCCGCCATTAAATCGGGATGTTTGAGGAGAGTTTCCGGGGTTCCTTGAAAATGACCTAAAGCTGTTAAAAATTGCTCATCTCCCAGACGATGAATGGGTAAATCAGGATTGACAATGTGAGGCGCTCGAAATCCAGACATAAATAAATGTTGGGGTAGATTTTGCCGAGTTTTAGCTAATTCTCTGGTTAATTCAAAACTGATTAAAGAACCCATGCTATGACCAAAAAAAGCATAAGGTTGGTCTAAATAGGGAGTCAGAATCGGAATGAGACGATTAATCAGGGATTTTAGCGATGTAATCGCAGTTTCCTGAAGACGCGTTTCGCGTCCGGGTAGTTGAATCGCCCACAATTCCACTTGCTTGGGGCAGTAATTCAGCCAATTTTGGAATACGGAGGCACCCCCACCGGCGTAGGGAAAACAAAATAGACGAATGTGGGCGTTAGGATTAGCTTGTTTGCGAATTAGCCAAAGTTTCGGATCATTAGAGATATTTTCGGCTTTAGTCGTCTTGATTGGTTTTTTCTGTTTTGAGGGGAGAGGAGTTTTATTGCTAGTTGCAGGTTGGGAATTTTGGGTGATTAAGTTGAATATTTGCGGTAAAAACTGCTCAATACTCAATCCCGCTAGGTATTCCACGGGAACAATAATTTTTAAATCCTCCTCTAGTTGACGTCGTAATTGACTGGACATGAGAGAATCTAAGCCTAAACTAGAGAGCGGTTGCTTGCTATGTAGCTTGACCACGGATAAACCAGTAATCTGTTCTAAAACACCGATAATGTAGGTTTCTAGTTGTTTAAGCTGTTTCTCTGCGGGTGTGGCCAACAAAGAGTCAAGGGTAATTAGATGACCAGAAGATGATGCAGTGGTGGTTTTGACAACTTCCGGCGGTTGCGGCGGTGTTTCTAGGAGATATTTCGACAATTCAGGCAATAATTGCGCTTCTTCTGGGGTCAAGTCGCCTGTTTTTAGCCAATAACTACTTCTTTCAAAGGTGTAGGTCGGTAAGATACAGGGTTTACTGTCTTGATTGGCCGTTATCTCTTGCCAATTCAGGGCGAATCCCCGCAGATAAAGCTGACTGACACTCTCGAGGATCTGTTGTCGGTCAGAGGTTTGACGACGCAAACTGGGCAACCAAAGACAAGAATAATTTTTATCCAGTAGGCTGCCCATGCCCGATAAAACGGGATGGGAGCCGCATTCGACAAATAGCTCATAACCGTTGTCCAGTAAGGTTTTTATCCCATCGGCAAAGCGAACAGAACACCGGAGATGACGACACCAATAATCGGGAGTAGTGACCTCAAAATTGACTAAGTTGCCATTAAGGTTAGAAATTAAGGCTCGTTGGGGGGGATGATAGGTGATAGTTTCAGCAATTTGTCGGAACTCGTCTAAAATCTCCTCCATCAGAGGGGAATGAAAGGCTTGAGAGACATTTAACCGGGTAATTTTCAGATTTTTGACCTGAAGCTGTTTTACCAGGGTTTCTATGGTCTCTGCAGCACCGGACAGGACAATATTATCCTGACCATTAATAGCGGCAATAGCGACCTGAGATTGATAGGGGGCAATTAAGGGACTAATTTCAGCTTCACTAGCCGAGATAACGACCATTGAACCACTTTTTCCCACAGAATCCATCAATTTAGCCCGATAGAAGACTAATTTTAAGGCATCTTCTAAACTAAAGACTCCAGCAACACAGGCGGCCACATATTCCCCTAAACTATGACCCATAACCCCATGGGGGGTAATTCCCCAGGATTCCCAGAGTTTAAAAAGGGCGTATTCGAGAGCAAATAGGGCAGGTTGGCTGTAAAAAGTTTGATTGAGATGATTTTCTTGGTCAATAATCTCCGTTAGGCAATAGTCGCCATATTGACGGAGAATCTCAGCACAGCGATCGAGTGTTTGACGAAATAGAGGATAGGATTGGTATAGTTCCCTTCCCATACCGGGGTATTGAGAACCCTGTCCTGGAAAGAGAAAAGCAATTTTTGCCCGATTTTTGCCATTAAATTCACTTTTTTGGCGAAAAGAACTCGGTTCACCCTGAACGAAAGCGGTTAGTTTTTCTTGAAGTTGGCAGTGACTAGAGACAATACAGGTGAAACGATGGGGTAATTGGGAGCGACTGCGATTGCTAGTAGCACAAATGGAGCTTAAAGCAATATTTTTCGCATTTTCTAGGTAATGTGCGTATTTTTGAGCTAGTTTGATTAAAGCCGATTCAGTCTTGGCTGAGAGGGTGAACAGATAGGGCGATGAATCAGGTGCCGCAGTCGTTTGAGGTTCGTAAGGGTATTCTTCGAGAATAATATGGGCATTAGTGCCATTTAAGCCAAAAGAACTAACTCCAGCTAAACGAGAAGAATTTTCACTAACCCATTCACGGTTTTTAGTCGGAACTTTCAGCGGCTGATTTTCCCAGTCTAGATGGGGTGTCGGTTGCTGGAAGTGGAGATGGGGAGCAATTTGTCGATGTTGCAAGCATAAAATCACTTTCATCAGTCCGGCAATACCAGCGGCCGCTTCTAGATGGCCGATATTGGTTTTGACGGAACCAACCCAAACCGGGTGGGGATTTTTAGCAAAAACTGTCGATAATGCACCTAATTCAATGGGATCGCCCAAAGAAGTGCCAGTTCCATGGGCTTCAATATAGCTAATGTCCTCTGGCTTTACCTGAGCATTTTTTAAAGCTTGACGAATCAATTGTTCTTGACTAAGTTGATTGGGAACTGTTAAACCGCTACTCGTACCACCATGGTTAACGGCCGAACCTTTAATTAGTCCTAAAATCAAGTTATTATCGCGAATAGCCGCAGATAAAGACTTTAAAACTATAATACCGCCGCCTTCTCCCCGCACATAGCCATTCGCTGTTCTATCAAAGGTTTTACAACGACCGTCAGGAGACAACATCTGGGCGCGGGATTCCATGATAGTAACGAAGGGAGTTAACATTAGGTTGACTCCCCCGGCTAGGGCAACTTCACACTCGTTATTGCGTAAACTTTGGCAGGCTAAATGAACAGCGACTAAAGAGGAGGCACAAGCAGTATCAACCGTTAAAGTTGGGCCATGAAATCCAAAAAGATAGGATAAACGTCCCGAAGCTACACTTTTAGCATTTCCCGTTCCCGTATAGGCATCAATCAGATCGGGATGATGGCTAAAATGGGAGTAATCTTGAGTCATCATGCCGATAAATACCCCCGTTTGACTTCCTCGCCGATTTAAGGGTGATATTCCCGCATTTTCCAGAGCTTCCCAGGCTAGTTCCAGCAGTAATCGCTGTTGCGGATCCATTTGTGCTACCTCCCGGGGAGAAAGACCAAAAAAATCAGCGTCAAATTGATCTATCGGTTGATTTAAGAAGCCACCGTGACGGGTATAGACTTTTCCCCTTGCATCGGGCTTAGGATCGTAATAATTGTCAATATTCCAGCGTTGCGGCGGAATTTCGCTGATGGCATCGGTTCCTGATTGCAATAATTCCCAAAAAGTTTCCGGTGAATTAGCTCCCTGGGGAAAGCGACAGGACATACCAATAATTGCAATTGGTTCATTCTTAGCTTTTTCTAGGGTATGTAGCTTAGTTTTTAAGACCTTAATTTGATTTAAGGCATCTTTTATTAAGCTCATTTGATCAGTTTTGGCAGGTGTTTGTGTCATGGTAAACAGGTTATTTAGATAGGGTTTGAGGTCTGCTTTTCTAGCTTAAGGAATTTAACTCCTGTAGCAGTAAATCGGACAATTCTTCTAGGGATAAATCTTCTTCGTTGAGGGGATCAAGATTGCTATCTTGATTTGCTCCTATTGCTAAGGGTTTTAAACTAAAGTCAAGGTCAATAACTTCAGCTACCAGATAATCAACCAAACTGGTCACTGTTGGGTATTTAAAAGTGATAGTTGCCGCCAGAGATTTACCTAAATCCTTGGCTAAACGATTGCGTAATTCCACCGTCATTAAAGAATCCATCCCCAACTCAAAAAAACCTTGGTCAACTTGGGTAAATTCTCTAACCGGAATAGCGAGAATTTCCGCTACAATCCCTTGAACATGAGCAGTCAAAGCCGCAAAACGCTCCTCAATTGGTACTGTCATTAAGACATTAATAAAATTATTGTCTGGGGTTAATTTTGGGGCTGAAAAAATCTGGAAATCTCGTAATAAAGGCGGAATTTTTTGATTCTCGAAACTGTTAAAAAAGCTATTCCAATTGAGAGAAGCGACAGTTACCTGTGTCCGAGAAGTCGTCAGCAATGTTTCGAGGAGATGTAAACATTTTTGGGGATCAAGAGGGGTAAAACCCTGTTTAATTAGCCTTTTTTTCGCTTTTTCCCCTAAATTTTCGGCCATACCACCCTCTGCCCATGGTCCCCAATTAACGGTCAGGGCCGGCAGTCCTTGCGCTTGACGATAATGGGCTAGACTATCTAAAAAGGCATTAGCACTAGCATAATTACTCTGTCCAGAAGACCCTAACACCGAGGCCATCGAGGAAAAATTAATAAACCAGTCTAAATCCACTTCTTGACTGAGGAGATGCAAATTCCAAGCGCCGAGTATTTTGGGGGAAAAGACGCGCTCAAATTTCTCCCAAGTCTGTTTGGATAAGCTGGCATCCTCTAACACCCCGGCCGTGTGAATAATTCCTTTTAAGGGGGGTAACTGTTGCTCGATTATCTCAAAAGCCCGACGCATTTGGCCAAAGTCGCTAACGTCGGCGGCAAAAACTTCTACATTGGTTCCCTCTTGTCGCCATTGGTCTATAATTGGCTGAGTTTCTGGAGTTATTCCCCGGCGACTCAGTAAGACGAGGGATTTTGCTCCTTTTTTCCTTAACCAATTAGCCACTTGCTGCCCTAAGGCCCCTAGACCACCAGTAATAAGATAGGTGGCATTTTCGGCAATTTCTCGGTTTTTTAGCGACAATTTCGGGATAAATCGCCCTAAACGAGCCACATAGCTCCGGCCTTGCCGCCAAACGATTTGATTTTCCTCCTCCGAACTTTGTAAAGATTGGAACACCTCTAGGGCTAAGGTGTGGCTATCCTGAAATTTATCTCCATCTAGACACAGACAGCGCAATTCTGGGTGTTCTAGGGCAATAGTCCGTCCTAATCCCCAGAGGGAACTTTGGGCAAGGGCAATCACTGTGGGTTGAGAAGGAATGTATTGAGCCGATTGGGTGACAATATAGAGGCGAGGAGAGTAATTAACCTCTATTTTGCCTAGTTCTTGCACTATTTCCAGCAAAGTTCCACAAATTCGCTCCTGAGTGGCGGCTAGGTTTTGATTATTTTCTAAAGCTTGGTCGTCATCGATTCCCCAGAGATAAATTAGACCTTGATAGGTTTTTTTGAGGAAATATTGCCAAGTCTGGCGATTGTTTTCGGCGATAAGTTGGCATCTATGCCCTTGTTGCAGCAATTTTTCGGCTAATTGTTGCCCTACTCCCTTTTTGTCAGCAAAAATTAACCAATCTCCTGTTTCTGTCCAATCCATTCCCGTCAAGTCCGTGGCTTGCCAAGTAATTTCGTATAAACTATCCTTGAGGTCGTTGGTCTGGGAAAAGAGGGTTTCTGGCCGGGCCTGTTGAAAGGTTAATCCGTCAATTTGGCTAATTAATTGACCCGATTCGCTGAAAATAGTCAAATCAGCGATTAAGATGCCGTTTTGCAAATTGCTATGGCTGAAGCGACCATGACAGTATATAGAGGTGTCCTTAACTCCCGAAAAGGTCAATCGGTCAATATTAGTGGGAAGATAGGTGGTATTCCCCGCGGGAAATAGTGCCGACATAGCGTGAAAGCAACCATCAAGTAAGACAGGATGTAGCTGGTAATCCACCGCTTGGGAGAGTAGATGGGAAGAAAGTTGAATTTTTGCGACAATTTCGGACTGATTGCGGTAAAGTTCCTGGATAACTCGAAAACTTTCCCCGTAGTTCACTCCTTTACTTAAACAGTCCTGATAATGCTGTGCAATTTCGATTTTTTGGTGACAACGGTCCCGGATATCTGTCCAATTGCCGCTGGGTAAGTCCTGGTTTTCATTGGTTAAATTACCGGATAGATGCAGTAGGGAAACTTCCCCTTCCCCAAGACTGAGAATCTGAAATTGTCCCCCCGCTAGTAAGCTTAACTGTACCTTTTTACTCTGGTTTTCTGAGAAAATTAAGGGTCGATTCAGACTCAATTGGCCAATAGTAAACTGCTGATTGGGATATTGTTGACCGGCTGCCACTATAATCATCTCTAGATAGGCCGCGGCCGGGAAAACTACCTGGCCAAAAACTTGATGTTCTTGCAGATAGCTCGGAGAGCAGGGAGAAAGAGAGGATTGATAGTGAACATCCTTTGACCCCAATAGATGCAGCGGTTGCTGTAGGAGAGGGTGGAAAGCTGCTACTGTCGGGGTTTTTAGCTGAGAATCAATGTAATCTAACCAATAGCGTTTTCTTTGGAAGGGATAGGTCGGTAAGGGGATTTTTTCGCGTAAATAATCCAGGTCGAATCCATTCCAGTCAATTTTGACCCCTTTTACATAAAGGGTCGCTAAACTTTGGAGCAGGGTTTCCCAATTCGACTGTTTTGGGGACAAACTAGCTAACCAGAGACCTCGGTCGGGGAGATTTTGCTGACCTAGGTTAATTAATGTGGTTTTTGCGCCAATTTCTAGGAATATTTCCGTATTTAACTCTCCTAATCTTTCTATACCCCGGGCAAACTCTACGGGAGACAGTAGATGATTAACCCAATATTGGGAAGTTGCTATCTCTGCATCGATAACATCCCCAGTCAAGTTAGAAATAAGGGGAAGACGTGGGGAATTATAGGTGATAGTTTCGGCAATCTTGGCAAATTCCCCCACCATACCCGTCATTAAGGGAGAATGGAAAGCATGGGAAACCCCTAAAGTCTGACTTTCAATGCCTCTCTGATTAAAGTTAGCGATTAAATGGTTAATAGCCTCAGTTTCGCCAGAAATGACTGTATTTTCTCGACTATTGACCGCAGCAATGGTACAGATGCCCCTAATCTTCCTGAGATGATTGGTCACGGTGTCGGAATCGGTAAAAATTGCCGCCATTATGCCGTTTTTCGGTAATGTCTGCATTAAGCGTCCCCGATGGGCAATTAACTTCAAACCGTCTTCTAAGCTAAAGACTCCCGCTAAACAAGCGGCCACATATTCCCCTAAACTATGACCGATGAGAGCATCGGGTTTCACTCCCCAAGATAACCAGAGTTGGGCGAGGGCATATTCCAGAGAAAATAGGGTAATTTGACTGTAAAAAGTCTGATTAATCAACTGACTGGTTTTTTCGTCCCCATATAACACTTGCAGTAAGGATTTCACCCCATAGCTCCGTAAAATTTCGTCACATTTCTCTAAAGTTTGGCGAAAAGTCGGTTGCGTTTCGTAGAGTTCCCTAGCCATTCCGGGATACTGTGAACCCTGTCCCGTACACATAAAAGCCAGTTTAGGGGCTTTTTTCGAGGTTAAAAGACTTTTTTGACCTGAAAAGCGATTTTCACCCCTAATAAAGTCTTTTAAAGCTTGCTCAAGCTGTTTTTGAGCCAGAAAGGGAATAGCTAAACGATGCTCAAAATGCGATCGCCCAGTATTAGCGGTATAGGCCAGATTTGCCATGACCGTCTGGGAATTTTGACCTAAAAAATCGTAGTAGCGTTGAGCTAATTCCCGTAAGGCTGGCTCACTTTTCGCCGAAAGGGTAATTAAATGACAAGGACGTTCTAAATGAGGTTTTTCGTCACCAAGCCGCTCAAAATTGCTTTCCTCAACGATTAAATGGACGTTAGTGCCACTCATCCCAAAAGCGCTCACTCCAGCCCGTCGGACTCCTTCTCTGACCAACCAAGGGGTAAGAGTGGTGGGGATTTTGACCGGCAGTTTTTCCCAGGGAATATAGGGATTAGGGTTCTTAAAATGAAGATTAGGGGCTATTTGCTGATTTTGTAGCTGTAAAACTGTCTTAATTAACGCTGCAATTCCCGCAGCTCCTTCCAGATGCCCCATATTAGTTTTCACGGTTCCCAAAATCAGGGGATTATCTTGGCTATGACCCTGGCCATAAATTTTGCCTAAGGATAAAACCTCGATGGGATCTCCTAAAGATGTACCCGTACCGTGAACTTCGACGTATTGCAGATCTTTAGGTTGAATTTTTGCTCTTTCGAGGGCTTGTCTGAGTAAAGCTTCCTGTGCCTGACCATTGGGGGCGGTTAAGCCATTACTTTTTCCATCGTGATTGACAGCCGAACCGCGAATTTGGGCGAAAATAAGATTGCCATCTCGGAGAGCATCACTGAGACGTTTTAAGACCACGACACCGCAACCTTCGCCGCGACCATAACCATCGGCCGAAGCATCAAAGGTTTTACTGCGACCTTGGGGAGAAACGGCTTTTAATTTACAATTACTAATCGCAGTGGCCGGGGTTAACATCAGATTCACACCCCCCGCTAAAGCGAGATTACATTCTTGGCTGCGCAGACTTTGACAGGCCAAATGTACTGCCAAGAGGGAGGAAGAACAGGCCGTATCAATTTGCAGAGTCGGACCGTGAAACCCAAATAGATAAGAGATTCTGCCGACGGCAATAGCGCGACTGGTTCCTAAACTGTTGTAAGCATCAATGTGATTGACTACGCCTTGATGAAAACACAATTGGGCATAATCATCGCGAAAAATGCCCATAAATACGCCAGTTTGACTATTAATCAAACTTTCTGGCGCAATAGCCGCATTTTCTAGGGATTCCCAACAGACTTCTAACAGTAACCGTTGTTGCGGATCCATGGCGGCGGCTTCCCGGGGTGAGATGCCGAAGAAAGCTGGGTCAAATTCGTCAACTTTGTCTAAAAATGCCCCTTCCCGACTATACATTTTCCCCGGAACATCGGCATCTTGGTGATAATAATCGGCAATATTCCAACGTTCTAGGGGAATTTCTGTTACTGCATCGATGCCATTAACCAATAACTGCCAATAACTTGCGGAATCATTGACTCCTGCGGGAAAACGACAGCCCATACCCACAATAGCGATGGGTTCGGTTTGCGCTTTGACCATTGCATCGAGGTGTTTGTATTGTTCTAAAAAAGCTTGTTTTTGTTGATTCATCTTCCTAACAACTCTTGTCTTGTTATGTCACGTCACTTTCATCTCAGGTTATGCTTGGGAAAAAGTCACGGATAAGCGGGAAAAACCTTGATACTGTCGGGATGGGAAAATTTAGTGGCATAGTCACAATTGTCCCCGTGACTCCGAGGTGGGGGATAGGTCAAGGGAAATTAGCTATCCTATCCCCACCAGCGATTAACTAAAGAAAGCAGAGATTTCTTCTTCGGATATTTGGGGTAAAACTGCTAAAATTTCGCTTTTTTCTCGATTATTTGCCGATTCAGCCCCAGTATTGCTTTGATTAATCTGGTTAGCTAAATATTCTGCCAAACTATCAATAGTGGGATAATTCCAAACAATGGTGGCTTCGACGGGGATTCCCGACCAATCGGCCAGATCTTGGGCTAATTCCACGGCAAAAATTGAATCTAAGCCAAAATCAGCAAAAGACTGGCTGGTTTGGATAGTGGCTGGATTGACCTTTAATTTCTGGTGTAACCAATTACCTAACCACGTTTCCACCTTTTCGGGAGTTTGTTGGCTAAGAAGGGACTTTTTCGGACTAGAGGGTATATTTACTCGGTCTTGCCGCGTTTGAATAGCAATTTCGACCAGAGAAGTTTCAGCTTGAGGATGAGTCTGTTTAGCTTCTGGTTCCAACGTCAATAACTCGTCGAGTTGATAATCGGAACCCTCTAGACGTTGTTCGATATCATCAATAGATTGAGTATAATCGAGGATACGATCGCGGATAGTCGCCACCGAAGAAGCAAAGTTTTCTTCGGGTGTTCCCCGGAGAGCTTTCTGCACACATAAATCAAACTGCAATTGACTCCAAGCTAGGGCATGACTGTACTTTTCCCCGGGGTGAATTTGGGACATTTTCGCCGTTGTTGCTACTAAAGCGGCGTAACAACCCAATTCTCCGATTAAAGAATAGGCCCAAGCTAAGGCGGCAGAACGATCACCCCAGAGATTAGACTGGAGACAACGCTGATTAATAGATTGGGCAGTGGTGTGGAGTTGCAGGGCAATCTCGGGCGCTTCCAGAACTTTTGTCAGAAATTCGCCTAATTTGTCCGTATGGGTGATACTTTTGCCCAAAAAGATTTTCAAACTTTCGTTAGGACCTTCGCCAATTCGTAAAACTCTGGCATCCCGGAGAATTTGCGGGGCAAGATTAGTTTCCATGTAACCTCTACCCCCGAGCATCTGAACGAGACTATCGGCCGCTTCCCAGAGGTAATCAGCCCCCGTAATCTTGGCAATAACGGCCATTTCCCTGGGAACGGCAACTTTTTGGTCTAAGGCGGTGGTAATACACTTTAAGAGACTGGACAAGGCCACCGTAGCCCCAGTTAAATGGTCAAAACGGGCTAAAGTAATCGGACTTTCTAGCAATTTACCGGTAGCGATCGAACGACGACTGGCATAACGTAACATTAATTGTAGACAGCGTTTCATGCCGCCAACTGCCATCATGCCAATCCCTAAACGGGCATAAAGTAAAGCATCGTCGGCGGGTTCAGTGCCATTGCCCAATTCTCCCAGCAATTGCTCTTTAGTGACTAAAACATCCTCAAAATAGATGGCATTTTGCATAATTCCCCGTAATCCCATAGTTAGGGATTCAGGTCCCAAACGCAGACCGGGGGTGCCTTGACGGACAAGAAAACCTGTCAAACCGTTATTCCCCGGTTCTTCCGAATCAAGCAAACGGACAAAAACATTAATCATTCCGGCCCAAGCGGAACCATTCCAACGCTTAAGGCCGCGAATTCGCCATTTATCTCGGCCATCCGGCACTGCAACGGTACTAATTGCCCCGATATTCGCTCCTGCTTCCGGTTCCGTCATGCCAAAGGAGGATAATTGTCTTCCTGTCGCTAAAAGAGGTAATAATTCTTGCTTGAGGGAAATAGTCCCGTAGTTGAGCAGCGGACGGATACCTAAGCTGTTATTGAGACTGACCATCGTCGCCAGAGTTAAATCAATGGCGGCTAATTGTTCCATCACCTGCAAAAAATTGCGATTATTAAGGGCTATTCCCCCGTATTCTTCAGGAATCTGCATTCCCATCAGTCCTTGATTGCCAAAATCCATGACAATATAGGGCGGCACACAACGACGGTCATCAATCAGATGGGAATTAATACGAGTTTTGGCGTAATCTCGCAACCAAGTCAAGATTTGCTCGGTTTTTTCTTGACTAGCGGTTGTGGGGCCAGCTTGGTGACTGCTGAGGGGGGGGGTTAGCGTCGGCATAGGAGATGAAATTAGTGGAAGTTGCTGGTTTAAATACTGTTGACGGCAAGCGTGGCGTTGAATTTTGCCGCTAGAAGTTTTGGACAGAGATGCGGGTTTGATAAAAGCGATATCATAAACTTGCAATTCGTGTTCTTGAAAAACCGCTCGACGAACTGCTTCTAGGGCTTTTTGCTGGTTAAAACGGCGAATTGCCGTTCTTTCCACCTCTTGAACCAGGACTAACTTTTCTTCTGCCTCGATTTCTACGGTAAAGGCGGCAGTTCCACTGGGGCAAAAGTCGGGATAGCATTGTTCTACGGTCTGTTCGATATCCTGGGGATAGTAGTTACCGCCGCGAATAATCATCAGGTCTTTCAAGCGTCCGGTGATGTATAGTTGACCCTGATGAATAAAACCTAAATCCCCTGTACGCAAATAAAAACCCTGTCCGGTATCGGCGATAACTGCTTGAAAAGTTTTTTCTGTAGCTTCGGGATGTTGCCAATAGCCCTGGGCAACGGTTTTGCCTTTCACCCAAATTTCTCCCACCTGCTGGGAGGGACAGCGTTGACAGGTTTCAGGATTAACAATGGCAATTTCTGTGTCGATTTCTGTTTGTCCACAACTGACTAAGGATTGAGAATTTGGGCTTTTTTCCGTAAAAACGATTTGATGACGGTTTAAAGCGGCTTTTTCAACCCAGCAGATTTGAGGAACTTGATTTTTCCTAACAGCAGCAACTTTTAAGGTGGCCTCGGCTAAACCATAACCCGGACAAAAAGCGGCAAACTCAAAACCACAGGGGGCAAATTTACGAGCAAATTCGCTTAAAATTTCTATTCTGACGGTTTCTGCCCCATTTAAAGCCACTTTCCACCTGCTTAAGTCTAAATCCGCCAGCTGTTCCTCTTTAATCTTGTCAAGACAACGTTTATAGGCAAAATTAGGGGCGGCAGTGTGGGTGGCCCTGTATTTGCTGATGGCATTTAACCAACCGAAAGGACGTTGTAAAAAGGAAACCGGGGACATGAGATAACAGGGAAATCCTCGATAAAAAGGCAGTAAAATGCCATAAATTAGCCCCATATCATGAAAAGTTGGCAACCATGTCACCATAACGCTCTTTTCATCGTGTTCCCAGCCTAAATCTAAATCTCGGAGGTTGGTCAAAAGATTCTCGTGATTGACCATCACTCCTTTGGGAGTCCCCGTGGAACCAGAGGTGTATTGTAAAAAGGCTAAGGTCTCTGCTTTTATCTGAGTGGGGTGGTCTTCGGCTAAACTTTTGCCGATTAAGCTATCCGTAGCTAGAAAGGGAATGTCCCTGTCTAGTTGCCTTTTTAATTGGTCTAATTCCGATTGTGTGCTTAAAAGTAAGCTTGCTTGCGAATTATTAATAATAGAAGTTAAGCGAGCCATCTTTTGGTTTTTCTTGGGCAAATTAACTGGAATTGCCACTACTCCTGCTAATAAACAGCCGAAAAACCCAGTAATAAACTCTAATCCCGAAGGGTATGCTAATAAAACTCGTTCCCCCGGTAATAGGATGGATTGGAGACTATTGGCAATCGCTTGCGCTTCCAGAAATAATTCCCCGTAGGTAAGGCGTTTTTCTTCGGTTTCGCCATCGACTAAAAAGGTATAAGCCGTTTTTTGGGGTTGATATTGGGCGCGATAACGAATAATATCGACTAAAATGCTTATTTCTGACAAATTAAGCTTAGTATCTAAACAAAGAGTCATTTTTTTACTCCCCATTATTCAATGGAATCGAAAACAAAGATTTAATCCTCTCGCACCGGGAAAAGTTTCTGGTGACGGGGGGCGACGGTCACTCTAGGGGTGATTTGGGCTTAAATTAAAGGTTTCTCCGTAAATTTCGCCATAGCAGAGCTTCTGAGTCCCAAAACGTCCCCCATACTCGCTCAAAGGTTCATCAGCGTATCCCAAGGCTAACAGACAACAGACATCGACCGTATCGGGAATTTGGAAATACTCGCGCAAGGGTTTAGCCACAAATCCTTCTAGGGGACAACTATCCACCCCCAAGCTTTGGGCCGCTATCATGAGATAAGTAACCGCAATCATAACTTGTCGGTTGCTCCAAGCTTCTGGAGACTGATAACAGGGTTTAAATTGGAAAAAAGGCGGAATGGCCATGTGCATGAACTTGGCCCGTTTTTCGGAAATCGTCCCCTCTTGCTTTCCTAACTCAATCACTTGATTAATGTAACCACGATGGTTAACTTGGCGATCGCCACAACAGATTAAAACCACAGGTGCATCGACCAATTTATCTTGTTCAAAGCCGAATTCTCGTAATTTTGCCTTATTTTCTGGTTCTCTAACCACAATAAATCGCCATGGTTGCAAATTATAACTAGAGGGTGCTTGGAATCCTAAACGAAAAATTTCGGCTAAAATTTCTTCGGGAATGGCATCGGTGCGAAATTTACGAGTAGAGCGTCTTTTTTGAAATATTTCAGCAATATTCATCATCTAACCCCTTTTATAAGACTTTTTCAACGGTTTAACCTAAAAAACTTTCGGGAATCGCCGGTCCCCATTGATAGAGAATATCTAACCCACCCGCATGAAGTTCTGGCTCGGTGGTTTGCTCGAAAAGATCCCCATCGGTAAAATGTTCAATGAGGCTACCGAAAGGATCTTGCCAATAGTCAAACACTTGACTTCCCAACAAATGGCGACCAATACCCCACACAGGAGTCCATCCTTTTTCTCGTAACCAATCGTGGCCGATTTTAATAGAGTCAAAATCTTGCACCTCGAAGGCAGTATGATGGACTTTGGGGTGAGAACCTTGCAACATGGCGATGGTGTGATGATCAACCCATTCGTCTCCCCGTTGACAACGAAGAAAACCCCCGACTCGTAAACTGGGATGGCCGTAATAAATTAAATCTGTTGCTTTTAAGCCAAAAGTCTGCTGATACCAGTGATAGCTTTCCTCAAAGTCTTTGACATCAATAGCTAGATGACCTAGACGTAAAATAGGTGCGGGTTCTTTTTTCGGCCTTTGGGTGCGACCTAAACGGGTTTTGCGACTAGCGTGATTCCATTGCAAGGGTTCAGGAATCGGCAAAGGTTCCACTTCCTCGATACCGTAGACCAATTCTAGGTTAAAACCGTTGGGGTCAATAATTTTGATGCGCTGACCACCGCCGGGGGTGAACAGGGTTTCCACGGTCGAAGCGGAGGCTAAAGTGGCTAGTTCATGTAAGACGGATTCTGATGTCGCTTCTAGGGCAAAACTGACAAATTTAGCTTCTTTTCCCCATTCTACGACATAGACAAACGGTTTTTTGCCTCTAGCTCGCATATACAAGGCTGTATCGGTTTTAACTGCGGTAATCAGGCCAAAATCCCTCAAAAAACGTTCGCACAGGTCTAAATCCGGATGTTGATAGGTAACGTAGGCAATATCAGCAATTTTAGTCATAGTCGGTCATCCAGTGGAGTTGTCTAATTCGGCACAAAATAGCCAGACAGATATCGGTCAAAGTGCTGCCATAGCAAGGGGGAAAAGACTATATAAGAAAATCTGAACTTTGTTGTGGTTGATTATGGCATTGTGGGTACACCCACAGTCAAAGGCTAATTTTTCTTGCCCTCAATTGCTATCCCAGACTGGAGTGTGAGTAACTTGGGGGTGGAGAAAAACCTTGGGGAACTTCGGGGTTTTGCGGAAAATTTTTTTGAGAGATGTGGTCAAGGTTGTCTAGAGTACCTCGTTAAATTGGACTTATTGAGAAAATATTCACACTAATTGAGAATCAACAAAGGTTTCATCAGGGTTTCAGGCGGTGCAATGCTGAAGTAAATCTATTTTTTGAGGTACCCTCTAGAAAAATCCGCTATCGTTCGAGTAAGCAAGTCAGAGAATATTGGGATCAGTAGCAGCGGCAAGGATTATTTCTGTTTCCACTGCCCAAATACCCCTCTGAAATCAATCTTGTTGCACCTGAATGGCATCAATTGAAAACTCGCGAACTGACAGGTCAAATTTTTCTCGAACGGTTGGATTTAGCGCACGCCGTTAAACAGGGGAGCGAAGCTTGCACTCAAAAAGGAGGATAGGAAAGTCACTGTTTTAAGTTTAATCCGTAACCAAATTATTACTTAAATTTCTCAATTATCAGCAAAGTCCTTAATTACTAAACTTGAGATAATGTCTAGAAAAGTTACTTATGGGGATATTCCCAGGCAAAGAACCAAATATCTACTTAATGCTCTGTTAAAGTTTGCTAACTACGAGGTAGATAATTGTGAAAATCTGGCGATTAAATTTAGCTGGATTAATGAGAAAAAATTGAAAATTCAAGCCGAACTTAATGCTTTAGAAATGCTGACCGAAAAATGTGGTCAAAAGCTGGAGTTATGGCAAATTCGGGATGCTTTGACAGAATATCTTAACGAAAAGTTTTTAGGTATTTTGGAAGATCATCGTCTCAATAATCAAGGGAAAATTCGTACTTTTCAAATTACTTTTTGGCAACGGGGTCATGATATTTTAACTAACCTAAGGAGCTTTGATCAAGAGTGGGCAAACAAAAGTAAACATCAATCTCCCGCAATTGCTGCTATTCTCTCCTCTTTAGATGAGGAAAAACAACAGGATTATCAGACCTATATTAAGGATTATGTGAAACGTCCACCTCTGGAGGAAAATTGTCTCAAAGTTCTTCAGCAAGAACAATCGTTGCTAAGAATTCGCGCACCTCATAATAGTGGCAAAACCCGTTTAGTTAATTGGTTAGTCCATCATCTCAAACAAGATAATTATCAACCAGTTATCATTGATTGTGAGGAGGAAAAAGCTACTATTGCCCTTAGTTGTGAAGACTTGCTGCTGTCGATTTGTCGTACCATTACCCAAGAATTAAAGATTAACGAATCTCTTCTCGATAAATTTTGGTCTCGTCCCGGAACTCCTGCCCACAAAACTCGACGATATTTAGAGGAATATGTTCTCCAACCCAGCGCTAATCCTCTGGTTTTTGTCTTTGAAAAATTTGATACAATTTTGGAAACTGAAACAATCGGTAATGAAATTTGTGGTATTCTCAGAAGTTGGCATGAAAGACGTTCTCAACCTTGGCGGAAACTACGCTTAATTATTATTCATTCAACGGAATTTTATAGCAACTACGATTTTTATGCCTCTCCCTTAATTGGTGTAGGTTATGTGGCTAGTTTATCGGATTTTAATGCGGAACAAGTTCTCACTTTCGCTCAAGTTAATGGCATTAATTGGACGTTATCAGATGTTAACAAGGTCATGAACTTAGTGGGAGGTAATCCTTATTTAATTAAGTTAATCTTGGTAAAATTGCAAGAAGGGAATTCTCTAGAAAAGGTTCTAGATGATGCCTTGCAGGGACGAGAGCCATTTCAAAGTCATTTTTTCCTACTGATGAGATATCTGAAAAGTAATGCTAACCTCCAGAATATTTTTAGGCAAATTCTTCAGAAAAAAGCTCTGACTCCGGCTCAAATGAAAGGAGAATCTGTCCAATTTTTGGAACGATTGGGACTGATCCACAAAAGTTATGATAACCTAGAGGTTCGTTGCAATTTGTATCAAGTATATTTTGACGACTTGCTTGATTAGTCTCGTTGAGATTCCAATTGAAACTGAATTGAGTTTTCAAGTTTTGCTTCTAACTTACTCTTAACCCTGACAGTAATTGGTTCTCGATTAGATTCGGATTCATTATCTACAAACCTGAGAGAATTGCCTGAGGTCAAACTGGCCGAAAGATTGAGGTTTTCTAAATATTCTTGTATCAACTCTGAAGAAATTTTATTCTGGGATTGCAAGGCTCTAATAGCAGCTATAAATGATTGGGCTGCATCATAACTGGTAGCGGTTCGCCAACTAATATCTTCTTTCCATAAAGCTTGAGCATCTCTGACAAAATTTTGGGACTTAATTAGATGGGAAAACCAAGGCACAGCCAAAACTAAATTATCAATAAATTTACCGCTATCAACCAACATTTCATGTTCATACATGGAATGGCTCCCTAAAAGAACTAGCTTATTTTTCAGTTCTGGAGTGGTGCTGGTATTCAACTGTTCAAGAGTATGGGATAATTCTACTACCACAGAAGCTGATTCCAAACTGGGAAATAAGACAATTCCTCTAACTTGATCTTGGGAAAATGCTTTTAAAACTTCTGCGTCAATATCTAGGGAAGATGATAAATCAATTACTTTAGTGATTTTACCGCCTTTTTTTTGGAAAGCTTGATGAAACTCTTGAGTAAGTTCTTGGCTATCAATCTGGTTAGAATTATTAAAAATAATTACCTTATCTAGATCATGTTGGCTGGCATAATTAGCTAAAGTTTCACCAATTTTTTCATTGGTGATAACGGTTCTAAAAAAGTATTCACTCTCAATTACATCCGAGGAACTTGTCGAAGAAATTAAAGTAATTTTGGCTCTTTCATAGATAGGTAAAGCTGCTAAGGTGGCTTCACTAGAATAATGTCCAATTACTCCAATAACTTTGGGGTCTTTAACGATTTCCTTGGCGACTATCTTAGCAACTTTTTCGTCATTATTATCATTGGCAATAACGATATTTAAAAATAAATTATTCGCACTTGTCGGTAAGTGGCTATTAAATAAATATTGTGCTTGAGCAATCCCTTTCAGGATTTCTTGGGAAATTTCATTTTTTTTGCCACTGGGAATAACCACCGCCAAAGTCACATAATTATTACTTAAATAAGCGATAGCATTATTATAATAAATCAATGTTTCTGCATCTTCAGAATGAGCAAGATAGGCTTTTTTGAATAACTGTTTAGCTTCCAGATAATTAGCATTTTTAAAAGCCAAAATACCCCGATCTTTATAAAAATTTTCCTGTTCAATAAATAGCTTTTTTTCGCCTTGGCTAAATAGTTTAGGCTCGTTAGTATAGGGAATTTTATAAAAGTAAGGTAACAGCCATGACTGGTAGAATCCCAACCCAAGTAACCCTGTAACAATGCTAGTAAATATTCCCGCTGCTAACATAAATAAACGAGATTGTTTTTGACGAGTAATGCTTTCAGAGGCTGCTAAAAAACGATAATCGATACTATCTAATTCTTTATCTTCTTGCCATTTTTTAGATTCCTCTAACTTTTTCCCCGTCAGTAAACAATTTGTATCGGTAAAATTTGAGTCTTCCCACTTAGCAATTTCCGATTGATAAGGACGACTAGCTGCTAATACATTATATAACCATTTTTGATTAAAAATTGCCTGATAAATAGCATTAGCCACTCTAAGATAGCCCTGATTATCGACGATAACTAATCCAGATAGTAATAATTCATCATGTTCTGGTGTGTTACTCGCTTTCACCAATTTACCTTTTAAAACATTAGCATAAACCCTTAGTAAATACCCTTGATCAGGATGATAAATAAGTCGCTCTCTTATACTTGATAAAAAAGCAGGTTCATCTTTTTTTTCCCAGTTATCAATAATGTGTTTATAAACAAAATCTCGCATCCAAGCTGATAAGAGAGCCTGAGGTATTGTAACTTTAAACTTGGCCATTAAATAGCACAATTTTTGAGTTAGAAAAGGTTGACCATTAGTCCAGCTAAAAATTTCTTGTAGAATTTCTTGAGGGGAAACACCCAACCCTTCTAGTCCTTGCATCAAGGGTTGACAGTTATCTTCTAACGACAGTCCATTTAATTCAATTGCTTTACCAATATTGAAAGGAGTTCTTTGACTATCCTGAATTAATTGATTGGGGGTAGCCGTGCCAATTAAAACAAATGAAATACGATTAAAATCTGCATTAATAACTCGCTTTTCATGACAAGACCTAATGTAAGCAAAAAAGTCATCAGTAGCAAAGGGTAGTTTTCTAACCACATCAATTTCATCAATAAAAATAACAATGTTGTTTGAAATTTTTATCAATAAAATTTCTTTAATAAACTGTCTAAGTAACCCAACATTAGAAACAGATTGACTGGCAATCCAAGATTCTAGATCCGTCATATTTAGTTTTAATTGTTCGGCAATTTCAATAATTAAGGAATGATACCAGCTAGATTGATCTACTGATGTCCCCAATTCATTTAAGTCTATACGGGAACAGGCAACTCCTTGGGCTTCAATTTGAGTTTGGATGCGTACCGTCAAACTCGACTTGCCCATTTTGCGAGAATTAAAAATATAACAATACTGACTGTTCATCAGAGCTTGGTACAATTCCAGATCAGCCCTTCTATCCACATAGCTTGGATCGGAAGGAGATAAGGTACTAGAAAACTTATAAACATTCTCGGCGGTTCCGTTTTCTTGCATATTTCGGTATTTCATTGACCAGATAACCAAAACTTGGGTAAGTAATACCAGTTTGAACTACACTAACCCCGGTGATAAATCCAGAAAAAAACCGCGCTCACTCATAGCCGATTATTGGTAAGCTAGTTCTACTCTGAATGAAATTGGCATATTTTCTTAGGGTAAACTCATCTAAGCTGAATTCTCTCAACGAACCCGCGCGAGTCCCCACCCTCAGCAACGGGTTCGGAGGAGACTTTTCAGTCTCCTATCCCCTAATTCCCTACTCTAAAGCGTAGATACGACCATCCATGAGCAGACGGGTGATCCCTTTAGCTTCCAGTTGAGCGTGAGCTTTTTCGATCAGACGACCGTCGGGAACTTTAATCACTTTTTCCTTGCGCTTGGAGAAACGACGAGCGATGCGATGACTTTCAAAGATGGGGAGGGTGCGCTGCTGGATTTCCTGAGGGGGAACCTTACCCAATTCGGCAAAATCCTTGAGGGGACGGGTGATTAGTTCGGCAGCACGATCGATGACCAAGTAACAGGTTTTGGGAAAAGCCGCCGCCGATAGGGGTAAGATCTGTAATTGGGCGGTTTTAACGATAGTTGGGCCTAAATAGCTCCCCGCTAGTTCCTCCTCATCCTCCTCTTCATCCTCATCCTCCTCTTCATCCTCATCCTCCTCTTCATCCCAATCCTCGTCAAGCTCATCTTCCTCGATAGCTTCGACAAAAAACTCGTTTAAATTAGCGGTTTCTAGGGTCTTATCGCCATTAATTTCTGTATCTTCTGGATTATCTGCTTCTGGCGAGTAAGAGGTATCCATTAACAGGGTTAATTGTTCCACAGAAGCGATCGGTGGCTCAAAAGCCTGCTCATCCTTAGCTGCGATTTGGGCTGCCCGAACACTAATCACCTCGATCGCTTTTTCCGGTAAATCCGCTGCTGCCTCCTCCTCCTCAAGGCTGCGACCATTGCGGGCCAAGCGTTTTTTCTGGATTAACTGCTCGTATTCCTCGCCAGAAAAAGAGTTTTTGAGAAAACGACTGACCGTAGAACTACTCACGCCATAACGCTCGGCTAAGGTGGAAGTGGTGGCCTCCGTTTCCCGATAAAGCTTAAGAATTTCTTTTTTCGTGGCATCAGTCAGTTTTCTTGCACTCATATTACTTATATAGTTATTTTTTAAGCGATAGGATTTTGCCGATGGCTAGTCAGGGGAAGCTGTTGTCTTTGAGCGGATTTACTCTTAATCATAAAACGCCCTAGCCAATTAAAACTAAGCAATTCGTTTTCTAGTCCCTGTTCTAGTCTATCCTTGACTTCTGTTTCTCACCACTACTCAAGATTAAAAAATTGACGATGATATCAAGTGCTGCTAGTCAAAAAGCCTTATTAGTTCTAGCCGATGGTACGGTTTACGAGGGTTATTCCTTCGGAGCCAAGGGAACCACCGTCGGCGAAGTTGTCTTTAACACGGGAATGACTGGTTATCAGGAAGTCCTCACCGATCCCAGTTATGCTGGTCAAATCGTCACTTTTACCTATCCAGAACTGGGAAATACGGGGGTTAACCCCGAGGATGAGGAGTCAATTCGTCCCCAGGTGAAAGGAGCGATCGCCAAAAATATCTGCCACCGGCCCAGTAATTGGCGTTCTAGCCAATCCCTACCGGATTATCTGGCCGCTCATGATGTTATTGGCATCTATGGCATCGATACCCGCTCCCTGACCCGCAAAATTCGCTCGGTTGGGGCGATGAATGGGGCAATTTCGACGGAAATACTCGATTATCACGATTTACTGCGGCTAGTGCAGGCGGCCCCCAGTATGGCGGGGTTAAATCTCGTTAAAGAAGTTACCACCAAGGAAGTGTACGAATGGACGACTCCCACCCCGTCCGCCTGGGAATTTGCGCCAATCGATAGTGATCAAGAACCGTTAACGGTGGTGGCGATCGATTTTGGCATCAAACGCAATATTCTCCGGCGTTTAGCCAGCTACGGTTGTCGGGTGATCGTGGTTCCCGCCGACACTCCCCCGGAAAAAATCGCCGCCTATAATCCCGATGGTATTTTCTTTTCTAACGGACCGGGAGATCCGGCGGCTGTCACCGAAGGTATTGCCCTAGCCAAGCAACTTTTACAAAGGGAAAAACCCACTTTTGGCATCTGTATGGGTCATCAAATTTTGGGGCTATCCCTAGGAGCAGAAACCTTTAAACTGAAATTTGGTCATCGCGGGTTAAATCAACCCTGTGGACTGCAGCAACAGGTGGAAATTACCAGTCAGAATCACGGTTTTGCGGTGCAGGAAGCCTCTTTAAATCCGCAAGTGGAGATTACCCATCTCAACCTCAATGATCGCACCGTAGCGGGTTTAAAACACAGGTCTTTGCCCTTTTTCTCGGTACAATACCACCCCGAAGCCAGTCCCGGCCCCCACGATGCCGATTATCTGTTTGCCAAATTTGTCGATTTAATGCGGCAAGCAAAAAAGGATCGGTCGTAAATTTTTAGGATATACTAGGGTTTTGATTTTTACGGCTCTAGAGCTAGGAGGGGATTATTCCGGAAGCAATTAACTTGACCGTCAGCTTGCGAGGCACGCGTGAGGTCAGAGATAAGTACCAAATTTTCCGTTTGACGGGTCTTTTAGATGCCTTTTCCGAACCGACTTTTTGTAAGGTGATCGAAGGCTATGTGGAGGAAGGTCCCAAGGATGTGATTATTAGCCTCGCTCAGATTGATTTTATCGATAGCTCCGGTTTAGGGGCTTTAGTAAAATTGGTAAAAAAGGCCAGAACCGAAGGGGGCAGTTTACAAATTGTTACCAATCCCCGGGTAACTCAAACCGTAAAACTGGTGCGATTGGAGAAGTTTTTTTCCCTGCAACCCACCCTGGAAGCGGCGATCAAATATCTGGAAAAAGCGTAAATCGTGGAATCTCCTCTCGAAAAAATTCGCTTACAGCTAAGTGGCGAGGGGTCACAACTCCTAGAGGGTCTTGACCGATTATCGCCTGCTTCTCTGGCCTATCTAGGGGATGCTGTTTATGAATTATACATCCGCACCTATTATTTACTGCCGCCCCAGCGTCTGGGAGACTATCACGCTCAGGTGGTGGGCAAAGTCAGGGCCGAACAACAGGCTTTAGATTTAGCGCAACTGCAGCCCTATCTGACGGACCAAGAAAAAGAAATTCTGCGCCGGGGACGCAATGCGGTCACGGGAAAACGTCGTCGTCTGACAGCCCAAGTCTATCAGCAGGCCAGCAGTTTAGAAACCCTGTTCGGCTATCTTTATCTACAAGACCCATCAAGATTACATCAACTATTAGAAAAACTAGAATTATAGCCCTCAGGGACGATTCCCGACTTTACTCTTAATCCATCCAATCATGAGCGATCGACCATTTCGTGACAAGTCCGATAATCGTAATTCTCGCCGGCCCTCGCGGCCGAAAACCGGGCCAATTCTGGCTAAATCCCCGGCAGTAACTCCAGAAAACCAAGAAGCTGATGATCTGCTCTACGGTCGCCGGGTGGTTTTAACGGCCATGGAGGAGGAGCGCCAACTTAATCGGATTTGGGTGGTCAATCGACTCCGTTACGATCCCCGTTATCATACCCTTTTGGAAAAAGCCAAGGCCAACGGCACGGTAATTGATGAGGTGGATGATCTGCGTCTCGATCAGATTACCAATAAGGCCAATCATCAGGGGATTGCCGCCCAGATGTCTCCCTATGAGTATATAGAATTAGCCGATCTGATCGAGAAAGCTAAGGGCAGAAGTCGCCACCCCGTCATCGTCATCGCTGAAGGTATTACGGATCCCCATAACCTTGGGGCAATTATTCGCACCGCCGAAGCCATGGGTTGTCAGGGGGTAGTTATTCCCCAACGTCGCGCCGCCGGGGTGACATCGACGGTGATGAAAGTGGCGGCGGGGGCCTTGGAATATTTACCTGTGGCCAGGGTGGTTAATCTCAATCGTGCTTTAGAGGAATTAAAAGCGGCCGGTTTTTGGCTCTACGGCACGGCGGCAAAAACTGGTAAATCCTTACACACAATCAATTTAACGGGTGCGATAGGATTGGTGATAGGTTCGGAGGGAGAGGGTTTGAGTCTGCTAACCCAAAAGTCCTGCGATGAGTTGGTATCTATCCCTTTGGCAGGCAAAACCCCCAGTCTCAATGCTTCGGTGGCGGCGGCTATGGCTCTTTACGAGGTTTACCGGCAACGCTGGCAAAATTCCCCCGACTAAAAATCTGTATTTTTCGACACTCCCAATAGCCAAAAGGAGAAAGTATAAATAAAATAAGAAGGAAGTTTGCAAAATGTAAACGAACGTAACAAAACCACCAGAGTAGATTTAGATGGGGAACGAGATGAAAGAATTTTTGATTAGCTTACTGGAAAGGTTCGGATTAGCCTACTGGGTCGAGATTAAAACCGAATATCCCAGATGTACTTATTATTTTGGTCCTTTTCTCGCTAAAGACGAGGCTGAAGTCGCTCAAGCCGGTTACGAAGAAGATTTGAAAACAGAAGGAGCGCAGGGGATTAAATTGCATATAAAACGTTGTAAACCGAAAGATTTAACTATTTTTGAGGAAAAAGAAGAAAGCAAGCTCCTGAATACCCTAAAGGTCTTACGCAGTCAAGCTTCTTAACAATTTTCAGTGATCAGTAATCAGTAATCAGCTTCTGAAGGCAACAGGCAAAAGGCTCCAAGAAAGGATTCGGCGATTCTCCTACCGAAAAAGAAGGCTAGAAACTAAGTAGAGCTTGCTGAATAAATGTGAAATATAGACGAGGTAAGGGTTTTAGGGTTCTGTTTCGCTCCCACAGGTGCAAGATTTTGAGAGAATCGTGGTTCAAAACCTGGCCTCTTCATCGCCCCGCGTCCTGTAGGGGCGAAGCATTCGGGCAATAACCTATCGGTGAAACCCTAGATATTCTATCCGAATGCTTCGCCCCTACTTTTTGCCGCAAACCCTAAATATCAATGGGAGCGATTTAAAAAACAGCTATATTCGGCTTCTGTCAGCCTTCCCGCTTCGTAGAGAGTATCGGTAATTTCTGCTAGGGTTAAAACCGAATAAGCTTGATAACCATGCCTACGAAGTTTCTCTTTAACAGGGCCACCATGGTCGATAAAAACCACGATATCATTAACTAATAATCCCGCCGATTTAATCTTTGCTGCCCCCTCGATCGCACTTTTGCCAGAAATTAAAATATCGTCCACCACTACCACGGTTTCCCCCACTTGAAAATTACCTTCAATTACTCTTCTTGTGCCGTGGGCTTTTACTTCTTTGCGGGGGAAAATCATCGGATGATTTAATAATAAAGATAAACCCGTAGCTGTAGGTAAAGAGCCGTAGGGAATACCAGCAATGCGGTCAAATGTCAAGGTTTTTAATATTTCTCCATAGGCTTCAATTACCTGCTGAAAAATATTAGGATTAGAGATAATTTTTCTCAGATCGATATAATAGGAAAAAGTTTCGCCCGATGCTTGCACATAGTCGCCAAACAGCAAGCAACCAATATCAAATAATTGTAGAATTAAATCCTGATGAGGATGTTGTTTTAAAAGACAAACGTTAGCAGTCCAAGTATCATCTCCGCTCGATTCTTGCTGGTGATTTTGTTTAATTTTGTTGACTTCCTCGCGTAAATCCTTGACTTTTGCCCCCAAATCGGGTTGAGATAAAAAGTCTTGGGGTACAGGAATTAATAAACCCTCGCCATGACTATTTAAACCCACAGTAATTAACTCGGAGAATTTACTTTTGTCTTCCCAAATACTGCGTAATAAAATCAATCTTTCGGGGGCAAAATTGCGAATTTTTTTCAAAATCTCCGGTTGAGTGGTTCCCACTTCTAAAAATACTTGTTCGGGAGTTCCCCAGGTACAAGCTTCTTTGACGACTTGCAGATAAAAAGGATTGTCGCGACTGGGGAATTCTTGCAGATTAATCGCGCCTTGATTGGAAGTATGACAAAGGATAAAAGCGCCATGCTCGGGATAAACTAAAAAAGGAGCAACGTGATCCTGTCCGGAGTAGGGATTGAGAGTAACCGCGTCCACCTGCCAAGTTTTAAAGATAGTCTCGGCTAAAATACTGCTAGTATTAATATCGCCGTGTTTAGCATCCAAAATTACCGGGATATGATCGGGAATTGCCGTTAAAATTCGCTGTAATAATTCTAACCCTGCCGCTCCCAAAGCTTGATAAAAGCCTAAAGTTGGTTTGTAGGCACAGACAAAAGGGGCAGTTTCATCGATAATAAACTTGAGCCACTGTTCTAAATTAACGATTAATTCTCCCGGGGTGGGGGGCATCATTTCGGGGTTAGCATCTAAACCGAGGACAAGTAGAGTCTGGTTTTGACTAATGGCGTGGTTTAACTTTTGAAAAAAATTCATCGGTTCCTAATCTCAGGATTCTGGATTAGTTTCTAATTCTACACTATTTGGTCGAAAAATAGGCTGTAAAATTGTCTCGTGCAGACTTTTTCTGGTGTCAGCGTCAAGGAATTTCTTTTGTAGAGGTTGCCATTCTTGCCATTTTTGGTGACGGATATTTCGGAAAATTTCTAGTAAAGTCGGCATTTCCTTGGCAAGACAATTAGGGAAAATTTGGCTAAGAAAAGCCGAGAGAACACAACAATCCTGCATTTCTCCGAGAATACTTTGAAGGTTTTTAATATCTTCTAGATACTCTTGATATTTGTCGCCATAAAACTGAGGGAATAACTCCATATTATAGCGGGAACGCTTGGCTTCTTTACGGAGATCGTGCAGCAATAATCCTTCTTTTTCCAATAAGTCATCAATTTCTTGACTAGAAAACTCTCGTAATCTTTTATAGTCCTCTAAATTTACCCCAACTAACCAGCCTTCATGCAGTAAAAAGCGACTCGCTTGCGGTAATAATAAGTCTGGTAAAACCGTGGCAATATCTAATTTTCCTATCGGTTGATAGGTGGGATTATCCAACCAACTGGCAAAATCTGCCTTAAAATTGAGAAATTTATCGGACTTTAAGAGTTTTTCTACCTTAGTAAAAGCCTTCTCCCTTCGGTGTTCGAGAACTTGTAAAACTTTCTTCAGTAAATCCTGTTCTTGCGGGGGTAAAATTGGCTGATAATGACCGACAAAAGCCGATTTTAACACATCTAAATCCCGCAATTCTCCTAAAATTCTGCCCAGATTACCCACCCGTTTTTGATCGGCAGATTTCGGCATGGTTAAAGCGGGGGCAAAACCGGTTAAGGTACTGCGAAGACGACGCATTCCCACACGAATTTGATGTAATTCTTCCGTATCCTGATCGAGTAAAACCCCAGCTTCGTGTTTAAGAACTTTATGAAAATGTTTATCAATACCGATATAGGCCCAATCGGCAACAGTTTTAGCCCGAGGATTAAATTTGTTAGTCATTTGTCTTTAGCGAGGAAATAATGTCAAGATGGTGATAGAATCTTTAAATAAAGACTGGAACTAATAGATCCCATTTATTCTACACAATAGGATGAAGCAGCCGCTTTAAGAGAAGTTTATGGATAGTTTTTGGCTAGATTATGCGGGGGAAATCGCTTTTCGCACCGGAGAGCATCTTTTCTTGACGGGAATAGCCATGGCTATGGGTAGCTTAATCGGGATTCCTCTAGGTATTTTGATTAGTCGTCAAGCTATTCTCGCCCCACCGATTATAGCGATCGTTAACACTCTACAGACTATCCCCAGTTTAGCCCTATTTGGTTTTTTAATTTCCGTGCCTTTTTTGGGAGGAATCGGCAAAATTCCCGCTATTGTTGCCCTAACTCTCTATACTTTACTGCCAATTGTTTTAAATACCTATCTGGGCATCAAAAAAGTTGATCCCGAACTAAAATTAGCCGGGTTATCCCTAGGCATGACCGACGGTCAAATCCTGCGCTATATCGAATTACCCCTGGCCAGGGCGACAATTTTGGCAGGAGTGAGAATTGCGACGGTGATTGCTATCGGTGTGGCTACGATCGCAGCTGCCATTGGTGGCGGTGGTTTGGGAGTGTTTATTTTTCGCGGTATTGCCACGGTAAATAATCAGTTAATTTTGGCGGGGGCAATTCCTGCCGCTTTTTTAGCCCTTGTTGCCGATTGGAGTCTCGGTTGGTTAGAAAAGACCTTTTCCCCTTCGCAACGCCCGAAAAAGCCCTCTAAATGGCAATGGGGCTTAGGTTTAATCGGGTTAGCCTTGCTATCTTTCCTCTTGACTCAAATTTTCCATTCATCCTCCGGCACAGTGGTGATCGGTTCCAAAAATTTTACCGAACAGGTGATTTTAGGGGAAATTTTGGCACAGGAAATCGAAAAAGAGACGAATTTACGGGTTGATCGTCAATTTAATCTCGGTGGTACTCTGATCTGTCATGAAGCGGTGAAAGCGGGTAAAATCGATGGTTATGTGGAGTATTCCGGCACGGCTTTCACGGGAATTTTGCAAGAAAAACCCCTTAACGATGCCCGATTAGTCTTTGAAAAGCTGCAAGAGATTTATCCAGAAAAATTTAATCTAGAAGTCTTTCCCAGTTTAGGATTCGAGAATACTTTCGCCATTGTTATCCGGGGAGAAACCGCCAGTCAATACAATCTTAAAACTCTCTCGCAGGTGGCTAAATATACCCCCAATTGGCAAGCGGGTTTTGGTTATGAATTTTTGGAAAGGGAAGACGGTTACAAGGGATTAGCGAAGACCTATGGCCTAACTTTTGCCCAACCCCCGAAAGTGATGGATTTAGGGTTAATGTACCGCGCTTTAGCCGAAAAACAAGTGGATTTAGTGGCGGGAAATTCCACCGATGGCTTAATTCCCGTGCTAGATTTAGTCATCCTAGAAGATGATCAACGCTATTTTCCTCCCTACGAAGCGGTACCGATTTTTAACCGGGATAGTTTGCGAAAATATCCGCAATTGCGACAGGTTTTAGCGAAACTCACCGGCAAAATTACCTCCACAGCTATGCAGAAATTAAACTATCAGGTGGATGGCCGCAATCGCAAAGTAGAGGAAGTGGTTAAAGAATTTCTAGTCTCCCTCTCTTAACCATTTAGTCACTCCCCCGGGTTGGTCGATTAAACTAATGCCTTGGGCTTTTAATTCTGCGCGAATGCGATCGCTTTCGGCGTAATTTTTCGCTTTTTTCGCCTCTGTCCGTTGTTGGATCAGATTTTCGATATCCGCTGCACTAATTCCCTCAGAAACAGGGGTTTCTCCCTGGTCAGCGGCCATTTCTAGGCCCAAAACCCTAGACAATTTCACCAAAGTATGCCATTTTACCGCTAATTGGGCGAGATTGCTGTCTGTCTTACCCGCATGGGTTAAATTATTACCCTCCTTGCGTAATTCCTTAGCGATTTCAAATAACACCGCTAAACCACCGGCAAAGTTAAAATCGTGATTTACCGCCTCTTGAAAGCGATTTTCTAGCTCTTGGTCAGTAATTCCGGGATTATCTTGCTGAAGATGCTTATAACCAAAGGATAAACCCTCTTGCAAAGTATGCCAGCCATTAGTGGCCGCCTGCAATCCCTCATCGGAAAAATCAATCGGTTTGCGGTATTGGGCGCCTAAAATTAATAATCTCACGGCTAAGGGGTCATATTTTGCCAATAACTCGCGAATAGTGATGAAATTACCGAGGGATTTCGACATTTTTTCCCCGGCCACCTTAACCATGCCATTATGTAACCAATAGTGGGCCAGAGGTTTACCCGTAGCCGCTTCACTTTGGGCAATTTCGTTTTCGTGGTGGGGAAAAATCAGATCACTTCCCCCCACATGAATATCGATAGTTTCTCCCAATTGTTCTTTGACCATGGCCGAACATTCAATATGCCACCCCGGACGACCTCGGCCCCAGGGAGAATCCCAACTAGGTTCCCCCGGTTTTGCCCCCTTCCAGAGGGCAAAATCAAAGGGGTCTTGTTTTTTAATTGCTTCCGGGTCGTCGGTTTCTACCCGGCCGCTGGCCCCGGCTTGCAGATCATCGAGTTTTCGCCCTGATAGTTTGCCATAATCGGAAAAACGACGGACGGAGTAGTAAACATCGCCATCGCTGGGGTAAGCATAGCCTTTTTGTTCTAATTCATAGACTAGGCGCTTGATACCGTCGAGGGTATGAGTGGCCCGGGGATAAGCGTCCGCCGGTCTGACTCCTAATTTTGCCATATCCTCAAAGTAGGCCTGGATAAATCTCTCGGCTACGGCTGCCATGGTGGTATGTTCATTTTTAGCCCGATTGAGAATTTTATCGTCAATATCGGTGAAATTCTGAATATAGCGCACTTTATAACCGAGATACTCCAAATAACGCCGCACCACATCCCAAACCACACAGGTACGCGCATGACCCAAATGGCAATAATCATAGACGGTAATGCCGCAGCAATACATGGAGACAATGCCGGGGATGAGGGGGGTAAAGGGTTCTTCGCGACGACTGAGGGTGTTGTAGAGGATTAAGGTCATGGAGGGGGAATTTTTTTCTGGGGAAAAAGGCTAGTCCAATTTTATAGCAGTTATTTTCAGTTATCAGTTATCAGTGATCAGTTATCAGTAACCGCTAACCACTTTCCCTGATTTACATACTATATTCTGTGTTTTTTGTCAAGGGGTTTTTGGGGTTTTAGTAAAGATGTGACAGTAAGATTCGAGAAGATAGGACTGTTTTGATGAGGACTATTATTGATGAAATCGATAGAATAACGATAGGGGAAGCTTGATTGTTTGCCTTAACCGACAATTTTTATTGTTAATCAACTTTGACCAGACCATCACCATGAATGAACCACCTAATAGCGCTGGCGATGAAATCCAATTACCCCGGGGAGAAAGAGTTGACCAGCTAAGAAATCTGATCGAAACCCTACGCATTGCCGATGAAGTGGCCAATCGCGGTTATTTGATTACCAGCGCCGAAGTGGCCGATTTAATGGATATTAATCCAGGGGCCGTTACCAGTCGCGGCGACCATTGGCCGTGGCGAAATTGGGTAATCTCCCGGGTCAGACGGGAGGGAAACCAAATTCTTTGGCAGTTGGAAAAAGTCGATTAGGATTAATTGCAACCATCAGTTAATTTCTCTCTTAACTTTTGTCAATTAGCAATTAGGGTTTGCTAAATAAATCTAAAAACCTTGTTGGGTAAGACTTTTAGACTTTTGGTCAATCAAAAAGTCCCAGATCTGGGAGGGATCGGGGGGAAAATCCCTGGACTTTTTCCCTGAAAATTAGGTAATTTACCAGATGAAAATGGGTAAAAACCTACACCCCACACCCCACACCCCACACCCCACACCCTGTCCCCACGAAAACCTTTTTCAGCAAACCCTAATTATCTCGTCATTTTCCCCCAGCAGATGACGCGCAAAACGTCGGGCCAGGGGCGGAGCCGATACAAGTGTACTGGTGAAGCCAGAAAATACCTGCAATCCCACTTTATCGGCGATCGCTCCCACTAGGGGCCGTCCCGAGGGAGCAAAGGCCACTAGACAATGATGACAGCTGCCGGGGAGAGAGGCTAAAGAGGGCAGCAATGTCCCCACGGCGGCCCGTATTGCTTTTTCCCCGGCCAGAGGGTTTAAAATCGCGTCTGGATCGGTGATAATGGCGCTAATTTGCCCTAGATAAAGGCTTTGATCCCGGAATTGTACCGCTCCCGTTTCTAAAACACTGGCAATTATTTCTGGGGTTTCTCTCTGCCAAATGCCCTGCTTTTCTAGTTGGGTGATTTTTTGCTCTAATAGCAATCTAGCAGCAATTGCGGGCATAACTAGGGTGTTTAATTTGATCTCGCTGGGGGGAATTTTGATCACCTGGGCATGGGTAAAATAGACGGGAGCAGCAATACCGGATTTTTGCAGTAAAGACCGGGTTAATCCCCCGGCACAGACGATAGTTTCCCCAGCATGATAATTATTTTTAGGAGTTTTTACGCCGGTAATTCTCGATGCAGTTTCAATTAATTCGATGACAGCTTCCCGAATAATCTTGCCTCCCAGACGCAGAAAAGCTTGTTGATAGGCAAGATTAGTTTTTTCGGCGTTGATGTGACCGTGGGGCAGTCGTAAAACTCCGGAGATAGCTGCGGGATTTAATAGAGGTTCTAAAGCGATCGCTGCTTGCGGATCGAGAATTTCGGGGGTAATAGCAAAGATAGCAAATTTTTCGGCCACAGCGACTGGATCATCTTCGGGGTTCACGGTGAGAATTAGCTCTATGTCCCGGTATTCGTTATCTATGCCCAATTCCTGCGATAAATTGCGCTGAATTTCTCGACCTTCTTGATATAATTTTCTCTGGATTTCTGTGGTGGCCGACCAATAGGCTAAACCCCCGTAACTGTAGAAAGTGGCGTTGAGGGGATGGGTTTCTTTTTCTAATAAGAGGACTCGACTGCCTAGGTTAGCTAGTTCATAACTTAAGGCAGAACCGGTGATACCACCACCGATAATTATGTAATCATAAGTTGTGGTCATAATTGGGCTAATTTTTTCTCAATTAATCTATTCTATCATTATACTTGCTCAGTTCCCTGGTTCTGATTTAAGCAATAATTGCTATAATTAGAGAAAAAGTTCAAAGCGGGATAGGATAACTATGCAACAGCTAGAAACTAGGGGGATAACTGACTCATGGATTAAAGGTAGTTGGGAAGAATACTTAGCAGCAATTAAAAACTTCCCAGAGAATCAAGGAAAAAGTTATTATTACAATGGCTATTATCGATTAGAAATGACTCCTATTGGATTTGAACACGCTAGAGATCATCATGTTGTCTTTTTGGGGGTGAGTCTCTACGCTATCCTCAAAGAAATTCCTTTTCAAGGACTCCCTACTTGTTCCTATCGCAAAAGAGGAATTAGAGAAGTGCAGCCAGATATATCTTACTATCTAGGAGAGAAAGCGAATCTGATACCAAATGGGACTTCGATTATTGATTTAAATCAGTATCCCCCACCAGATTTAGTCATTGAAATCTCAAAATCTACCCTCAATGATGACTTAGGTAATAAACGCTTACTCTACGAAGAATTAGGGGTTAGTGAATACTGGAGCGTTAAGGTAGATGATCCCCAAATATTCGCCTTTGAAATAATCGATCGAGGTAGCAAAAGAATTGATATATCAAAGGTTTTACCTAATTTAAGACTTGCGGTTTTAGAGTCAGCTTTACAACAGGCACGCACCAGAGATCAAAGTCAGGTGGGACGTTGGTTAATCACTCAATTTCAAGGTTAACTCCATAAAATCGAGGCGAAGATTATGCAACAGCTAGAAACTACTATCTCGACAGATTTATGGATTAAAGGTAGTTGGGAAGAATACTTAGAAGCAATTAACAACTTCCCAGAAAATCAAGGAAAAAGTTATTATTACAATGGCTATTATCGATTAGAAATGACTCCTATTGGTAACGATCATGCCAGCGATCATGCTATTTTGATCTTCGCTGTTAGTCTCTATGCTACCCTAAAAAATTTGGACTTTAATGCCAAAGATAATTGCAGTTTTCGCAAGTCGGGTTATCGAGAAGTTCAACCAGATATATCTTATTATTTTGCGGAGAAAGCTAATCTAATTTCCTACGGTACTTCGATTATTGATTTAAATCAGTATCCCCCACCAGATTTAGTCATTGAAATCTCAAAATCTACCCTTAATGATGACTTAGGTAATAAACGCTTACTCTATGAAGAATTAGGAGTTAGTGAATACTGGAGTGTTAACGTCGATTATCCTCAAATATTCGCCTTTGAAATAATCGATCGAGGTAGTAAAAGAATTGATATATCAAAGGTTTTACCTAATTTAAGACTTGCGGTTTTAGAGTCAGCTTTACAACAGGCACGCACCAGAGATCAAAGTCAGGTGGGACGTTGGTTAATCAGTCAATTTCAAGGTTAAATCCTGCTGTTTTTTGGCAGCCGCTTTATCCAATAAAGACTCAGCAAAAGCGATGGCAGCCGCTGCCGAATTTCCTCCCGTTAATTGTGCCAATTCTTCCCTTCTCGTCTGACGATTATCGAGAGAAGTAACCCGGACAACCGTGCGAATTTCCGAGAGATTAGTAGGATTATCTTCGGCAATCATTTGTTTATAAACTCGAAAATGGTGATCAGCTAAAGCAGCCACTAAGGGTTGATGGGTAACGCATAAAACTTGATATTTTTGACCTAATTGATCTAATTTATCGGCAATTGCCTGGGCAACTTTTCCCGATACTCCCGCATCGATTTCATCAAAAATTAGGGTTGCCGCTGCCGATTGGGATTGGGAAAAACAGGACTTTAACGCTAGGAGAAAACGACTCATTTCTCCTCCGGAAGCGGTACTGGATAAAGGTTGGATTTTTTCCCCGGGATTGGGACTAAAATAAAATACCACCTGATCGACTCCCAGACTGCTAGGATTACCCGGGTCAATCCGACAGACAAAAATCACCTTTTCCATGGCTAAAGGTTTTAATTCCTGTACCAATTGTTTTTCTAGTTGACTAGCGGTTTCTTGTCGCAAAAAGGTTAACTGGGTGCTAGTTTCTCGATAGATGTTTTCCTGTTGCTGACAAATTTTTTCTAATTCTTCAATCGATTGTCCCTCTCCCGTCAACTCCGCTAATTCCTGCTGTAATTTCTGATAATAATCGAGTGCTTCGGCTAAACTTGGGCCATACTTGCGACAAATGCGCTTAAGTTGGACGATTCTCTCTTCTATCTCGTTCAATCTCTCCGGATCTGCCTCTAGACTATCCCCATAAACGTTGATTTCCTGTCCCGCTTCCACCACCTGATTTAATGCCGATCGCACCATCTCTAAAATTGGCTCTAAACTACTATCATAAACCATCATATTTGTCAAGATATTTTCAGCTTTTCCTAACAAATCAGCGACGGCGGGTTGATCGCGATCGTTTTGGTAGAGGAGTTGATAGACTTGATAGCTGGAATTTTGCAAATCGACACCGTGGGAGAGTCGGTTTCTTTCCTGTTCCAACTGTTCCAACTCGTCAGCAGCGGTTAAATTGGCTGATTCTAGTTCTTTTAGTTGATATTCTAGTAAATCTAATCTTTGTAGGCGATTTTGTTCCGATTGCAACCTATTGTTTAAACTATTCTTGCTTTCTTGCCAGTTAACGTAGGCTGTGGCTACTTTTTCCCGCTGCCGCAGCAGCGATTCACCCCCGTAGAGATCTAATAATTCCCTCTGTCGATTAGCGTCCATTAACTGAACTGTTTGACCTTGAGCGGTGATTTCTACCAAAAAATCTCTTATTTGCGCCATTTGTTGGCGATTAGCGACGACTCCGTTAATGCGAGAACGAGAACGCAAGGAATTATTAGTAATCACTAATTCCCGGCTGATGGTCAGACTATTATCTTCTAATGGGTCAATTTCCTGACTTTCTAGCCAAGCAATTAATTCTGGAGTTAGAGAAAAAGTCGCTTCTAGGGTTGATTGTTGGCTTCCCTGACGGATGACGCGATGATTGACTTTACCACCGAGAACAATATCGATCGCATCTAATATAATTGATTTTCCTGCCCCCGTCTCACCGGTCAGTACATTTAATCCGTTCCCGAAAGTTAATTCTAAGCGATCGATGAGGGTAAAATTTTCAATTTGTAGGCAGGATAACATATATCAGTAATCAGTAATCGGTAATCAGTTGGTATTCTCATTATCCTTCAGCATTCCCTAATTTTCCCCGAAACGGTAGCCTTTCCCATAGACAGTATTAATTAGAGGTGTTTCTCCAGCCGCTTCGATTTTACGACGCAGTAAGCGCATCAGGGCAGGAACCACATTACTATTAGGTTGCTCTCCTTCTGACCAGAGATGCTGATAAATTTGTTCATGGGTGAGAAGTTGACCCGGATGGGTCATAAATAAAGTCAACAATTGTACTTCTTTTGCTGATAAACTGATCGTGCGACCGTGACGATAGGCCACTTGATTTTCGCTATCGAGTTCTAAATCAGCACATTTTAGTTTACTGCTATTACTAGCTTCAAAATTGGGAGAACGACGCAATAAAGCGCGGACTCTCGCTAATAATTCTCGCAGTTGAAAGGGTTTGACTAAATAATCATCAGCGCCAGCATCTAATCCCGCCACTCGATCATCTATGGTATCCTTAGCGGTTAGAAACAAAACGGGAGTGGTGTCCCCTTGATTGCGTAAATATTGACAGATTTGTAATCCGGATTGCTGGGGTAACATCCAATCGAGAATTAAGAGGTCATAATTATTCTCTCGTGCCAATTCTAACCCCGTCCGACCATTATCAGCAATATCAACTTCATAGCCTTCTCGATCAAGAATTTGTTCTAAGGGTTCGGTTAATTCTTTTTCATCATCAACGATAAGTATTTTCATAAAAGTAAAAAAGATGGTGTTGGGTTTTGGGGTTTTGGGGTTTTGGGGTTTTTTAGTTGAATCTCCCCATTTCCCCTATCTCCCCATTTCCTCCATATCCCCATATCCCCATTTCTCCTAATTATCGATCTTTGGGTAATAAATTGCGCCATTCGAGAGGAATATAACTTTCAATAAATCTAGCCAGGGTTGGGTAATGACGCTGATATAAAACCCCCATATAGATAATACCAAGTCCTAGGGCGGTTAGGGCAAAGGGAAAGAAAATTGAATCGGCAAAGAGACGATAGGAGAGATAGGAAAGATAGGCAAATACTCCGATACCTCCGAAAACCACAAATAATCTTCTTTTTAGCAGGACGGATAATAACATCAATCCCAAGTTAATTAGACAGTACAAAAATCGTTGCGCTTCATTATCATCGATTAGGAGAGATAGACTAAACCAAAACATAATCAATCCGAATAGGTATAGCCAAAAAGCAAAATCGCCCCGACTACGACGCTGACGTACATCAATTAAATAGGCAGTTATCAAACAGGCAATTCCAAACCAAAAGGATACCCACAGTCGCAGTCTCCATGTATATTCGTTGTCCCCAAAGAGTAAAGGGGTTAAGTCCATTGACATATACCACAGACTAAAAGCGATCGGTGCAGTTAAGAAAGGAAATTTAACAAATCGCAAAGTTATTAATCCTGCGATAATCGTGCCTAATTCCATTAAAAACCAACTGCCTTTAATCCATGTATGGAAATCTCGATAGATGCCCGGATATCCAGCTTGCCAGTACCCTGTCCAGCGTTGTAAACCATAGATTGCTAAGGGAGTCATTGCCACTGCCATGGTAAATAAAAGGCCGCCGGGGATTTTGAGATTTTGCTGAAAATAGAGATTTTTACCCGTGAAAATAAAACAAACTGCATAAAACAGGGCGATAAAAAATAGTCCCGCACCGCCGAAACTCTCCCAAGCTTCGTTCATAAACCACCCCAGGGCGGAGATAACAATTAATGCCCCAAAATAGTAAGCCACATTGGCAAAATTAAAGCGAGGACGATTAACTTCATTTTCTTGGGGATAACGGGACAAAAAAGCCGTCCATAAATTTTCAGCTTGGCTGGCAGTAATTAGATTTTGTTGTACCGCCCAATCAAAATCTTCTCTTTCTAGTCTCATAATATTCTCTAGTCCTTAAGCTAAGATGTATTTTAACCGCTCATCCTAAGGATAAGGGAATAGGGAATAGGCGCAGATGTCAAATCCTGTAATAAAACTTAATATTTACCGATAGAAACATCCGAAATCTGCAAAATAGAGTATAACTCAATCTAGATTAACTATTATCGAAGCCATCATGATAACTAAATCAGAACTCTATGAACAAGATTTTCAATTATGGCTGATAACAACAATAGGTCAATTGGAACAAGGAGATTTTCAGGAATTAGATGTATCTCATTTAGTTGAGGAGTTGAAAGAATTGGGTAAACCAGATAAAAATGCTTTGGAAGGAAATTTAATGATTTTGCTGGCTCATTTACTGAAATTAAAAGTACAATCCTCCGCCCCTGAAAGCATGAAATCTAGCTGGTATAGCTCCATTGTCGAACACAGGGAAAGAGTTATCGCCTTACTAGAAAACACCCCTTCTTTGAAATCTCATCTAGCAATCGCCATCGATAAAACCTATCCTAAAGGTCGCAAAATTGCCATCAAGGAAAGCAAATTGGCTGACTTGGGAATTGCGATTCCTCCGGAGGAAGTATATCCCCTAGACTGTCCTTTTTCCTTAGAACAGATTCTTGATGAAGATTTCTACGGCTGATAATTCATATTTAATCCATCGGCTAAGACGCTTTCAAAATGCTTCTAAAAAGTCTTCAAATCTCAAAAACTGGGAAGCTATACAAGTCACATCTGTCTCCCGATACTAACCGATTCGACTGACTTTAAATAGAGCTTACAAGCTTTTTTGCCCAACCCTAGTTAATCAGCCTTCAAAAATAAGTAAAAATTATAAATTTAAGATAAAAAATTAAAATATTTAAATACTTTAGGCGATTAGTTAAATGTAACAAGTAAGTTACAAGATTTTGATTTTCCCAGAATTTGCCAAAATTTGGCTGTAAATCGGGGTTGCCTACATTTATTAATCTGATATGATCGTGGTATGCTGTGGGCTTAGTTTTAGCATTAAACCTTAAATCAACGCAAAACCAAGACAATCAGGGTACTGTATCGATTCTCTTGCCCAAAAAAAGCCGCTAGTGGTGACATTTTTTTGTGTGACAATTTTTGAATTTTTGTAAAGGCTATTGACTTAAAGCCAGAATTGTGTAAATCTCCCCGCTCCCAACTCCGGCGCTCATAGACAGTCAACAGCTAATCAAGTTGGGAACTAGGAGGAGAAGTCAACTCCTAGTCCCCTGTTTTTTGGGATATCAATTCCGCTTAAGGTACTTCAGTCCAGCGCCTAAGCCTCCTAGTACCAGCAAACTCAGCACAGTTGAGGGTTCGGGAATCGGGGCAGAAAAGTTAGAAATCGTCACACTACTGCGTCCAAAACGGTTGTCGGTAGTGAAAATACTAAAACCGAAACTATAGAAATACAGCCTTTCTCATAAATCAGAAAAGTTTCAGGACATTGCCACTATGATTACCTCAAGGTAATTATCTGACTTTTAAGTGCCTACTTATCATTTCATTCTTGGCAATATTTTATAGACTGGGAATATAGAGGTAAAAAAGAGGAAAACCGATGATTACTATACGCAAGGCTGAGGAAAGGGGTTACGCTAACTATGGTTGGTTGGATACCTATCATACTTTTTCTTTTGCCCAATATTATGATCCCCAGCAGATTAATTTTAGGAGTCTAAGAGTTATTAACGAGGATAAAGTCATTGGGGGAAAAGGATTTCACACTCACGGACACCACGACATGGAGATTTTAACCTATGTTTTGGAGGGAGAACTAGAACACCAAGACAGTCTCGGTACAGGTTCCGTGATTCGACACGGTGAAATTCAACGGATGAGTGCGGGAACAGGGATAAAACACAGTGAATTTAATCATTCTGCCACTAATACCCTGCATCTTCTGCAAATTTGGATTATTCCCGACCAAAAAAATCTAGAACCCAGTTATGAACAAAAAGCGATCGCATTTTCTCCCCATACCTTACAACTAATCGCCTCTCCCACCGGTGCCGGTAACGCGGTTAAAGTCCATCAAGACGTTAATCTCTACGCGGGAATTCTGCCCCTAGGCCAGTCCCTGACTCATTCCTTAGCCACCGATCGTTATGGCTGGTTACAAGTGGCTAGAGGGCAAATAACCCTAAATGGCGTGCATTTACGAGCGGGGGATGGAGCGGCAATTAGCGAGGAGACCTCTTTGGCTATTCAATCTCTAGAAGACTCGGAAATTTTGCTTTTTGACCTAGGGTAGTGGGGTTAAGTGTTAGGAACCCTAGGGACCAAGTTTTGCCGCCAATTCCCCGGTTGACTTTCAGCCATCAATACTGTCCACCACGCTGAGAAAATCGTTGTGGATTAACTCGGCGATAAAATTCTCCGGATCGGTGATAGGAACAGTAACGCCTTGGCTGGCCACCATCTGTGCAGCCATCCGAGTCATGAAGTCCTGTCTTGTTTCCGTCATTCTCCCCTGACATTGTTGTAATTTTTCTACCAATTCCAGTGGGGAATCGGCCACCAGTTTATCTCCCTCGCGGGTGACATAAATTGTCATCTTTCCTACCTCCTAAATGATTGGGAACGAGAATTCGGCACTACTAAACCACTTCTTTTCTCGCTATCATTATTGCCAGTTAGTTAGTCCCAGCCTCGTCCGTCCTTCCCTGTTTCCATTATTTTTTCTGGCTTGTCGCCGGGTAATTATTATTATCGCTAAAATAGAAGGATAAATTTGTCAATCTTTGTAACGAAAAATCAAGAAAAACTGTTCTCACCGCATCGCCCTGAACCCTTCTGGGGAAAGTTGTTACAATGAAGACAAGGGGACTCCCTGCGCCAGCTCCCATCCCTAGATAGTAAAAAATTGGCGGGGTGGGGAGCGGAAGCCAATGGTCCCGCTCGGGACGGCATTTGTCAGAGTTTCCCGCTTCCTTTAGTTTTAGGGGGAAAAGCCATGAAATCTGCCACATTATTATCGCCCGATCGACCGCTGCCAGAATTTCTCCGGTCAGCTATCCAAGACCGCTTTCCGGGGAAAGCGATCGATGATCTCAGCATCCGCTACTATGAAAGCGTTGAGGATGTGGGGTGGGAGTATTTTAATGATCGGGTGTTGCCAGCCTGTAGCGATCAGCCTGTCGTCCGCTATCTGGTTCCGTTTATATCCTACGTCCGTCTAGGAGAGGCCCTGGTTTTGGATCGGCAAGATGGTCTTGTGGTTTACGAAACCGATCGAGATGTTCCCTGCACGGAAACCGGACCTTTCTGGTTGGTGACTCCTAAATCGCCTTGAAAGGGAAAACTTAATAGTTGAGACTCGACGGGTGGAGTCGGTAAGCGACAAAACCCGTCGCATTTTTATAGGGCTTGCGATCGCAACCAAGCCACGGGTAAATAGAGCATTTTCTTGGCTAAAGGCACGAAGGCACGACGGGCGAAGACGTCGTAGTTATTTGCTTCAATTACGTCTAAAATGCCTTGATAAAGCAGTAAAGCAGCCCAAACCGGCCAACGGGAATCGGGATTAAGGGCGCGAATCCCCCTTTCGGCGGAATCGTAGTAATAACGGGCGCGCTCAATTTGGAAGCGCATCAACGCTTTCCAACGGTCATCATTAACCCCTTTGAGTAAATCGTCTTCGCTGTAGTTAAAAAGCTCTAAATCCTCTAAAGGTAGATAAATCCGCCCACGATGGACATCTTCCCCCACATCCCGCAAAATATTGGTTAATTGATTGGCAATACCGAGATCGATCGCTTCTTCTTGGGGAATATAGACGCTTTGATTGCGTCGCCAAGGAGCCGAGCGATCGCCATCTTCCAATCCTAACACCGCGCTGGACATTAACCCCACCGTTCCCGCCACCCGATAGCAGTACAGTTTTAGTTCATCAAAGGTTTGATAACGACTGCGATAGAGATCCATCTGTTGCCCGGCGATCATATCCCGAAAGGGTTGGATATCCATGGGGAACTTTTCTAGAGTATCCACGAGAGCGACATCGGCATCCTCAAGGGCAACCCCAGAAAAGACGGTCTCTAGCTGTTTTTCCCATAAATCGAGGGTTTCAGGGGTAGTTAACCGGGCTTGGGGTCCATCGACCAGTTCATCGGTACGACGACACCAGACATAAATTGCCCAGATCGCTTGACGTTTTGCTTTCGGCATCAGGAGAGTACCGAGATAAAACGTTTTAGAATACTTCTCTGTAATCCGGCGACAGAGTTCGTAGGACTCCGCAAGGGAGACGAGGGGTTTGCTGGGGTGGGTCGGTTTTGGCAATTGGAGCATTCTGCTGGGGCGGAATGATTGACTTAGATTAACGGCGAACTGTGGCTAATGATATAGCATTGTCTCACTCAAGGCCATTTTCGTCATTAGTCCCTAGCCAGAGAATTAACGAGCGCTGGACACTGGTATAGATTGGGTTTTATTCGGGTTTAGCGGTGCTGCGGGGTGATCTTTGCTGATCACTGCTGCCGCTAATTTCCCTGATAAAACGGCTCCTTCCATGCTTCCTAAATATTTTTGCATGGTATAGTCACCGGCGAGATAAAAATTCTCGATCGGAGTTTTTTGAGAAGGTCGATAAGCTTGTCGGCCGGGGGTGGCTTTATAAACCGATCGGGGAGTTTTCACCAGATGATATTTTAACAATTGACTGGGATTATCGCCAGTAAAATGTTGGGGAAAGAGTTTTTCTAGTTCTTTCATCGTGGCGGCGATAATTTCTTCATCGGATTTGCTAATCCAATCCTGAGCGGGAGCGAGAACTAATTCTAACATCGAGCGATCGGGGTTAGCGTATTCTTTACAAGTGTTGCTCATGTCAGCATAAACACTGAGTAAGGGCGAACGGGAGAATAATAAATGATCGATGTCGGTTAGTTTGCGATCAAACCAGAGGTGTAAATTAATAACAGGAACTCCTTCTAATCCTTCTAATTTTTGAAAGAATTTATCTTCTTGCCAAAGTTTAGGCAGTAAGACTTTTAAGGGATCTACAGGCATCGCAGACACATAAAGATCGGCTTCAAAAAGATAATCTTCCCCACCGTCTAAACCGCGCATTAAAAAGGCTTTAACTGTGCCATCTTCATTTAAGATAATCTCTTTTAAAGGGGCATTTAAGCGCACTTCGCCACCTCTAGCGCTGATGTAATCGACTAAAGGTTGGCAGAGTCTTTCCGTGGGTGAACCGTCGAGAAAAGCCATTTTTGAGCCGTTTTTCTCCTGTAAAAAGCGGTTTAATGCCGTTAGTAGAATTGTGGCGGAAATCTCGTTAGGATCGATAAAGTTTAGGGCTTTCGACATAGCGATAAACACTTCTTTTTCTACCCTAGGGGGTATGTTTTGTTTCTCTAACCATTCCGACCAAGAATATTTATCCATCTCCTCGACGTAACTTTGGCCTTTAACAATGGCAGGGATTAAACCGAGTCCAAATTTGATTTTTTCCTCCCAAGTTAACATATCGTTATTACGAAGAATGGCAACAATACCGTTAATTGGGGCGGGAAGATCTGGGAAGTCAAACCGCGAATAAGTCCCTGGTTTTTCCGGCTGATTGAAGACCATCGAGTGTTCTTTCCACTGTAAACGATCTTCTATGCCTAATTCTTGGAATAATTGCAGCATATTGGGATAAGCGCCAAAGAAGATATGTAAACCAGTTTCGTACCAGTCCCCATCGGCATCTTTCCAAGCGGCAATTTTTCCCCCTAATACATCGCGACGTTCCAGTACGATGGGCGTATGTCCCGCATCGACAAGGTATTTCGCACAAGATAATCCGGCTAGTCCCGCACCAGCGATCGCAACTCGCATCGTTTCCTATCTACTCTCTAATGTCTTGTCTTTATCACATTCGCCATTATACTTCACATTTCGTTACATTTTTTTTCAGATTATCGAGAAGGCAAAAGGCAGGTGGCAGCTTTGTTCTCCCCACACCCCACTTCCTTGATAACTGTTTGCTGGTCACTGATTACTGCTTACTGGTCACTGCTTACTGGTCACTGATAACTGGTCACTGATAACTGATAACTGCTTACTGGTCACTGATAACTGATATTGTGATATTTAATTAGCTTAATTCGCTTACCTTTTTAGTTCACGCGTACACCCTCTTCAATCGCTCGCTATGACTTTTCCCACTACGTCCCCCCACGTCTCGGAGATAGAGAATAATCGTGCTTGGCATAATTTAACTGGCGAACAAACCCTAGAAATACTGAGAACCAATGGGGAAACCGGCTTAAACGAGGCGGAAATTGTTAAAAGAAAGGATATTTTCGGGTTAAATGAACTAAAAGAAACGGGAGGACGTAGCCCGTTAATGATTCTCTGGGAACAGTTTACTAACATTATGTTAGTGATGCTGATTGCCGTGGCGGTGGTTTCAGCAGTTTTGGACTTAAAAAAAGGGGAATTTCCCAAAGATGCGATCGCTATTTTTACAATTGTTATTTTAAACGGTATTTTAGGATATTTACAGGAAAGTCGGGCAGAAAAGGCTTTAGCCGCCCTTAAACAGTTATCCTCGCCGAAAGTCCGGGTTATTCGTAATGGTAGCACCTTTGAAGTGACAGCCAAGGAACTTGTCCCCGGGGATATCATGTTACTGGAAGCGGGGGTACAAATTGCTGCCGATGGCAGATTATTAGAAGCACAAAACCTGCAAATCCGCGAAGCTGCCCTCACGGGTGAAGCGGTATCGGTAAATAAACAAGCACAGAAGGTTTTACCGGAAGATGCCTCTTTAGGCGATCGCATTAACCTCGTCTATCAGGGTACAGAAGTAGTACAAGGACGGGGGAAAGTGGCGATTACCAAGACGGGAATGGATACGGAAATCGGGAAAATCGCCGCTTTGTTGCAAGGAGTAGAAAGTGAACCAACTCCCCTACAGCAGCGAATGTCGCAGTTAGGTAACGTTTTAGTGAGTAGTTCCCTGGCTTTAGTGGCTATAGTCGTGCTTGGGGGTGTAATTCGCTTTGGTTGGCAGTTTTTTGAATCATTCCTCGAAACTTCCCTCAGTATGGCTGTGGCCGTTGTTCCCGAAGGTTTACCGGCAGTGGTGACGGTGACTTTGGCAATTGGAACCCAAAGAATGGTGAGAAGACAAGCTTTAATCCGTAAATTGCCGGCAGTGGAAACCTTAGGCTCGGTAACGACGATTTGCTCCGATAAAACCGGAACTTTAACTCAAAATAAAATGGTGGTGCAGAAAGTCAATACCTGCGAGCAGACAATTACTGTCACGGGGGAAGGTTACGCACCCATCGGTGAGTTTAGTGGTGCTAGCGAAAGTGATCCCGAACTACAGGCAATTTTAACGGCTTGTGTGCTGTGTAATGACGCACTTTTGCAGAATCAAGCTCAAGAATGGTCAATTTTAGGCGATCCCACCGAAGGAGCTTTACTGACGTTAGCGGGTAAAGGAGGACTATATCGGGAAGCATTGGCACCACAAAGCCCTCGTTTAGGCGAATTTCCCTTCTCTTCCGAAAGAAAGAGAATGTCAGTAATCTGTGAGAATGCCCAGTTAGGTTTGGGGGATTCTGCCTATTTAATGTTTACCAAAGGATCACCGGAATTAATTCTCGAACGCTGTTCTCTGATCCAAGTTGGGGCAGAAAGTCAACCCTTAACAGATGAACAAAGAAGCCGTATTTTGGCACAAAATGACGAAATGGCGGGTAATGGCCTACGAGTCTTGGGTTTTTCCTATAAACCGATGACAGAAGTGCCAGAAGCGGAAAGAGAAGATAGTGAGGAACAATCCCTGGTTTGGTTGGGATTGGTGGGAATGCTCGATGCACCCCGCAAAGAAGTTAAAGAAGCGGTTGCCCTCTGTCGTCAAGCGGGAATTCGTCCGATTATGATTACTGGAGATCACCAATTAACGGCCAAGGCGATCGCATTTGAATTAGGAATTGCTGCCCCCGGGGAGCGAGTAATCACGGGTAAAGAATTAGAAAAAATGTCTCAGAATGACCTAGAGGCAGAGGTAGATGGTGTGAGCGTCTATGCTCGCGTTTCTCCCGAACATAAGCTGAGAATCGTCCAAGCCCTGCAAAAACGGGGCAAATTCGTCGCCATGACGGGGGATGGAGTCAATGATGCTCCGGCACTAAAACAAGCGGATATCGGCATCGCCATGGGCATTACCGGAACCGATGTCAGCAAAGAAGCCAGCGATATGATTTTGCTAGATGATAATTTTGCCACCATCGTCGCTGCCACCGAAGAGGGGCGCGTGGTTTACAGTAACATTCGGCGCTTTATTAAATACATTCTCGGCAGTAATATTGGCGAGGTTTTAACGATTGCAGCGGCTCCTCTGCTCGGTTTAGGCGGTGTACCCCTTTCTCCCTTGCAAATCCTCTGGATGAACCTTGTCACCGACGGTTTACCGGCTCTGGCTCTGGCAATGGAACCCGCCGAACCTAATGTGATGAAACGTCCACCTTTTAGCCCCCGGGAAAGCATTTTCGCCCGCGGTTTGGGTTGGTATATGATTCGCATCGGTGTGGTGTTTGCCATTCTCACCATTATTATGATGGCTTGGGCTTACCGATATACTCAAGCAACTCCCGAAATCGGAGATCCCGGACGTTGGAAAACCATGGTATTTACTACCCTCTGTCTAGCACAAATGGGTCATGCTTTGGCGGTGCGTTCCCATACCCAGTTAGCTGTGCAAATGAATCCCTTCTCTAATCCTTACATTATCGCCGCCGTGGGCTTGACAACGATCCTACAATTGTTGTTAATTTATGCTCCTCCTCTACAAAGCTTCTTCGGTACTCAATGGATTAGTGGCACAGAATTATTAGTCTGTTTTGGATTTAGTGCCTTAATGTTTGTTTGGATTGAGTTGGAGAAGTTATTTATTCGCTGGTTCATGACGAAAAAATAAATCAATGCCAACACCAATTATTCTGACTTTAACGGTTTTAGTCGTTGCTTTAGTCGCTTTCGTGGCGGAATGGCTACCGGTAGATTTAACCGCTTTATCCGTGGCGATTGTCCTGATTCTTTTGGGTTTAGTTACTCCCGAAGAAGGTATCGCCGGCTTTAGTAATTCTGCCACGGTGACAGTGATGGCGATGTTTGTGCTTAGTGCCGGAATTACCCGCACGGGAGTGATTCAAGTAGTTCGCGATCGCTTGTTGGTTTGGGGGGGCAAAAGTCCCCACCAACAGGTATTTGTCCTAGGGGCATTAGTGGGGCCAATTAGTGCTTTTATTAATAACACGGCAGTGGTGGCGATCTTTTTACCCATCGTTGAAGATTGGTGTAAAAAACAAAAAATTTCTCCTTCTAAGTTATTAATTCCCCTTTCCTACGCGACGGTTTTAGCGGGGATGATTACCGTGGTGGGGACTTCTACTAACATTCTCGCTAGTGGTATTTCTGCCAAGCTGGGTTATGGGGAATTTAGCTTATTTCAATTCACTGCTTTAGGATTAGTCACTTTTTTGGCAGGTTTGATTTATTTAACAATTTTTGCTCCGAAATTACTACCCGATCGCAAATCTTCCACCGGGGAATTTTTAGAGGATGATTATGGTTCTAAAGTATATCTGAGTGAGGTAATTATTACCCCTCGTTCTAATCTTATCGGTCAAACTTTATCCCAAAGTGGACTACAAAGAAAGTTTAATTTTGATGTGTTGGAATTAATCAGAAATAAGGTACATTTATCCCAACCTTTAGCTGATAAAGTTCTCAATGCTGGCGATATTTTAATCGTTCACAGTAGTCGGGAAGAACTATTAAAAATTAAAGATGAACGAGGCTTAGAAATCTTTGCCGATGTCAAATTTCAGAAAGGAGATATTGAATCGACAATTACTACAGGTGAGGAAAAATTAGCCGAGGTTTTGATTCTCTCTAATTCCCGTTTAATTGGGACAACTTTAAAAGATTTGAAATTCCGTCAGCGTTATAACGCAACGGTTTTGGCGATTCGGCGTGGTTCAGAATTACTGCAAGGAAGATTAGGGAAAATTCCTTTAAAATTTGGCGATTTGCTCTTGGTTCAAGGACCAAAACAGAGTTTTATTGGTTTACAAACCACGCGAGAATTATTAGTCTTAGAAGAGAAAGAAATTGAATCATTGCGACAGGATAAAGGCATGATTGCTTTAATGATTACTTTGTTAGTGATTATTATTGCTGCTTTTGATATTCAACCGATTCTCGTCACCAGTTTAGTCGGGGTGGTTTTAATGGTAATTACTGGCTGTCTAAAACCGGGGGAAGTCTATGGTTCCATTCGTTGGGATATTATCTTTTTATTAGCGGGTTTAATTCCCCTGGGTACTGCCATGGATAACTCGGGAACGACTAAATGGTTGGCAGATAATTTAGTGGCTATCGGCGGCCATCTTTCGGGGTTTTGGATCTTAGTTTTTTTCTATCTAATTACCTCATTTTTAACCGAAATCCTCTCTAATAACGCCGCCGTGGTGTTAATGATTCCCGTCGCCGTGGAAGTGGCGAAAACTTTGGGTTTAAATCCTTTGGCTTTTATGTATGCTGTCACCTTTGCTGCTTCTAATAGTTATCTCACACCAATTGGCTATCAAACTAACACCATGGTTTATGCACCTGGCGGCTATAAATTCCTCGATTTTACCCGTTTGGGCGCGCCCCTAAATTTAATTTTGACGATTTTAACCCCTAGTTTAATTGTCTTGTTTTATGGCTTGAAATAAAGAAAGAGATCGAAGAATCTTCGATCTCTAAAAAGAATTTGATAGTAGTCAAAACTATTTCGATTCAGCGAAGCGTTTACGCAGGGATTCGGCTCGCTTTTTCGCCACGGTATTATTAGGATCAAATTTGAGAGTTTCTTCGTAGGTTTCGAGAGCTTTTTTCGCCATTTGTTTCTTTTCGTAAACATTGCCAAGATTATTGAGAGCGATCGAGTATTCAGGATAAAGTTTAATTGCTTCTTTGTAGTTACGAATCGCTAATTCTAATTGTTCTTGGGCAAAATAGGAAAAACCGAGCGCATTGTAGATTAGAGCTTGATTTTCTGGTTCGATGCTTTCTTCCTCAGAGATTTTTAAAGCCTTTTGTAGTAAACTCAATGCTTGAACATAGAGTTTTTTATCCAGATAAAGACTCCCTAATTCATAGTATTCTTTAGCTGTACCTTTTTCTTTTTGCAATTTCTTTTGTAGCTTGTTAAAGGTTCCTTCCACTCGACGGGTTTTAACGATTTGCACGATGACAAAAATTCCTAAACCAATCACGAAAATTAGCAATCCAGAAACGTAAATAAGCGGCAGGGTATCTTCCATAATTAGCGATCGAGCAATTAATATTTTTATACTTATTTCCTCAAATTATAGCAGGATTTAGTCAGTAATCAGTGATCAGATTTGAGTTTTCAGTTCACTGATTACTGTTCATTGCTCACAGCAAAAAACTCCCCATCACCCTATCTCCCCATTTCCCGAATTCTCAGGGGTAAGCCCCAATAGTTCACCCGTTCTGCTAACCAGCCGGTGGATTCTAGCCGCTCGATCGCTTGATTGACGCGTTCTCGGAGACTTTGGTACTGTAAACCTTTAGGGAGAACGACTCCCAGAGCGATCGCCCCTAACTCGATCGGTAATTGACGATAATTGGGGAATTGCTGCACCCAACCAGTTAAAAGGCTATTATCAGCCGCAAAAGCGTCTATTTCCCCCGTTTCCAGTAAATTTAAAGCTTCTTGATAGGAAGCAACCCCGCGCAGGATAGCGTTAGGCAAATTGGAACGCACAAGGGCGATTGTCGTCGAGCCGTTGAGTACGGCGATTCTAGAGTTAGCTAGGTCTTCTAAACGCTGCAATTGCGGGTTTTTTGTCACAAAACCGCTGCTATCGAGGTAATAAAAGGGGCTAAAATCCACTAAGCGCTGACGTGCAGGAGTAATCGCCACCCTAGCGATCGCCAAATCCACCCGATCATCAATAACCACCTGTAAACGTTCTTGATTACTAACGGGTTTGAGAATAATAGCACTGTCAGAACCGAGAATTTCTGACGCTAGACGTTTAGCGATGTCGATTTCCAATCCCTGCAGATTACCCTGGGAATCAAGGAAAGCGAGGGGAGGGAGATTATTTTTGACAGCGACAATTAATTTTCCCCGGCGTATAATCGTATCGAGATCAGCACTAAAACTTGGGGCTACACCTAAGAGCAAAAAAACAAGAATAAATAACAAATTTTTCATACTGTTTTACCTAAACTAACTCGATTCCTACCTTGATTTTTAGCGGCGAACATGGCATGATCAGCCCGCTCGATCACCGCTTCCAGATTATTATCTTCAGGGCTAAATGTTGCCACACCGATACTAGCAGTAACTCGTACTTTTTGTCGATCAATTTCAATATTTAACTTGTTAACTACTTGACAAATGCGCCTGGCTGTGGTAGCAGCATCTTCAGGATTAGTTTCTGGGAGAATAGCGACAAATTCCTCACCCCCAAAGCGCCCAAAACTATCCACTTGACGCAGACAGTTTTTAATTGCCCCAGCGACAGTAATTAAAGTTTTGTCTCCCAGGGTATGACCAAAGGTATCGTTAATATGTTTAAAATGGTCGATATCGATGACTAGAAGCGAAAAATAACGATGATAACGACGACATCGTTGAAATTCTTTCTCGCCCAAGGAGAGAATCTCTCGACGGTTATTTACCCCAGTTAAGCTATCAGTTTTGACTAGCTTTTCTAGTTGAGAATTGATGTTTTTCAGTTCTTCTTGCGTTTTTTTCAGTTCTAAATGAATTTTGACTCTGGCTAACAGTTCCCAACTATGAAAGGGTTTAGTTACATAGTCCACAGCCCCAGAATTAAAAGCATTGAGAATATCTTCTTTTCCCTTACTAGCCGTCACAAAGATAATCGGTATATGAGCGTATAAAGTATCACTTTTTAGCCTTTTACAAACTTCTATTCCACCCCTTTCTGGCATCATTAAGTCAAGAAGAATTAGGTCAGGATTAGTAGTTTTTACTCGTTCTATTGCCTGTTTAACACTACTAGCACAAGTAGTGGCATAACCAGCAAAATCAAGAATCTCTACAGCTAATTGCAGATTTTTACTGACATTATCAACCACTAAAACTAGACAGTCTTCAGCAAGAAATTTAATCACCATTAGTAAGTATAATTAATCAAGTTAAGGACAAAATAGAGATACAATTATTAGTGATACAGCATTTCTTATACAGATGAAGTATGATGGGATTGGGCATCGCCCCCAAAGGTTAAGCTTATCCCTAGTTTCTAGAAGTCTGCTTTTTTCGACTAGAATAAAAAAAGCCAGTCAGAATAGCCACAATTAAGAAAATTTCTCCTCTTAGACTTGACGTGAAAGAGTCCCTAAACCCTACTTCTTTGGATTTCAAAACCATTTTTCCCTTTAAACTCGACGACTTCCAGCACTCGGCGATCGCCGCTCTCGCTGCCGGTAAATCAGTGGTTGTCTGCGCTCCCACGGGTTCCGGCAAAACTTTAATCGGAGAATACGCTATCTATCGCGCCCTCGAAAGGGGCAAACGGGTTTTCTACACCACTCCCCTGAAAGCTCTTTCTAACCAAAAATTCCGGGATTTTCAAGAAAAATTCGGTCGCACCCCCACCGATGGCGATGAGGATTCCCCGCTGCTCTTTGCGGAAGTGGGATTGATTACCGGCGATGTGGTGATCAATCCTTCAGCATTAATTGTAGTCATGACTACAGAAATTTTTCGCAATATGCTCTACCAAACCCCGATCGGTGAGGTAGGCACTTCCCTAGAAAACGTGGAAACCCTAGTTCTCGATGAATGTCACTATATCAGCGATCGGGGTCGCGGTACCGTTTGGGAAGAATCAATTATCTACTGTCCCCCTAGTATCCAATTAGTCGCCCTCTCGGCCACCATCGGCAACCCCGGGGAACTCACCGACTGGATTAACTGGGTGCGGCAATTGCGTCAATCCGGCGACAATAAACAGACCTCCAGCTGCGAGCTAATTAACTCCGATTTTCGCCCCGTCCCCCTGCGCTTTTATTTCGTTAATAAAGAGGGATTATTCCCGCTGCTCGACCCAAAACAGAGCAAAGTTAACCCGAAACTACGTCCTCCAGCCCCTCGGGGCAGCTCCCGACGCTTAAAACGAGAAGATTGTCCCACCATCGCCTCGATTGTCACCACTCTGCGGGACAAGGATATGCTCCCGGCCATTTACGTCATTTTCAGCCGCAAAGGTTGCGATCAGGCGATTCGAGAGCTAAAAAACCTCAATCTCGTTAATCCAGAAGAAGCTAGAGCCATTTACTACCGTTTACTCATTTTCTTCTTGGAAGATAATCCCAATCTGCAAGAACTCGCCCTTTCCTTCTTTGCCGTCGAAAATCCGCCCCTACACCAGAAATTACTGGCTTTTTTCGCTAATAACCCCCAGTCTGAAGATCAACTCCTCAGCCTCTTAACCGCCGATTCCGAGACGAAAAACCAACTGTTTGAATTCCTGGCCAGTGCTTCCCAATTGGTGCGGGCCGACCAAGTGGAACCCCTCACCCGGGGCTGTGGTGTTCACCATGCCGGGATTTTACCCCTCTGGAAAGAATTAGTCGAACAACTCTTTGAAGCCGGTTTAATTAAGGTGGTTTTTGCCACCGCTACCCTCTCGGCCGGGATTAATATGCCCGCCCGCACCACCGTTATCTCGGCCCTCTCCAAACGCACCGATGATGGCCATAGTATGCTGACTCCCTCGGAATTTGTCCAGATTGCTGGCCGGGCCGGTCGCCGGGGAATGGACGCGGTGGGCCATGTGGTGACAGTACAAACGCCCTTTGAAGGGGCAAAAGAAGCGGCTTTTCTGGCCACCGCCCAACCGGAACCCCTGCAAAGCTGTTTTGCGCCCAGTTACGGCATGGTCTTAAATCTCCTGCAAAAACACAGTCTAGAGGAGGCCAAAGACCTCTTAGAGCGCAGTTTCGCCGAATATCTCGCTCGTTTGAAGTTAAGCCCCGAACGACAACAGATTACCGCCTTAACCACCGAATTAGCTAAGTTGGATATGGAATTAGCCGGTATCGAACGGGAGCAGGTCTTCAGTTACGAAAAGCTCCGGGAAAGACTGCGGGAAGAAGAAAGACTGTATAAAATCCTCGCTAGTCAGTCAGAGGCCCAGAAAAGACAGGAAATACATCTAAAATTGCCGAATATTCCCGTTGGAACTATCCTCCATCTCAAGGGCAAACATATTAAGGTTCCCGTCCCCGTCCCCGCTATCTTTGTCAATACCCTGCACGGAGCCGGTCAAGTGCGAACCCTTGTTTGTTTAGGCAGTGATAATCGCTGGTATTTAGCCGCCTATGCCGATATTAGCGAGATCGATCGAGGTTTTCTCACTCCTGCGGCATTAGGCGAACTGATACCCCCTTCCCTGGAAACTGTTTCCCTAGGGGGGTGGCGCAAGGGTGAGGAAAATACTCAGGCGATCGCCGATTTAATCCCCCAACAAGTGCAGGGCATCCCACCAGTGGCGGAACTGGCAACACAAGCACAAAAAATTGAAATTGTCAATAGTCAAATTGCCGCTCATCCCCTGCAAAAACGCAAAAATCCGGGGCGATTGATGAAACTATACTACGATCGAGAGATTGCTCGCGATAAGTTACACAAGACCCAAATTAAATACCAAAAACAACAATCGCGTAAATCCTACTACTGGGAAGAATTTCTGAATCTAATCGAGATTTTGCGAGAATTCCAAGCATTAGAGGGTTATTTGCCCACTCCCCTGGGAGAAGCGGCGGCCACTATTCGCGGGGAAAATGAACTCTGGTTAGGATTAGCGATGATGTCCGGAGATTTGGACCGATTGACTCCTAGCCAACTAGCCGCCGCCATCAGCGCTATGATTACGGAACCCCCTCGCCCCGATACTTGGTGCAATTACCCGCCTGTGCCAGAAGTTATCGATATTTTGCGACAAGGAGAGGAAAATTCCCCCGGTCTGCGAGAAGTTCGCCGTTTACTCTATCAAGCTCAATCTCGCTACGATATCACTATTCCCGTCTGGTTAGAAACCCAACTGATGGGGATTGCCTTCCGTTGGGCCCAGGGGACATCCTGGCCGGAATTGTGCGAAAATACTAGCCTGGATGAGGGAGATCTAGTGCGATTATTACGGCGCACCGTCGATGTTCTCTGGCAAATTCCCCAAATTCCCCGGGTTTCCCAAGTCCTTAAAGATAATGCCCGTCTCGCCGTCACAGCCATGAAGCGCTTTCCTTTGTAATATTGATCGCTCTTTTAAACAATGGGAGATGGTAGGGAAAGTAACTGTTGGTGGAGCTGCTCGATTAGGGCGAGGATTTGCTGATAATTGTGGTGCAATCCCTGATGATAGAGGTGATTTGCTCCTTGATTTAAATCCGCTAAAGCTGATTGATAATAACCCAATTGATGCCGCAGTAATCCCCTTCTAATATAAGCATCGGCATAAAAAGGATCGATGGCAATCGCCTGATTTAAATGGGCGATCGAGCGGTCATATTCACCTAATTGGTGAGCGGTACAAGCTAGATTATAGTAGGCTGAGGCGTTGTTTTTATTTAACCAGAGAGCTTGATTAAAATCCGCTTTAGCTGAGGTAAAATTGTGGAGGGCTAAATGAGATAAACCTCGATCATTATAAATAGTGGCTAAAGTGTCGGGTTGCTGGTTAGTAATTTGACGCAAGGATTGATTAAAATCGGCTAGGGCAAGGGGATAATTTTTCCTAGCCGCCTGAACTAAACCCCGATTATAGTAGGCTTGATAATAGGTGGGTTTTAGCCGGATAGTCTGGTTATAATCGGTCAGTGCCTGTGGATAATCTCCCAAACGATAAAAAGCTAAACCCCGATGGAAATAGGCTAGATAATTATCGGATTGCTGTTGTAAAGAGCGGGTGCAGTCTTGCCAAGCGTGCAGATAATCCTGCAAATAAATCTGAGTTAAACAGCGATTACTGTAGGCTAGGGGCAAGTTATTTTCCTGTTCGATCGACTGATTGAAATCCTGCAAAGCTTGCTGATAATTACCCGCCTCTAGTTGTTCAATTCCCGATCGCAACCAGTAGGATAAATGTACTGATTGATCCGCTTTTCCCGGCCGAGGCAATCCCCCCAGCACAAGCGAGCAGAGCAGTGCAACCATAACCAATCCACCGAGGCGAGGAAGAAAATTTTTCAAAACCGTTGACATAGGAGTACCTTTGTGCATATACTCCCAATTCTGAGGAAACTTTCTCGATCGATCAACAGACAGCCTGTCAAATGCAGTTATCAGTTATCAGTTATCAGTTATCAGATGTGAGTTTTCAGTTCACTGATTACTGTTTACTGTTCACTGTTCACTGAAAATACACCCCACACCCCACAGTCTAGAACCGGTCTATGTCTCTAGAGGTCGGGGCTGCGATAAGCTAATAAAGGAAAGATTGTCACCGAGCAATTATGATGGCGTTACTTGCTAACGCAGTTGACACCCGATAAATGATACAGGAGTTATCCATGGAAACTATTTTTATCCCCCACCTCCTCAAATCTCCTGATCGACAAAGAGTGATCATCATCGATAATTTTATCCCCGGTCTAGAAACCTTGACACCGGTGCGGGGAACCTTGCTGGTTAGACATGGGGGCAATTTTTTGGAAGTATCGGTGAAAGCAGAAACCATCGTCACCTTAACCTGCGATCGCTGTTTACAACAATATAATCATCGTCTGCAATTAAACACTTCCGAATTAATCTGGCTAGACAAAAATAAAGACTACGATCACTCCTATCCTCTAGAGCGAGAAATAGCCTACGAAGACCTCTCGGAAACCCTCGATCCTAACGGGGATTTTGACCCGCAAATGTGGTTATACGAGCAGTTATGTCTAACTTTACCCCCCCGTCAACTCTGCGGAGCCAATTGTCAACCCCCCGATTTTCTTCTTCCGGAAAAGACTGCCATCGATGGTCGTTGGGCCTCCCTAGAATCCTTGAAAAGTCAGTTATCTCAATCGCAAAATTGAGCTTTGATGCTGATTTTTTTTTGGGTTTCGATCCCAGAGAAAAGCGATCGAAACCCGATTTTTTACCGGCCCCAAATCTTTTTCAGGACAGTTTCGGGGGTAATATCGGCGACTTTTCCCGTATTAGCCTCAATATATCGATGCAGCTCTCCTCCGCTCGGTAAAACTCTCTTAGACAACGAAGGAAGCAGCAGAGAGAGGGTATAGGTTCCCACGGCCACGGCTAACTGTAAAGGGACACTTTCGGTAGCTAATAATAAATTAGCACCCGCAATCATGGCGGCCATTTTACCGATATCGGCCGTTCTGGACACTTTTAAGTTATTATCCATGGCTTTGAGTGCTAAAACCCAAGCTTCATCCAGTTCTCCCTGGATTGCGACAATTGGCAAATCCGGTTGTTGATGGCGAATGCCTTGGATAATTTCCAGCCAACTCTCTAGGGGATAAAGCGTTTCCAGTCCTTGGCTGATGCTCAGATCGCTACCGCCGGCGTAGAGGAGAATATAGCCGCTATCCTTGATATTGAGGCGTTGCTGTTCCATTTGGGCCCAATCGATATCATCCCGATTCAATGTTATTTTTAAAGGTGGACAGGGTGCGGCAATCTTTAACCCTTTAACCAGTGCGTGATAATTATCCCCTAGATAGCCTTCCGTTGGCTGGGGTACTTGTTGCGATAAGAACCAGCTGCCATTATTTTCATAGCCTATACGGTTAGGAACACCATTTAACCAGAGTAAAAGGTTGATAGCAGAACGATTGGTGAGACTAATGGCGATTTCGTACTCCCGGTCTCGAATTACTCCCAAAATATTTAAATAATCCGCTAATCCGTACTGATCTCGATAGTCAAATAAAAGCACTTCCCTAACCTGGGGACAGAGACGATGGGCAGCCTTTGCCCTAGGTTCGACCAAAACATCAATGCTGCTTTGGGGGTAAGTTTGCTGGAGGGTTTCTAGAGTGGGAAAAAACAGCAGTTGATTGCTAATTCCTCCCGGTACAAGGGTTAATATTCGCATTTTATCTGGATATACCTGAATCGATCAGCTTAATTTTAGCAGTGTCCCTCGTTATTCACTAAATCCGGGCAGCGATGTTTTTTCTCCCCAGAATGCGATCGCAGATTCTCTAATTTCCCCTTCCTCTTAACTATTACCCGAAGGATTAGAACCGTACATAGCATTTAAAACCAAAGCGGGGTCAACGTATTGATTGCCGTACATCAGTCCCCAGTGCAGGTGTGGTCCGGTGGTGCGTCCGCTCATTCCCACTCTAGCCATACGCGCCCCTGCCGGTATATCCTGACCGAGAGTAAGGACGATTCCCCCTGACCTATCAATCAAAAAAGTACCGCGGCTATCGGATTGAACCGAACCCATGAGATGACAATAAATATGTGTCCATTGACCGGATTGCATCTTAATCATGGTGCCACAGCCTGTATGATCGGATAATTCGACGATTCTGCCGGTCCACCAATTGCGAATATAACTGCCCAAGGGTGCGGCCAGATCTAACCCGGCATGAAATTGTTGACTGCCATCCATGGGAGAGAAACGATAACCGAAACCGGAGGTATAGGTTTGAAAGTTTTCCACGGGGAAGGAGGCCCCGGCCCAAGCATTTTGAGCCATGAGGGTGGGATTAGCTTTAACGGGGTGTAAACGGTCAAATCCTAGAGAAATTAACGTGACAAGACAGCTAATCGCTAAAAAACGCAGGAATTTAACAGGCAGATATTTGAGCATGAGACTTACTCCAGCAGACTGAATTCCATTTCAGAAATTCCCTTCACTTTTACTTCGAGAGATTGATTCTCCTTGGGTGAACTACGCACCTCTCTATCCCATAGCGGTTAAACGCATTTGGGAATGCTTTTCGTAAAATATTGTAGGAACCCATGACATCAGATTGAACCAGAATCCCCTTATCTGTACGATATAACCCTCGCTTAATTCTTTTTCCTGAAAACACTGGCTTTTCAGTTATCTGTCCATAAACAGGGAGAGGATCGTCATTCAAAAAATTAGCAACGGAAGTATAGGATTCTTCTTGAAGAATCACAGAGATTCCTTCTAATTGACATTTATAACTAATCATCTCAATTAATCGAGCATGAGGGATGGTCCCAAATTTTTGATTGTTGACTTTTCCTAAGTTTACTTCTTGTTTCCAACCGTCATTTTTCCCAATTACTAAAGTTGTTATCTCTTGCTCAACTAAGAGATTGACTAAATAACGACTAGCTCGGTGAAGATAATTATCTATCTTCTGATTACGGCAACGGGTTAAACGGCGAATCCTCTGGGAACTTTGACGATTGCCTTTTAATAGAGATTGTAACTTAGCCCGACGTTGGTTATAAAATTGATTCAGGCTTTTTAACGGTCTGCCATTAATCAACAAAGGGATAAAGTCCGGTTGATTTGAAGTTACAGCCATCAAATTATCTATGCCTAAATCTATCGCAGCTATCTTTTCATTAGGAGCTAAGAACTGTTCGGTTTTCTCATAAATTACCTCGATTACATAACAATCACATTTAGGAACTATTCTAACTTCTGCTATGCGCTCCTCTACTCTCGTCGGCAACGCAATTGAAGTACCTGATAGTTTTACCAATCCTTCCCTAAGACCTACTTTGCTTATAGCTTGAATCGTGTAAACTAAGAGATTTCGTCCTTTTTTTGGCTCCTTATAGCCAGGAATTTTGGGTTTTCCCAGAAATTTATCGGGGTGACTTTTAAACTCCGATGAAGCGGCAAAAAATGATTGCCAGTTCCGGTCTAATCTTCTTAAAACTTGTTGGGAAACTTTAGCGGGTAAAGCTTGATACTGTTCTGTCTCTTTCATGAGAGAGGCCATCTGATTATAGGTCAAATAGCCATGACCATAAATGAAGTTTTGTCGGATTAAATAATTGGCTGAGTTGTAGAGATTTTTAGACTGCCAAGATAAATTATCTATCTCAGCCCAAAATCGATGTCCTTTCTTGATAATGTGTCTTTCTGCTACTAACATTATTATTCGTTGTCTTTTAACTCAGCGTCGGGTTTTGAAGGGTTGTCATCCGTTGTGATAATTGTACCAGAAGGCAATTGATAGCCTGTTAAATTCCCTTGTTTCCACCACCTCCAAGCCGTTCGATAACTTATTCCTGTTTTTTTGCCTAGTCCGATAGTTTTGTCTGTACATATTACCATGAATGACTATATATGACCATATTTGTATTTAAACTTTACAATACCCCAGTTTCCGCTGCCGCTAATTTTACCGGCGGCTTTTAACCGATATTTTAGTTAAGTTTTGAGTTATTATTGACCATTGGTTAGGGGCTGAGAACATTTCCCCTCAGGCTGCCAATTCCCCGACTCTCCCACTTACTTTTTATTTTTTACTGACTCGTACCATGTTAGACCTAAAGCAAATTAGAGAAAATCCAGAGGAAGTACAGAAACGCTTAGATAGTCGGGGAGGGAGTTATGATATTGCCCCTATTCTCCAGTTAAATCAACAACAGAAGGCTTTAGAGTTAGAACGCAGCAGTTTACAGGCCCGGGGTAACGAAATCGGTAAACTGGTGGGACAAAAAGTGAAAAGTGGCAGCGATGTCAACAGTCCCGAAATTTTGGCAATGAAAACAGAAGGAAACGAGATTAAAAGTAAACTAGCTCAATTAGAACCGCAGGAAAAAGAGATTAAAGCGGCCATTGACCAAAAAATCTTAGATTTACCCAATTTACCCAGTGAAACCACTCCTATCGGTAAGGATGAACGGGAAAATGTCGAAGTCAAACGCTGGGGAGAGGAATATAAACCCACCAACCCGAATATTTTGCCTCACTGGGAAATTGGGGAAAAATTGGGCATTTTAGACTTTGAAAGGGCAGTAAAAATCGCCCAGAGTCGTTTTGTTAATCTTATCGCCCTCGGGGCAGCCCTAGAAAGAGCTTTAATTAATTTTATGCTCGATCGCCATATTGTCGCCGGTTATACAGAAGTTTTACCGCCAATTTTAATTAATAGTGACTCCCTGCGCGGGACGGGACAACTGCCGAAATTCGCGGAAGAAAGCTTTAAATGTCGAGATGATGAGCTTTGGTTAGCACCAACGGCAGAAGTACCCGTAACTAACCTTTATCGCGATGAAATCCTCTCATCGGAGCAATTACCGATCAAACACTGTGCCTATACCCCTTGTTTTCGTCGGGAAGCGGGCAGCTATGGCAAAGATACGAGGGGCTTGATCCGTTTGCATCAATTTAATAAGGTGGAAATGGTCAAAATCGTCCATCCTGACGCTTCTGCTCAGGAACACGAAAGTTTAGTCGCTAATGCGGAGGCAATCCTGCAAGCTTTACAGTTGCCCTATCGGGTGATTGAATTGTGTAGCGGTGACTTGGGTTTTTCGGCAGCCAAATGTTATGACTTAGAAGTGTGGCTACCTTCGGCTAATACCTATCGGGAAATTTCCAGTTGTTCTAATTTTAGAGACTTCCAAGCACGACGGGCAAATATTCGCTTTAAAGAAAAAGGGCAAAAAGGCACTAATTTTGTCCACACTCTCAACGGATCGGGATTAGCGATCGGTCGTACTATGGCCGCTGTCCTAGAAAATTATCAACAGCCGGACGGGACGGTAAAAGTGCCAGAAGTGCTGCAACCCTATCTAAAACGGGAAGTTATTTGTTAATTTTTGATAAAAATGCTTGACAAAATGTCTATATAGGGTTTGCTGAATAAATCTAAAAACCTTGTTGGGTAAGACTTTTAGACCTTTTGTCAATCAAAAAGTACTGGATATGGGAGTGATCAGGGGGAAAATTCAGGTACTTTTTCCCTGAAAATTGGGTAGTTGACCACCTGAAAATCGGTAAAACCCTACACCCCACACCCCACACCCCACACCCTGCCCCCAAGAAAAACTTTTTGCCGCAAACCCTATATAGTGCATTTGAAAGAATTGAGCTTAACCCCACTCTAGAATTGCCTGTTTTAAGGCTCCTTCGGGCAAATTGGCGGGATCAAAAGAATCACCCGCTTCTATTCTGGCTAAAGCTTCAAAAAAAGCCCTCACACCACTGGCCGGTCCCAATGGGTGGTCCATAATTCCGGTTCCCGCATTGAGGATAACATTACGTCCGTAATCCCGAAGGACCTGGGGAACAATACCTGGACGAATGCCGGCCGAGGGAACTGGAAAAACGTTTCTATCGCGCAAAATATCGCGAATTTTGCCCTCCTCCTGGGGATCGAAGGGTAAACTACCGTAAGCGGCGGGATATAGCACCGCATCGGCTCCTGCGTGGGCCATCATCGTCCCCAAAACCACAGAATAGGCTAATCCCGTATCGCTACCGGCACACATCGCTCCGGCAAAGGCAGGATGGGCGAAAATAGGCACATCGATCGCCGGATCACTGGCTAAAGCTTCTAAAACGGAAAAACCGTAGGTAAGAACGTTTAATAACAGGGCATTAGCCCCATGTTTCACTAATAAACGGGCTTTTCTCTGCAATTCGTCCGCTTTTCCAGTGACATTGACCGCATAGAGAACATTTCTGCCGGTTTGCTGCCGCACTTCCTCCAAAACCCGGCGACAACAATCTAGGCGCTCGTGGGTGGGAGCCACGGGAAGATCCGCCATGATTTCATCATCTTTAATCACGTCTAAGCCAGCAAAAGCCACTTCTCGCAGGATATCGGCGTGATCTTGGGCTGATAGTCCTAAAGCGGGTTTAAAAATTGCCATGACTAGAGGTCGATCATAAACCCCCAAACGTTGCCTAATTCCTGTGATTCCCAGCTTGGCTTTCGTGCCGTAGGTTTCGGGGAGATACACCCCCACCACTTTTCCAGCTCCAGCCATGGAATATTTGCCGAAAATCATGGTTAAAAGACTGGCGATGTCATTTTCAACGTTTATCTGGGGAAAACGCACCCTAGCCACCTTATAACCGTCTGCTTCCTCCCTGATCCCCACCACTTCCCCTAGGTGTTGTTGCAGCTGCTCTTGACGATGACTGTGGCGATCGCTCCAAGTGCCGGCGGTTTGACCGATAGCGATCGTTTTTGCCTGTTTTTCGGCATTAATAGCGGGAGGAAAGCGATAATCGACAATAATAGTCATAAAAGGTAAAAAAAGGGAGTGGGAATTATAAATTATAAATTATGAATTATGAATTGGGGAGGTGGGGAGGTGGGGAAGTGGGGAATTGGGGAGGTGGGGAGGTGGGGAGGTGGGGAGGTGGGGAATTGGGGAGGTGGGGAGCCTTTTTTCAGTAAACAGTAATGGGTGAACTGATAACTGATAACTGATAACTGATAACTGATAATGGCTTCGATCGGTTTTCTCAGCTATTGACAAGGGTTCCCCTAAAAGCCTACAAGTATTTTGGATAGGTATGGCCATTGAGGAACCGACCAAAATATGAAAATAACGACAAGATTACGGGAATCGGGCAAATTTTTCTTAAAAAGCGGTGCTAGTATTGCCCTAGCACTATTTTTAATCTTAAGTCTGTTCACGGCTAAGGGGACTGCTCCTGCTTTAGCTGTGCTTGCTCAGGGTGATGCGGTAACGGATCCCACTGCTATTTTACGCAATGCCTTACCCATAGATAATAAACCAATTCGTCAAGTGCAACAATCGATCGAAGATATTGCCAAACATCTGCGGGCCAAACGTTGGAGTCCGATTAAAAAAGATGTCAAGGATGCCAATTATGCCCTTTCTACCAAAAGCAACGCTATCTTAGATAGTGTTCCCGAAGCAAGTAAAAGCCAAGGAGAGGAATTAATCGAAAAACTGAAAACGGGAGTGGCAGACCTCGATACGGCCGTAGAAGCGAAGGATAAAGAGGCAGTTTGGTCAACCAGACGGGAATTGCTCAATAATATCACCGCTTTAGAAGAATTAATGGTGGTGGGTTTTCCCTTTAACGTTCCCCCAGAATACGCTAACTTGCCGCAATTGCGAGGACGCGCCACCGTAGAGATGCAGACCACCAAAGGAGATTTAACTATCGTTGTGGATGGTTACAGCGCTCCGGTTAATGGGGGTAACTTTGTGGATTTAGTCCAACGGGGTTTTTATGACGGTTTACCCTTCATTCGCAGCGAAGATAATTTCGTTGTCCAAACTGGGGATCCCGTCGGTGCAGAAGAGGGATTTATTGACCCGAAAACTAAGCAATATCGCTCTATTCCCTTAGAAATTTTGATTAAAGGGGAAGAAGAACCAGTTTATGGCAATACTCTCGAAGAATTAGGGATTTACTTACCCAGTCTCGCCTTACCTTTTAACGCTTTTGGTGCATTGGCCCTAGCGCGTCCGGATACTAATCCTAACGGAGGTTCCTCGCAATTCTTTTTCTTTAAATTCGATAATGAATTAACTCCTCCGGGGTTTAATCTCATGGATGGTCGTTATTCGGTTTTTGGCTATTTAGTCGAGGGAAAAGAGGTGTTAGAAGAACTTACCGATAAGGATAAGATTATCACCGCTAAAGTGGTTTATGGCTTAAATAATCTCGTCCAACCTAGCTAGGGTGGGGGTTTTTAACTAGGTCTTGTCAAGGCACAGAGATTAGTCAAGATAGGGGAAGCAGCTCAGATTCTGGGCGCTTCCCCCGATACCCCCAGAAAGTAGCAATTGTCGGGGTCAATATTCCCCGCTAGTGAAAGCAAGGCACTTAGTAGATGTTACTCTGTTAACGACCTTTTCAACTTAGAGGAGGGTAAATCGTCCACTATTCGCTTATGTCGGAGTCAGCAGTCACGATCAAAAACTGGTTAATAAAATCAAAGTTCTCGCCCCTGTTTTTGCCGATAATTTAGCCGAGCTTATTCGGGGATGCCTAGAGGATTTATTAATAAAAGTTTTCTATCAAAAGGGAGAATTTAAGTTACTGTGATCGATAGTACTTCTTCAGAAAATGAGCAAGAAAATGTTCAAAAGTTTCAAGAAAAATATCTCTACATTATTGGTCAAAGAACTGATAAATTAGAACAGCAAAAGAATAATCAAGTGTGTAAAACCTATCAAGTACAGCTTGGGGATATTACTGATTTAGAAGTTAATCATGATCTAGGTGTACCCTTCATTGAAGATGAGCGAGAAAACTTACAATTAATTCAATCTCTGTCCGAGCAGAGCAAACCTATTATTGTGATTGATGGCGTTATTTTTCAAATTAACCAAGGAGGAATAGCGAGAGTTTGGTATTCAATTCTACAAGAATGGAGTAACTCAGAATTTGGTCAACATATTATTATTTTAGATAGAAATCAAACCGCACCGAGACTAAAAAACTTAAAATATTGGTTATTAGAAGCCTACGATTATAATCATAGTGGAAAGGATACTAGAAAAATTCAAGCAATCTGCGATCAGCTGCAAGCAAGTTTATTTATTTCCACCTATTATACAACGCCTTTATTCACTCCCGCAGTTCTCATGGTTCATGACATGATACCCGAAGTCCTGCAAGCGGATTTAAATCAACCAGAATGGCAGGAAAAACACTATGCAATTTTGTACGCATCTAGGTATATTACTATATCAGCTAATACTGCTCGAGATTTAGTTGAGTTTTATCACCACATTACCCAGGATAAAATTGATATTGTTTATAATGGAGTCAGCCAAGAATTTTCTCGAAGTATAGCTAAAGAAATTGATAGTTTTAAGCAAAAATATCAGATTTTAAAACCATATTTTCTCATCGTTGGTTCCAGGATTAGTCTCAAGGGTTATAAAAATGTCAAATTATTCTTTGAAGCTTGGAATAATTTACCTGAAAATAATAATTTAGCTGTGGTCTGTGTCGGTGGTGATTTAGAGTTAGAGCTAGAATTATCGAAATTAGCTCCAAATATTACCACCTATGTCTTAAAATTAGATGATCAGGATTTAAAAACCGCTTATTCGGGTGCAATTGCCTTAGTTTATCCTTCTCTTTATGAAGGATTTGGACTACCAATTATTGAAGCAATGGCCTGTGGTTGTCCCGTGATTACTTGCTTTAATTCAGCGATTCCAGAGGTAGGAGGTGATGCAGTTTTATACATTGACGGCATCAGTATTGATGAGATGATACAAGCTATCAAAAAAATACAAATTCCTGAAATTCGTCAGCAACTAATAGACAAAGGATTAGAGAGATATAAACAATTTTCTTGGCAGCAAAATTCCGAAAAAATTTATCAAATTATCCTAAAAACTATTACCGAAGTTCAAGAAAATCCTTCTGGTCAGGTTTGGGTAGAATTAAGAAAATTACAAGAAGAAAGACAAAATCAATCTCTGCAGCAATTAATTACATCTATCTCCCTTCAAGAAATGGAATATTCTCTGGAAAAGTTCAAAAATCAGAATAGGCAATTATCAGAAAATATTGAAAGTCTGCAAGAGAAAATTAAGAGTTTATCTACAGCAAAATCAGCTATTAAAAGACTGCTTAAGATTGTAATCAAAAAATCTAAAGTTGCTTACTTTATAAAAAAGAACTATTAGTTTAGTAAGCTTAATTGGGAATAACTAAAATATCAATATATTCCCCAGTGTTTAAATTCTCTTGATAAAATGTATAGAGAAAATCTAAACTTATTTCAACAAATGTTCCCTCGTGCAATCTCCATACTCTAGAGGCAAAAGTTTCGATAAAGCTTAAATAACTTTTCTTTCCAGCTAGTCGATTAATTCCGTAGGGCCAAAATTCTACATATAAAGGAACAGATATTTCTCGAAAAAATTCTTGTCCTCCTTGAAATATTAGTCCTTCACTACCTTGACAATCTATCCAAACAAAACCAATTTTTCGAGGATTTAAGATTCCTCGATTCTTTAACTCATCTAGAGTAATAAACTCGGCTAATTCTCGACTATAGTTGTCTTCATTAAATAAATTATCTGTGACATTGACTGGTTGAATACGGAAGTCGCCACAATTATCAGGGTTACAAACTAATTCTCCTGTACCAGTAAAATTAGCTAATCCGTAGTTCAGTGCTTGTAATCGCTCAGTTAACTGGTTAATCTGAGTATTAAAAGTCAGAAATTGATAATTTAAACCCGAAGCTTCGATAGAGACAGCGGATTGGAAGTAATTACCTTTTAAAGCATAAATGGATGTGGAGCCAATATTAGCACCCAAATCAAGAAAACAAGACTTATCGGGGTGGAATAGACTATGATTTTCCAGAAATGTCATACAGACTAAAAAATCATTTAGCTGAAATGCTTTTCCCTGTAAAGCTCCTTGAAGTTGGACTTTATCAAAAGTGGGATAGAGTAAATAACCGTCAATTTCATCACTTTTGATCATAATTCCATACAGGGATTCTGGCGGCTTTTTGAGACTAAAATTATTGACCTGTTTATACTCTGCTGATTCTCCGAAAATATGTAATATTTCTGGTAAAGTATGGGAGGTAGTCAGCCAATATTCTAATTCTGAGTTATCGGGATTTCTTTTTAGTAAATACTTGTATAAGCTAGTAATAAATTTTCGTTGCTGCTCATGATTATTTTGGCTATTTTGTTGATGCTGATGAAATTCAGAAGACTGTAAAAAAGACTGGATAACTTCCTGAAAAGACCATCCTAATTTGATCTGTTCCAGATAATATCTTTTACCTTCTATATCCGCAGCTCTCTGCAAAAAAGTTTCATAACAAAATTCGATAAAAGTTTCTGGTTGAATAAACATAATTAGTCATCAATTTTTATGAGTGAAAGACTTTTGGTGATTAAGTTAATAATCACTAGAAAGAAAATTTATCTGAGAAATAGCCAAGCTTAAGTTTCTATCATCATCGCTTATTCCTAAATTTTTAGGTGATGTGGAACCCTCTATTTTTAGTTCAATAGTTATTAGAGATGAGTTTTCATTGAGTAGATTTTTAGAGCAGTAAATAAACTTACGAAGACTATTTTGGAAACGATTATATTCAAAGTTCCAAATATCCACGAATTTTTCATTTACCCATACCTCTACCTTAAGTGTAGGGTTTTCTGACGAGAGAAAAACTGTCACTATTTGCCATTCTATAATTAGGGGAACAGGACAGTCAAGCTGCATAGTAAAAAAAGCATAATCACCTTTTAACCAAGTAAAATTTTCTTCGGGTAAGTAAAACCCTTGTCGGAATAATTGAGGATGAAGGAAATTAGCTAAATAACCGGCAAAAATTACCCGCTTATTCAACTGGGCAACTATTTGATAACTTCCCTCTATTATATTGGCAAATTTGCCTGTTAGTAAAATTTCTTGCGAACTTAAATATTCTCTTTGCAAAGGATCGGGAGGATGACCTTTTGCCAAATTTCTATAGGGTAAGCAGCCATAATAATTAGGAGGCACATAAATTAACTCTGGGATATTTGTATTTAAAAAAATGAGATTTTTTTCGCTTAAAACATCATTTCTAACCATAAATAAATTGATGCCTTGACTATCAGCATAAATCAGGGAATAACCCTTCTTATCTGCTAAATTTTTCCAAGCTAAAATACTAGCTCCAAAATAATTTGTTCCATCCCAACAACGCTGAGTAGAGTAGGGGACAACCTTATCTTCTTTGGGTGAGTGGGAAGAATTGTATTCCACTACTACCACTCGCGGTTGATAGATTTTTTCTAAACTAAACCAGAGATAAAAATCATTACCGTCCACATCAATAGAAAGCAAATCGAACTCGTGGGGAACCTGATACTTGATAAAAACTTGATTGATATTTTCGGCAGTAATTAACTCTTGATAGAGATGAAGTTCTGGGTTACTATAATCCCTATCTAACTGGATACCATGACATTCATAAACTTCTCGCAGATAACGCGTATTGCATTCTCTGCCATCTTCTACCCCAATTTCTACATAAAAGCAATTCGTAAAACCAATGAGAGCGAAAATCTGCTCAATCACACCATCTTCTCCATTTTGGGAGAAAACTTTTTTCTCGAAAGATTGTAAGTTGATGACTGTCATGGCTAAAAATATCCAGTTTCTAGTAAAACGTAGGGTGCGTTAGACGGCAAAAATTACTGCTTTGACTTGAAAGTAACAATCCGTCGTAACGCACCACTAAGTAGTAAAACGTAGGGTGCGTTAGACGGCAAAAATTACTGCTTTGACTTGAAAGTAACAATCCGTCGTAACGCACCACCTATCTAAGTAGCTGGTTACAATGAGATTACTTACTTAGTATTTACTCAATACCTAGTTTTTGCAATGTTAGTAAACGTTCTTTACTAAACTCCTCGTACACTGTTTTCAGATGAGTAATATTCTCCTCCTCTGTTTCCAAAGTTTTCCCATCTTTAACCACTTTTTTGCCTTGACTTGCCAAATTTTCCCAAACAAATTGTACGGCATCTTGGTTAGAGGATTTAGCCAAGAGGAATAATTGTTCTAAACGATTGACCACTACTCCAGTCCCAATCAAAGGAGAAGCTAAAAAGCTTAATTCCTCACTATAGACTGCTTTCGCTTTCACTGCATTATTAAAAGCATCAGTAGATGGTTTCCGTTGTTGGCAAGTTTGCTCATCCACAGCAGGATGAATATAGCCAATACCAGTTAAAATCATCAGAGCTTGGTAAAGACCATTTAAGTTAATATTTGAGGTTTTGGGGTGATTTTGCAGTTGCAGTAAAGTTTGGGGAGATTCCGCCAAAACTTCACAAATTGGCTGATAAACTGTCTCCTGTAACTTAACTTCTCCCACGGGGAACTGCTGCTCGAACTTGATATTTGCGGGATTAACAATCAGAGCAAACCTGGTTTCTTGTAGTTGCTTAAGCTGTTCTTGGGTGGTTAAACTTAAAGAGCCTCGACTAAAAATATCACGACGGAATTGGCTATTAACAAAGAAATCTCGCACCACTTCCCGATAGATTGGGTCGCTAATTTTTGCTAATTTCTCTTGAGCTGCCTGAGAGAGATTGACCGCATCAATATGGTCATTAATATGAGCGGAACCCACATATTTAAGTTTAGCATCCTCTAATTCTTTCGCCACTTCATCGAAGTAAAAAGAATTCCATTCCTGATTGAAATACTCGTGAGCTAAATAATAACGATTTTGTTCCTTTAGGCGCTCGTAACGACTTTTTAAAATTGGATTTTGGACAAAATAACTAGCATTAGCCTCTAATAATTCTCCTGTAAAATTAAGTGCCTGTTCAATGCGGGTTAAAATTGACTCGGAACTGTGTTGACCATGACGCAACATCAAAGCCTGCATCGGCATCGCCGCCGACCAACCCGGAAGAGCATTATAGGAGATATAAACTAATCCCCCCACCTTGAGATTGCGGCGAATAAAATTAACTATTGCTTGGCGATTTCTGGCACTAATCCAGCTATAAATTCCGTGCAAGCTGATGAAGTCAAATTGAGGTAAATCTCGCTCTAAAAATTCCTCAAAACTATCATCAAAGAAAAGAATATTCTTCATTCCCGCCTTGGCCGCTAAATCTCTAGCCGTGGCGATGTGACTAGGGTTGAAATCATTGGCATAAAATTGGGCGTGGGGATAGGTAGCCGCTAAAATATTCGTGGTAAAACCCTGACCACAGGCCAATTCACAATAGGTGAATTCTTGGCTAGAATCGGGGGGTTGAATCGATTTAATCAGAGTCGCTAAACCTAATTTTAGGGGACTTAACTCGCCGTAAAAGCCGCTAGTGTAGTTAACTTCCGATACATATCCTTCTGTCCAACTCATAGATTTTCCTCAAATATAATGGCAAGTCATAAAATTAAGACTTGATTATACAGGAAAAGAGCCATGTCCCCTAGATTTTTGTGGGTGACAGCAAGGAGAAAAAATTATACAATGCCTATTAATACTAGAGTATTAACCGTTTAGCCAAACGATTCGGCAACTGCCAATAAACCCTAGAAGCGAGATTTTTCGTGAAAACTGACAGTCTCTTTTACCAAATCTTCCTGCGCTTTCCCGACAGTTTCTTTGACTTAATTGGACAACCGCAACCGGTCTCAGCAAACTATCAATTTACCTCCCAAGAGGTGAAACAACTCTCTTTCCGTCTCGATGGCTTATTTATGGCACTCAGAGAAGATATTCAGCAACCCCTCTACCTAGTGGAAGTGCAGTTCCAAGCGGACGACACCCTCTACTATCGACTTTTTGCGGAATTGTTCCTATTTCTAAAACAATATCAACCACCTCACCCCTGGCAAATTGTCGTCATTTATCCCCATCGTCGGGTGGAACGGGAACAATCCCTGCATTTTGGCGAAATCCTCAATTTAGCGAGCGTTAGACGCATTTATCTCGATGAATTGCCCCACCGGTCCCATCCCTCCTTAGGAATCGGTGTGATTAAATTAGTAGTAGCCCACATTCCGCACCCTAAGTGTCACAACGTCTCAAAAGAGGAAGGAGCGTGAGTCAAAATACTTATCTAGAGGAGTGAGTTGGCGGCAAGCTGCCAGCAACTAAGCCGAAAATTT
>SFCA01000195.1:0-13123 GCA_007095475.1 Microcystis aeruginosa Ma_QC_C_20070703_M131 | reverse complement strand
AAAAGTGAATTAGAGTCTCAAAGAGAAACGCTCAAAAAATATTTCGAGAAAAATCCACCAGCCACAATAAATGAAGCTGTATATAGAATAGAAGAATTGACAGGAATAAAACGAAGTCCCACCCAAGTGAGGAAATTCTTAAAATCCTTGGGAATGAAATGTTTAAAAATAGGTTCTCTTCCTTCTAAAGCTGACCCAGATGAACAAGAAGACTACAAAGAAAAAAAGCTAGAACCAAGACTAAATGAGGCTAAAGAAGGAAAAAGGGCTGTTTTTTTTGTTGATGCCGCCCACTTCGTCATGGGAGCATTTCTTGGTTTTGTTTGGTGTTTTGAGAGACTTTTTGTTAAGTCACCGAGCGGGCGTAAACGCTTCAATGTTTTAGGAGCATTAAATGCAATAACTCATGAAGTTATTCTGGTTACTAATGACACTTATATTACAGCAACTCAAGTCTGTGAACTCCGGTCAAAAATAGCTGCTTTAGGACTAATGATTCCCATCACTCTAGTCTTAGATAATGCCCGCTATCAAAAATGTAAAATTGTTGAAGAATTAGCTCTTTCTTTGTCAATAGAGCTGCTCTATCTGCCGTCTTATTCACCTAATCTAAATTTAATTGAAAGGCTGTGGAAATTTGTCAAAAAGAAATGTTTATATGGTAAATATTATGAAAACTTTTCTGACTTTTCTTCAGCCATTTATGAATGTTTGAATGATGCCCATTTGAAACATAAAAAAGAACTGGATTCCTTGCTGACTCTACGATTTCAGAAGTTTAATAAATCTCAGATTATGAACGTCTAAAGTATAGCGCTCTTCTGGAACTTTCGGAAATCCCTAACCGAATCCAGATTCTGAAACTCTTGCTTGACAAGTGATCGCTAACTTTTTTTCTAATAAAAACTCAAATTTTGGGTTTCTGTTAGTTAGCGACAGCTTGAAGGCTTACCCCATAAGAGAGCTAGGGTTTAGAGACTGCAAGACTTTTGCCAGACTCCCAGAAGAGCGATAGCAGTCAATTCTCCGGTGAGGGCAGTAAACTGGCCCCTCTCTTCCCTTCGGGTAAAAATTCTTGATCGAATTGGCAATTTATACCTGGACTTCCCCGTTGACAAAAAGCCATAACCTGTGCTGTAGAAGGGATTAAGAGAATTTCCAGCGCCTCGTTACTGGGTACAAATCAGGGAAACTCCCAATAAATCTAACGCTTTTTGTTGCAGTTGGGTCGGTCGAGTTATCTTAGAAAAACGAGGTTCTTCGGTTTGTGTTATGCAATGGACGGGGGTTATAAGGGATGGAACCCTTATATAGAAAGGTATTTGGCGATTTTTGTCAATTGTTTTTGATCTAGAGCGAACTAATCAATTAAATCTCTTGCCAGATAAGGATTTAGTCGATTTATGCCCCCAGATCGAACCATACCAAGTCCCGAAAAGCCAAAAATGTTAATAATTGTGTGAGATTACCCTAGTATTAGCCCCCGTTCGCTTGCCTCGCTATCCTTAATTATTGTATGATTATAACGTCTGGGCTATCAATTTTTCGAGATACCCTTCTCACGCTGAGTATTATGTCTAAAATCATTTCCATTCACTCGTATCGAGGTGGTACGGGTAAGTCCAACGCTACAGCTAATCTCGCGGCCATTCTTGCCTGTCAGGGTAAACGGGTTGCCATTGTCGATACAGATCTCCCCTCTCCTGGTATTCATATTCTCTTTGAACTACAAGATAAGCATATTAAATACACCTTGAATGACTTTCTTTGGCAGAAATGTAAAATCAATGAATCAGCTTACGATGTTACCTCAGTACTAGGAGAACAAAAAACTGAAAAGAATCTAATTTATCTGGTTCCTGCGAGTGTCCAAGTGAGCGATATTTCTCGAATTTTACGGCAGGGATTTAATACAGAGTTGTTATTGGAAGGTATAGAAGAATTAATTCAATTACTCCAGCTTGACTATTTGTTTTTGGATACCCATCCTGGACTCAATAGAGAAACTTTGCTATCTTTAACTATTTCCAATATTGTTTTACTGTTTCTTACCCCTGATGAGCAAGATCTCCGAGGTACTGCTGTCACCCTAGATGTAGCCAGTCGTCTTAAAGTTCCGAAGTTATTTCTAGTTGTCAACAAAATTGTAGACAGATATAATTTTGGCGAACTTCGTCAACAAATTGAATCTACTCATAAAATACCTATTGTCGGGATGATGCCGGATGCTTCTGATATGCTCCAACTGGCAAGCAAAGGTCTTTTTGTTCTGAAATACCCAAACCACCCAATTTCTCTAGTGTTAAAACAGATAGCAGAACAAATAGATCAACAAGATTCTGACTATGCTCCGAATGATAGCTGCGATCTTAAACCTTTTATAATGGAGTGTGTTTAGCGTGGAATAAGTAACCTGGTGCTAAAATAAGGGAGAATTTTTATGAGTAAAAGGCGATCACCACAACTATCTATGAATTCTTTAGAATTCTCTAGCAGGGTGTTAGCTGACTCTGGTGCTAGTGTCGAGGAAATTCAAGAACTGCTGGCTTACAATCAAAATAAATTTAGTCATGTTTATCATCGGAAAACTTTGCCCAAAGAATCTGAGCCTCACCTAGAGGTTTGGCGACAATACATGATTGAATCTCACCGGATTGGCGTGTATGCAGTCCTTAAAGCTCATTTAGTTCAGTTTCAGTTTCCCATTAAGCAAGGCATCAGTCAAACGCCAGATTATCGCCAAGCTACCCGGCAAGGTAAGTTAGAAGAAGGGATGTCGTTAAAAACGGGCTTAACTTTCAACCAACCGGAGCGATTATCCCTGATCCTTTATGAAACCCTAGCGGGGTTGATTCCTGTCATTATTGCCGATGATCGCAATGACTTTATAACTTTAGTTCAAGCACTGACAAAAGGCAATGAACCCTATCTCGTACCGGAGTCAATGGGAGCTTGTATGGTGGGAAACTATAATAACTGGGAGAGAATACGCCAGTATAAAGCACAATGGATAGATCGCAATCCCCACCGTTGTGATGAGACTGATTGGCAGTTGGAATTCCAACACCTTATTCTCAAAAAAGAATTGTATCAAGATCGATTCATTATCTTAAGTACAGGCAACTATAGCAATGTAAGTGCTCAGCAATTAGGACTCACAGAAAGTCAGTGGCTAGAACTATCCTTGAAAATTCGCTTAGAACATGAATGTACTCATTATATTACGCGGCGGTGGTTCGATTCAATGCAGAATAATCTATATGATGAATTAATTGCAGATTATCGGGGTATCGTGGCGGCTCTAGGATATTACAATGTCGATTGGTTTTTGCACTTTGTCGGATTAGAATCCTTTCCTGCATATCGTTCAGGCGGTAGACTAGAAAACTATAAAGGGAATCCAGCTTTATCCCCAGGAGCGTTTAAAATTTTACAGAAATTACTTAAAACAGCCGCAGAAAATCTAGCCCGATTTGAGCAGCAATACATAAAACAGCCAAGGAATTCACGACAAGAAACCGCACTGTTGTACGCTTTGACCAGCCTTCGACTTGAGGAATTAGCTTCAACTCAGGCTATGGGACTCCTGAATAGAGCTATGGAGGAAATCCCAGAGGTAGGGTAACCGTTCAGGGGGGGGGACGAAATCTGGTAATCTATCAAAATAGGGACTAGAGGAGAAAGTCAACAGGAACTCCCCAGAACTCCCAAATGTCAGGAAATTCATGACCGAAGCGATTTGCGCCTCTAGGAAAGGCAGTGCTTCTCCTTCTCTGCTGTTCTAGGAGAGTCCTTCCACAGAGTCAATGCCACTGGCTGCTTGACACCCCCCCCCCCTGAACGGTTACCTTATGTATATATTCTAAATGAGGCACTAATCTAAAGATGTTCTACATGACCTCTGAATTTCCGTTCACAAATAAGCTAGAAAAAAATTGGATTTTGATCAAACAGGAATTAGACCAGCTTCAGGAAAAGCACTTCATTGACTGGAAAGAGAAGTTTCTATATAATCAAGGTTGGCAGGTTTTTGGACTTTATGCTTTTCAAGAGAAAATGGTTGATAACTGTCGGCTGTGTCCAGCAACAACAAGATTGATAGAAGCTATTCCGGGCATGACTACAGCAGGATTCTCCAGATTAGCACCAGGAACATCTGTTGTTCCGCATCTAGGCTACTCCCAAGCAGTACTTCGTTGCCACTTAGGTTTAATAGTTCCAGAAAACTGTGGCATTAGGGTGGGAAAGGAAACGAGAACGTGGGGAGAAGGTAAGTGCTTAGTTTTTGACGATACTGTTGAGCATGAAGCTTGGAACCACAGTGAGAATTATAGAACTGTTCTATTAATTGATTTTAAGAAAAGTGAACAGATAAGGAGATTGCTTGCTTATTGTTTGAGTTAATGAATGATGACTGGCAGGTCGTCAACTCTTTCTAATTGAGTTTCTCTCAATATCAGTCTTCCCTAATCTCTCAACGTAAGTGCTCAGCAATTAGGACTCACAGTGAATCCAGCTTTATCCCCAGGAGCGTTTAAAATTTTACAGAAATTACTTAAAACAGCCGCAGAAAATCTAGCCCGATTTGAGCAGCAATACATAAAACAGCCAAGGAATTCAGTACAAGAAACCGCACTGTTGTGCGCTTTGACCAGCCTTCGACTTGAGGAATTAGCTTCAACTCAGGCCATGGGACTCCTGAATAGAGCTATGGAGGAAATCCCAGAGGTAGGAGTAGGGATTTAATCGCTAGTTGTCGACAAAATAAAGATATGCTAAACTAAAATGAATGTTAATGGTTGAGTTACCCTATGAAAAACGTACTACTCCAACAACTAAATAATAGTGATTTTCAATGGCTAAAAACCCATGGAAATCGTCAGCAAATTCCAGCGCAAACTGTATTGGTTGAGCAACATCATCCAGTCAATAACTTTTATATCATTCTTCAAGGGGTTCTTGTGGCTACAATGACTAAAAACCCAAACCGCATGGATCGGGTTTTTGCAGCCTTAGAAGAAGAGCAAGAATTAATGCAAGAAATTACTCGTTTTGAGCCGGGAGAAATGTTTGGAGAAATATCTTTTTCTGAAACTAGCCCCTCAATTACTACCGTCAAATCCCTAGATAACGTCTTGGTTTTGGTCTTACCTGCTAAGCAATTACGAGACAAACTAGAGCAAGATCTAGGTTTTGCCGCACGGTTTTATCGCGCTAGTGCTATATTGCTTCTAGACCGTTTTAATTACCTAGTTCAACTTTTTTTGACTGATAAAATTGGACAAATTCCTCCCTTACAAGATGTCCCTCTGATTTTTGGAGAACTTAGTGATAGTGATGTTGACTGGATGATATCTTCAGGTCAATTAGAAGAATTGAAAGCCGGTGAAATTATAATTTCGGCTGGACGACCTGTAGAAAACCTTTATTTTATCACCCAAGGAACGATTTCTGTATTGGTTTCTGAAGAAAGAAAAAACCCTTTGAGTAATATTTTTGCAGCCCTTGAGAATGATCAAGAAACCCAAGAATTGCTGCAGCGAGAAATTGCACAGATGGCCAAAGGTAATCTCGTAGGAGAGTTGGCCATTCTTGACACACATCTTTCTTTTTTGACCTATGTAGCTTTAGAAAATTGCACCGTTTTAAAAATACCTCGACAAAAATTTCTGCTCAAACTAGAACAAGATGTAGGAATGGCTGCTCGCTTCTATCGAGTTGTTCTTATGCTTTTATCTCAGAGGTTACAGAACCTGAGTAGTCGCCTAGGCTATGGCAGAACTGAGTATAAAGTCGGGCAAAGCCTCTCAGAGGATAGAGTATATGAAGATGAGATCGATGTAGCCAGCATGGATAATCTCACCCTAGGGGGGGCGAGACTTGATTGGATGCTAAAACGATTAAAGTTGAAGGCAAATTAAACTTAGACATTAATTAGTATTTCATTTCCTCACAATTTATATTTAGGACAAGATTATGCCAGAGCCGAAAGACAGTTTATTTCGTCAGGAATCTCTAGAAAAACTCTCATCTCCAGAGCGACTTGACGAACTCATGGAAGTAGTTAATCCTAGGGCTTGGTTGTCTTTGACAACGATAGGAGCCTTGATAGTGGCTACATTAATCTGGAGCATTTTAGGAAAAATTCCCATTAACATTAGTGGCACAGGTGTATTAATTCAACCACGACGAGTAGTTCAGCTACAGTCTTCAACTCAAGGTCAAGTTTTAGAAATATATATTAAACCCAATTCCATACTTAAGAAAAATCAAATAATTGCAACAGTTGACCAATCTGCTCTCAAGAAACAACTTCAGCAACAACAAGAAAAATTGGCTCAACTGCAAGGACAAAATCGGCAGACAACGGAGTTACAAAAAGAGCGAATTGCTCTAGAAAAACAAAATCTAATTGCACAGAGAATGAATTTAGAGCGGAGCTTACAACGAGAAAAAATTTCCTTGGATTTACGCCAAAAAAATCTTGATTCTCTAGTTAATCTGCGAAAAAACTACCAAAACATTTTAGATGAATTTCCCAAAATAGCCCAAGACGTTGAAGAAAAAACCTTCCAAGCTATTCAAGCCAAAGAAAATAGTTTAAAAAGTCAAATTCAACAATATGAAGAATTGCTACCCAAGCTCAAACAAAGAAGTGTGAATATAAAAAATCTTTTAGATAAAAATTTAATTACTGAAGATGTATATCTAACAGCAGAAAGAGATTATTATAGCTCTCTCACTCAAAAATCAGAAATAGAAACCCAATTGAAACAAATTAGATTAGATCGGGCGAATACCCAAGAGAAAAAACTACAAAATCGTGATCGCGTTAGGGATCTAGAAAATCAAATCAAAGATACGGATGTAAAAATACTTAATGTGGAACGTGAGTATCGACAAAGTCTTAATATGATCGATGATTTCAAAATAAAAATCCAGGGAATTCAAGTTGAAGAAGCCAAACTTAATCAACAGGAAAAAGAATCATTAATCGATAAAACCAACAATATTGCTGAAGTGAAGCGAGGTATTGCTGAACTGCAAAAATCCATCTTAGATAAAAGTGAAATTTTGAGTCCCTACGAAGGAAAAGTATTAGAAGTAAATATTGTTAGCGGTCAGGTGATAAATGCAGGCAGCAGGATTGCTTCCCTTGCCACTAAAAAACCGGATAGCTCTTTAGTCGGTATTGCCTATTTTCCCGATAAAGATGGCAAACAAATTCAGAAGGGTATGCAAGTTCAAATAACACCCAGTATGATTAAACGGGAACGTTATGGGGGAATTTTGGGAAAAGTGACTGAAGTTTCCCCTTTTGCCGTAACAACTGAGGATATCGCTACTATAGTCGGCAATCCTGAATTAGCTCAGAGCTTGAGCGGGCAGCAACCCCGCATTCAAGTGATTGCTGAGCTTGAAAGGGATTCAAACAACATTAACAATGGCTACAAGTGGTCTTCATCAAAAGGTCCTGTTCTTGAACTATCGGGTGGGACAACCGCACAAATCCAGATTCAAGTGGGAGAAAGAAGACCGATCAGCTATGTTATTCCGATTCTCCGTTCTTTGACAGGTCTTAATTAGGGCTGGCTGAATAAATCTAAAAACCTTGTTGGGTAAGACTTTTAGACCTTTTGTCAATCAAAAAGTGCCAATCATTGGAGTGATCGGGGCAAACATTTAGGCACTTTTTCCCTGAAAATTAGGTAATTGGCCACCTCAAAACTGGTAAAACCCCACACCCCACACCCCACACCCTGCCCCCACGAAAAACTTTTTGCCGCAAACCCTAATTAAATAAAAAGATGCTCAGCCAGTTAAAGACTCAATTGTTACGATTCCACAAGCAGCGGCGTACCCGTACTCCCACCCTGTTACAAATGGAGGCTGTTGAATGTGGAGCAGCGGCCTTGGGGATTATTCTAGGTTATTATGGCAAAATCGTCCCTTTAACCGAACTGCGTCGAGAATGCGGTGTGTCTCGAGATGGCACTAAAGCCTCTAATGTCCTCAAAGCAGCCCGACTGTATGGACTAGAAGCCAAAGGGTTTAGAAAATCTCTCGACTCGGTTAAAGAATTGCAACCTCCCTATATTGTCTTTTGGCAGTTCGATCACTTTCTGGTCGTTGAAGGAATACAAGGCGATAAAGTCTATCTTAACGATCCGGCTGTCGGTCCGAGAACTATCTCAGCCCAGGAATTTGATTCGGGTTATACAGGTGTGGTCTTGGTGATGCAGCCGGGGACACAATTTAAGAAGGGAGGCAAAAAAAAGAATATTCTGGAAACTTTAACATCTCGCTTACAAACCTCTCAGCAAGCTCTTTTGTTTTGCCTATTAGCGGGATTGTTGCTAACAATCCCACGTCTAGCCATACCTGCTTTTACTCAAGTTTTTACGGACGATTTGCTCATAGAAAACCGCTATGAATGGCTTCGTCCTCTAATTTTGGGAATGTTAATCACTACCGTATTACAAGGACTTTTAGCTCGTTTACGTCTCCTCTACTTACGACGATTGTTGATCAAGCTCTCTGTCTCAATGTCAGGACAGTTTCTTTGGCATACACTGCGTTTACCCATCGGATTTTATGCCCAACGCTATGCTGGGGAAATTAGTAGTCGAGCTCAACTCAACGACCATATAGCAACCATCCTCTCAGGAAAACTAGCCACAACCGTTATTGATACCTTTATGGTTGTCTTTTATGCTTTGTTAATGGCTTTCTATGATTGGGTACTGACAGTAATTACTATTATTTTTGCCGCCTTAAATTTCTTAGCATTACAGACTTTATCTCGCAATCGCATTGATACCAACATCAGAGTTTCTCAAGAAATTGGCAAAGTTTTCGGCGTTGCTATTGGGGGAATTCAATCGATCGAAACCGTCAAAGCAAGTGGTTTAGAATCAGATTTATTTACAAAATTTGCTGGCTATTACACTAAAAGCCTTAACTCTCAACAGCAGTTAGCGTTGGCTACCCAGATTCTCAATGCTTTACCTGCACTATTGACAGCCCTTGCTACCAGCTTAATCCTCTTGATTGGAGGCTGGCGGGTGATGGCGGGTAGCCTCAGTATTGGTATGTTAGTCGCTTATCAATCTCTGACTAATGAATTTCTCAAGCCGATTAATGATTTAGTCAATTTTGGTAGCACTTTACAAGACTTAGAATCCGACCTAATGCGTCTGGATGATGTGTTAGAAAACCCCATCGATCCCATAGCAAAATCTGCCCAATCAGAAGATGCGGCTGCCTCAGTTACAGTTAATAGAATCTCTTTTCGTTTATCTGGAAAATTAGAGTTGCAAAATCTAACTTTCGGCTACAGTCGCTTTGATCCCCCACTCATTGAAAACTTGAGTATTACTTTACAACCCGGACAAAGAATCGCCCTAGTGGGGGGCAGTGGATCAGGGAAATCAACGGTGGCTAAATTGATCACAGGACTCTATCCAATTTGGTCAGGGGAAATCCTTTTAGATGGTATCGAGCGAAGCCAAATTCCTCGATCTATCCTCGCTAATTCTTTAGCTATGGTAGAACAGGAGATATTTTTATTCGCAGGAACGATCAAGGAAAATCTAACCCTTTGGGATTCAACGGTTCCCGATGCTGATTTATTTAAAGCTTGTCAAGATGCAGCTATTCATGAACTGATTCTTAACCTTCCAGGTGGCTATAACAGCCAATTAAGTGAGGGAGGAATGAACTTGAGTGGCGGACAACGCCAAAGATTAGAAATCGCTAGGGCATTGGTGAGAAATCCGGCTTTGCTGGTCTTAGATGAGGCGACAAGTGCTTTAGACGCAGAAACTGAGTTGATCATCGATCGCAATCTGCGGCGTAGAGGTTGTTCTTGTATTCTTGTCGCTCATCGACTCAGTACTATTCGAGACTGTGACGAAATTATTGTTTTAGATAAGGGGAAAGTGGTACAACGGGGAAATCATGAACAATTGCGCTCTCAAGAGGGAATCTATACTCGTTTAATTAGTACAGAAAGGACAAAGGATAACGTCAATGAGCAAGTCTAATTTAGAGCAAGAGCCAAAATTTACTCAACTCCATAGCAATGAATCTCTCCTGTTAGATTGGCTGGACACAGTCTGGGTGGTGCGTTCAGGAGCGCTACTCCTATTTGCACTGCAACTGGAAGCATCTCAGCTTACCAAGACTCGCTCCTATATGTTTACCATTCAAGCCGGGGAAGCTCTTTTTGGTTCAGAATTAGTCAGAGGCATTTCCCCAGAACAACAATGGGGAATTTTAGCGATCGCTCTCGAAGAAGCGATCTTGGAAAAACTGACGTTGAGAGATTTAGCTGAGCAAATCAGTCATGGCGATTCAGCCGCCCGAATGCTTTTACAAGGCTGGCTGAACCATATTAGTCAATGGCTCGCTCAAAAACCTAGCCCTTTTTCCTTACCAGCCGAGAGAATTTATATTCAAGATACACATTTTTTATCCTTGCTGTCCGGCCAGGGATTGATGCTTCTTGCCAAAAGAGAAGAGGAAAAAAATATTCTTTGGATAAAAGTAAATCAGGGTAGTATGTGTTGGATGGGCTGTGAAGCCTTGAAACTAGAAGCAGGTTCACCCATGATTCCTTTGGCTTCAGATCTATGTTTAGCCGCAGAAACAACAACTGAAGTTTATACCTGTCTGACGGAAGACTTAGAAAACCTAGAAGATTTACCAAAAAGTTTGGCTCAGGTACACCGTTATTGCCTCTACTACTTTAGCCTGGTCAAAGAACTGGAAACAGAAAATGAATTTAGCCGCTTTCAGCAAAGAGAACAACTTAACCGTAGGGCCCTGCAAAGCTCTATGGGAGAGTTGATGTCCGTTTTGCAACCCCAAAAAGCTGACCTTTGGCCACTTGGCTCCCCCCTACTGATAGCCGCCGGAGCAGTCGGACGAAGTTTAGGAATTAAGGTTTTACCCCCGGCTCGTTCAGAAGACATCCATCGAGTCAAAGATCCCCTAGAGGCAATCTCTCGAGCCTCCCAATTCTCCACTCGCCGAGTGCATCTAGTTCATAATTGGTGGAAGGGAAACTATGGAGCGCTATTAGCTTACCTAGGTAGCAATCAAAGTCCAGTCGCTTTATTGCCCGACGAAAAGCATCACTATGTCTTGTTTATTCCCGAATCCCATCAACGCATTCCGGTGACGGCGACAGTGGCCGCTAACCTAGCTCCCGATGCCTATATGTTTTATCGGCCTTTGCCGATATTACTGAAAAATGTCTGGGAAATTTTCTATTTTGGCATTAAAGGTCATCAGCAAGATCTACTCTGGCTCATCTTACTTGGATTAGTAGGTAGCCTACTGGGAATGGTTACGCCACAAGCAACGGCAATTTTAATTAATAATGCTATTCCTGATAGCGATCGCCTTCTCTTGGGACAACTGGGTTTAGCTTTAATTGCGGCAGCCTTTGGTAAATCTATCTTTGGTTTAGCCCAAGGAATTATAACCATACGGATAGAAAATGTAGCCGATAGTAATTTACAGCCTGCGGTGTGGGAGCGACTCCTCAAACTTAGCCCCAGCTTTTTTCGCAAATATGCCTCCGGTGACTTATTAAATCGTCTGATGGGAATCAGTCAAATTCGCCGAGAATTGAGTGGAGCAACGCAACGCACGTTGTTGAGTGCTGTATTTTCTCTAATTAACCTCGCCTTGATGTTTGTTTATAGTGTTCCCTTAACTTTTATTGCCATCGGTTTATCTATTCTCGTTGCCCTAATCACCTTCGTATCGAGTAAACAGATTATTCAAAAACAACGATTACAAGAAAACATTGATGGTCAAATTACTGGGTTAACAGTAGAACTGATTAATGGGGTGGCTAAACTCCGCGTTGCTGCCGCCGAACAAAGAGCTTTTGCTGCTTGGGCAAAACAATATAGTCAAAGAATCAAATTGCAAGCCAGCATCAAGCGCCTTGATGACAGTGTAACGGTTTTTAATGAAGCCCTTTCCTTAATCAGTTCAGTATGGATATTCTGGTTTGCAATTCTCTTTATTCAAATGGGTGAAGCTCAGGGGGCAGCCGCTACGGCTAAACTGACGGTAGGAGGATTTCTCGCCTTTAATTCGGCCTTTGGCACTTTTTTAGGGGGGACAACAGATTTGAGCAATACCTTAACTGATATTTTGGGGATTGTTCCTTTATGGGAGAGAATTCAGCCAATTTTAACATCTGCCCCTGAGTCAGATCCTACTAAAGCAGATCCGGGTCGTTTAACAGGACAGATAACTTTAAGTCATGTCACCTTTCGCTATCGAGAAGATGGGCCATTGATTCTAGAAGATGTGAGCATTTCCATTGAACCTGGGGAATTTGTGGCGATCGTTGGACCGAGTGGCAGTGGAAAATCTACTATTTTTCGTTTATTGTTAGGCTTTGAAACGGCTCTCAGCGGCACGATTTATTATGATGGACAGGATTTAGCAGGCTTGAACATTCAAGCAGTTCGACGGCAATTGGGCGTTGTTCTCCAGAATGTTCGTATTTCTGCCGGATCGCTATTTGACAATATTACAGCAGGGGCTTTGGTTAGCTTGGAAGAAGCTTGGGAAGCTGCACAAATGGCGGGTTTTTCAGAAGATATCAAACAAATGCCCATGGGAATGCATACTGTAATTAGCGAGGGGGGAACTAACCTTTCCGGTGGGCAAAAACAAAGGCTTTTGATTGCGCGGGCCTTGGTAATGAAACCCAAAATTATTTTGATGGATGAAGCTACCAGCGCTTTAGATAATCAAACCCAATTGATCATTACAGAAAGCTTAGATAGGTTGAAAGCTACTCGCGTCGTCATTGCCCATCGTCTGAGTACCATTCACAATGCTGATAGAATTTATGTAGTTGAAGGTGGGCGCATAGTTCAAATCGGAACATTTGACCAATTGGTTAGCCAAGAAGGATTATTTGCCAGATTGGTAGCCAGACAGTTGGATTGAACGAAAGCACTCTACCTCCTTCATCGAAAATTTGGGTCTGAAACCCCGTCGTTCTACGACGGCTTTACTGTTAAATATGAGCATCGTTTACGAAATATATGCTAAAATGTGAGGTATGGAAAAAGCCTATTCGTTTCGA
>SFCA01000194.1:0-13818 GCA_007095475.1 Microcystis aeruginosa Ma_QC_C_20070703_M131 | reverse complement strand
ATAGTTTCTCGGAAGCGGGAATGGCAGATGCCCTCAGCCGTATTTATGGCGGGGTTCACGTCCGGGAAGCTTGTATTGATTCTTTGAACATGGGGTTAGCTGTTGGCGATTTTGTTGCGGCAAATTTCTTTCAGCCGCCTGCCTTCTAATATTATGTCGGGTTGAACGAACCTGCGTCAGTCCCCACCCTCGGCAACGCACCGGTGGGGAGGGTGCAGGGGGCGGCAATTTGAGGACTCGATGTCCGAAAAATTGCCAACTAAATCTTAATGGTAAATCCCATGCTTTAGGTGATATCGGTCGCACTTGGGAATTATCCCTGGAAAGGGTGCGACAAATTGAGTCGAAAGCGTTGCAAAAACTGCGTAGTTAGATCACCAACAGAATATCCCTACTAGGGAGTTAAATACTCCCTATTTTTTTAGGAGATTTTAACTGACTGAGAACAACGATTTGATGCGTTGCATTCCAGACGTTTTTGACGTTCTGCTAAGATTGTTTGTAAATTCGGTCTTCCGGTTAAGGTTAATCGCCAAGAAGCCCAAATTTCATAGATAATATCCACTAGAAACCCAATAACCGGCCATTTGGTAGCGGCATAAATCCAACCAATGCCTAAAATGTCATAGACTTGGCGAAACACTTCCACATTTTGGAGTATAGTACCATCAGCTAGTACGGCGTGAATTCGTCCCATGGCTGCCGCGAAGGAAATACCGCCATTTTCCTCTGGATTATAGTTTTCGGCGGCAATATCGACAAAAGCAACTAATCCTCTCCCAGCATCCCGTTTTTGCAGAAAATTGACCTCGCGCAAGCAGAGGGGACATTCTCCATCGTAGAGGAGTTTAATTTTCCAAGAGGGCGATCGAGTAGAATTTTCTAAGGTATCAGCAGATGGAGTCGGTAAAGATGACATGATATTCTAGGGATTTTCTTTTCAGTGGTCGGTGAGGGGTTGAGAAGTGGGGAGTGGGGAGTGTCAAGGCAATTCATCAGATTGGATGGGATCACTCTCTATTGGTTCTCGATCGTTGCGTTTTGAGAAACCCCAAGCAAAGAGGACAGCAATTAAACTAATCATAATCCATTCCGGCGGCACAAAATCGGGACTAATCACCCGCAACAGCAGTCTTAAACCCACCAAACCGACGGTGACAAAACCGGCATCTTCTAGGTGGGTGTATTCCTCTAACCAGCGAATAAATAAACCCGCCATAAAGCGCAGGGTAACTACTCCGATCGTACCACCAAGCAGGATCAACCAAGTATCATCGGCCACGGCGATGGAGGTGGTGACACTATCGAGGGAAAAAGCTAAATCAGTAACGGCAATTAGGGGGATAGCTTGCCAGAGAGATTGAAACTTGAGACTATGATGGGTGTGATCCTTGTCTTCAGGGGAGGCAAAGTAATTAAAGACTAACCAGAGCAAATATACTGCTCCCAAAAGTTCAAACTGCCAGTATTTAACCACCCGGGTGGCGGTAAGAATCAAGATCATACGGAGAATATAGGCGAAAACTAAGCCAATATTCAAGGCCTGACGTTGACGCTGATGATCTCCTAATCCCTGTGCTATGGAAGCGAGAGCAATGGCGTTATCTGCTGATAATACCGCTTCTAGGGCAATGAGAACCAACAGAATTAACGGGGTTTTTAGACTAAGGGTTAGAGATGAATCAAGGAGCGAGTCTAACATTGAGGCCGCAGGTAAAAATAAATGTAATCATGGCAATACTTCAGATTAACGCTTTTACAACTTTCTTTTCTAGGGGAGATAACCGTCATCGGGTGGGGAGATATGAAGTCTTGTAACGAAATGATGCAGAGGACCCCGATGATGTCGGAAAGTATTGGATGAATATCTTTATGAGGAGATAATCAGCAATGCTTTCTGATACTCAAGTTTTAGTCGCTCTGGTAATTGCTTTAATCCCCGGGATTTTGGCTTTTCGTCTAGCGACGGAACTTTATAAGTAAAGTCGCTTTCAATAAACCCTGATCCCGTCTGACCTAGCTATAGGATAGACCGATTGGGGTTTTTTCAGTTATCAGTCATCAGTTACCAGTTATCAGTGATTGCATGTAACTTGAAAGTAATTAGCCACTTTTCTGACCAATTTTACTTATACTCATAAATCTATGACCGCACGAACACGAAATCAAACCGACAAAAAACCCAGAAAAAAGCCAAAAAGCGGCAATAAATCCCAAAAATGGCAAGTTATCGAGATTTGGATGCGAATTATTGCCTATAGCGCTCTTTCCATCACGGCAGTTTTTGCGATCGCTCGTTTGCTACCTTACCAACAGATCCAACAGACAAAATTAGAAGAAGTGCGTTTGGCAGCCCAAGAAAAGGAGGAACGGGTCAATCAATTGCGCGGTCAATTTACTCGCAGCTTCGATCCTAGTCAAGCGCGGCAAGTCATGGGGGAACAAAGTCCCCGACGGGATCCTAATCAAAGACGCATTTTTTGGGTTTCTCAGTAGAATTTATCGAGATAAATTCGTTTTTGAGCAGATTATTTGAGTATTTTGCCGATGCTGGTTGTTCACAACGAAAAAATTCTCGATTTCATTAAATACCGCTACTCTCTGGGGGATCTTCAGAGATTATCTGCGTTTTTGTCGGAAAATGATGTCTTGAGATTTCCCCATCTGGAAAATGGCTTATTTCCAGCAGCATTAGTCAGTAATGAGACAGAATACACGGGTTATGCCAATGTTTGGCTGAGGGATAACGTTTATCTGGCCTATTCTCACTATATTATCGGACAGACAGCGATCGCTGTCAAGAATATTCAGACTTTGATGAACTATTTTCAAAAGTTCCAAAGGCGTTTTATTAATATTATCCAAGGTCGAGTTAATCCTGAAAAGATCAGGGAACGTCCTCATATTCGTTTTGAGGGACGTACACTGACGGAAATTGACCAAGTTTGGCAACACGCACAAAATGATGCCCTTGGCTATTTTCTCTGGTTTTATTGTCGTTTAGCACGGGAAAAATATGTTGAGCTTTCCCCCCATTGTCTAGAAACAATTGCCCTATTCCCCTTATATTTTCAAGCAATTAGTTATTGGCAGGATGAGGATAGCGGTCACTGGGAAGAAACCCGTAAAATAGAAGCATCTAGCATCGGGGTTGTGGTAGCGGGATTACGGGAATTAAAAAGGTTATTAATCGAGACAGAGATAAATCTCACAGCCGAAAATCGCAGGATTACACCAGCATTTTTAGCGGACTTAATTGAGATAGGAGAACAAGCTTTATACCGTATTTTACCAGCCGAGTGTCTTCTACCAGTAGCGCAGGCGAGAAGTTATGATGCAGCCCTACTTTTTTTGATTTATCCCTTACAAGTGGTGGAGACAAATATCGCTGATCAAATTCTTAATAATGTTATCGTTCACCTTCAGGGAGATTACGGTATTCGTCGCTATTTAGGCGATTCTTTTTGGTGTCGAGACTATCGCTTAATTCCCCCAGAAATCCGCACCACGGTATCGACGGAAAGGGAAAATTGGTTACAGGAACAAGGGAGAGGATTAAACCTAGGCGAAGAAGCACAATGGTGTATTTTTGATCCGATTATTTCTGCCATTTTTGCCCTTAAATTCCAGAGTACAGGTCAGGAGAAATACCTCAACCTACAAACCCATTACTTCAATCGTTCTCTCGGACAAATTACGGGAAAAGATTCCCCCCTGGGTGAGTTTAAATGTCCCGAATTATACTATCTAGAACAGGGAAAATATATTCCTAATGATGCCACTCCTCTCCTTTGGACACAGGCTAATTTACAAATCGCCTTGGAACTAATTAAGAAAAGTTTAAGCCAATAGTGTAATTCTATTTGACCAGATAAAATTAAAACTATATATAAATCCAGGAGTTAAAAAATGCCTAATAACAACAATCAACCCGATATCAATAAAGCGATCGATGTGTGTATGGAGGAGTATAAAACCCTGCGAACGGAAATTTTACAAACCATACAAAATCGCACTAATGTTATTGTCTTCGGAGGCGCTCTAGTTTTGACTTTACTGGGAATTGGGATCAGTCCCATCGCTAATCTTCCCATCATGAAAGAGACAACAACTATTACTAGAATACCCACAAATACAACTACAATAGAAACGACAAAAGGAGAAAAAAAAACGACAAAAGGAGAAACAACACAAACGACAATATCTCATCCAAAAGGGGATAGTAGTCACGAAATTAAACAAAAAAATTCAGATACAACTTCCTCGACGTTAGTTATTAAAGAAAAAGACACAGAAACAGAAACAATATCTCGACAAAACTTTTATGATATTCCAATTGAACGACGAATTACTTCAGCCATTATTCTAGGAATAATAGTTCCCGCTTCTTGTGGATTAATCATCCTTCTTGTTAATGGAAATACTTATATAATGTTTATAATTAGTAGATATATTGCCACTAATATTGAGCCTAAAATTAATGATTTATACTTTAATAATTTACCTAGTGGTCAGAAGCCTATTGTTTGGGAAAGCTATATGCAAACTTTAAAAACTCAAAGAGAAGAAGATAATTCGGTTACGGTCGTTTTTGGTGGTATTGCATTAGTCGCAAATATAGGTGGTATTTTTTCCATATTCAACATAGCAGAATTAAAAATAGCATTGGCTACAATGTTTAACAACGGATCATTATTTGTATTATTAATAATATTAGGGATAGTTTTTTTAGCAATAATTATATTTATCGTGGTGGGATTGAAAACGGGAAACAAAATTATCCAGTTAAGAGACGGTGAAGGAAGTTTAAGAAAAATCTGGTACAAAGGAATTAACGCACAAAATAAAGAGGTGAAAAGTACACGAATATTTTGGAAGTCTAACCATAGAGTATGGGAAATGTATCAAATAGTAGAATCAATGATTGATGATAGAAATAAGGCTATTAATGGGATAGTAGGAAATGACTCATTAAAATCGAGACTGCAAACTTTAGGTGAATTTGACCTAGCTAATCAAGTACAGAAGACTAAAGATTCGATGCAAGCACAAGGAGCAGATAAACAATACCTTTTAAATAAACTTATTAATAATTGTTTTAAAAATCTTCTCAATAAAATTAAAAATTACATTAGAAATACAGAATATAATCCACCTTTCTATTTTAACTTAGACAAGGGTGGAGTAAAAGACGTTAACAATATCCCAGAATTACTCAAATTATGTATAGATAATCCAAGAAACTTTATGCAGTACATTAGGCAGCAAGATTTTAAGAATTGGCTGGATAATATAGAGATAGGGGAAACAGAACTAGCAAATATAGCTCAGGGGACTCGCAAGAAAAATTTCCCTAACGATGATGAGCGCCTACATTATTTTCTCAGAGAATGCTGTCTAGTCTTGATTGGGAGAAACCCTTAATATTTCCTAACAAAAACTTGATTTGATCGCCGACTACCTGCAAGATAAAGAAAGAGCGTATGAGATAGGGAATTTACAAGAGGGTAAAAATTAAAATCTTTGGCTCTCTTATTCCCCGTATGATGAGTTTAACTTAATATAGGATCGATCGATCTTTGTGTCCTTTGTGTCTTTGTGGTTCGCTCCACTCCCCCGCCAGCCCAACTGTATCTTAGAATATATTTTACCCACCAAACTCAAGAGAGCCAATCTTTCTGATTTCAAGCTACCAACGACCAGCGCTAGTCACTGATAACTGAAACCTGATAACTGAAAACTGAAAACTGATAACTGAAATGACTCGATCCTATTTTGCTACTACCGCGAGGGGACTAGAAGAAATTGCCGCTAGGGAATTAGAATTCCTAGGGGCCAAAGAAGTGAAACCCGTATTCACGGGAGTCCATTTTCAGGGGGATATCTCCCTACTCTATCGAGTCAATCTTTGGTCAAGAATTATGTTTCGAGTTTTGGTTCCCATTGCCGAAATTCCCTGTGGGGATGGGAAGGAACTGTATGATGGCATTCAAGCCATTGATTGGCGCGATTATCTCAGCAGTGAGGAAACTTTAGCGGTACAATGTACGGGAACGAATGATCGCCTCAATCACACCCATTACACCGCTTTAAGCATCAAAAACGCTATTATCGACCAACAGCGTCAACAGGGGAATCCCCGTTCTTTTGTGGATACAGAAAACCCCGACCTGCAAATTAACGCTCATATCGAGAAAAATCTCTGTGTGCTTAGTTTAGATAGTTCTGGTCACAGTTTGCATCGTCGCGGGTATCATCGGGCCATGGGAGTCGCACCTCTGAAAGAAAGTCTCGCCGCTGCTTTGGTAGAATTATCGGCATGGCAGGATGATATGGCGCTTTTAGACCCTTTTTGTGGTTCGGGAACCATTGTCATCGAAGCGACGTTAAAAGCTTTAAATATTGCCCCCGGTTTATCCCGTTCCCAGTTCGGATTTCAGAAATGGCCAGACTATCAACCGCATTTATGGCAATCTTTGGTTAAGGAAGCTAAAGAAAAACAAAAATTTCAGCTAAATGCGCCAATTTATGCTAGTGATGCCGATTACGAGGTTTTGCATCAGGCCGAGGATAACGCCTATTTTTGTCAAGTGCAGGACCATATTAATTTTAGCTTGCAAAGCATCACCGACTTAGAACCGACGAGCGATCGAGGGATTATTCTCTGTAATCCCCCTTACGGCAAAAGATTGGGCAATACCGAAGAATTAGGGACCCTATATAAATCCTTCGGTGATGTCTTAAAACAGAGGTTTAAGGGTTGGACAGCCTATATTTTATCGGGAAACAAAGAACTGACTAAACAAATCGGTCTGCGTTCTTCCCGTCGCACTCCCTTGTATAACGGTTCTTTGCCCTGTACCCTCTTAAAATATGAGTTGTATTAACTACATCAAAACCTTGAGACTGTCAAGGGCTAAATGAACATTTTGACGAACTGAGGCGGCAGAAGTGTGTAAATCCAGACGTTCAGCATCGGTCAAACGCACTTCCAGAATACTTTCCACACCCCGACATCCTAAGCGACAGGGAACCCCCAGATAAACATCCTGTAAACCGTATTCACCCTTAAGATAGGCTGCCGCCGGCAGTAAACGGGATTGATTTCTCAATATCGTCTCGACCATGGTACAGGCAGAGGAAGCAGGGGCGTAATAAGCGCCGCCAGTTTGCAGTAATTTGACGATTTCAGCCCCACCGTTGCGAGTTCTCTCCACTAAACGATTAATCGTTATCTCGTCCATCAATTCGGTAATCGGCACACCACTGACGGTACAGTAACGGGGTAGGGGTAACATTAAATCACCGTGACCACCCAAAACCATAGCATGAACGTCGGCGGTACTAACCCCCAATTCCATGGCGATAAAGGTTTGTAAACGGGAAGAATCGAGGACTCCGGCCATTCCCATCACTCTTTGGGGGGGTAAACCAGTTGCTTGCCAGACTAGATAGGTCATCACATCAAGGGGATTAGTGATGACGATAAAAATGGCCTCTGGAGAATACTTGAGGCATTTAGTGGCGGCCTCGACGACAATTTTGGCATTGACATTCATGAGATCATCGCGACTCATGCCCGGTTTTCTGGCTAATCCAGCCGTAATCACGACAATATTCGAGCCTGCCGTGTCTTCATAGTTATTAGTGCCGATAATCTCGCTGTCGTGCAGTTCTATGCCCTGAGCTTCCATCAAATCTAGGGCAATACCCTGGGGCAAACCATTGACGATATCGAGGAGAACCACATCGGCGAGGTTTTTTTCGGCGATGCGTTGGGCCAGGGTGCGTCCGACGTTGCCGGCACCAATAACCGAGACTCGGGGCGATTGACAGGGGAGGGGTTTATCGTAGAAGTCAACCATGATTTATGGATGAGGCAATATCCTCATCAGACGGGTTCCAGTTGTTCGAGCTTTAGCCACACACTGGGGGTAGGAACATAGAATTTAATCAAAGCGTAATCATCTTTTACATCCAAGACTTCTGCTGTCGAGTTGAACATATAACTGGGTAAACGGCGATCGCTGGCTAGGGCTTCGAGGCTATTTTCTAGGTTTCCCGTCACCACGCGGACTAAAGCTCCTTTCTTAATTGTAGCTGCCATGTTTTTCTCGTTAAATTTGCTTGGGGGTTTCTCCTATAAATTGTTACATATTCCGGCGGGCCTCTGACAAGAGGGTGTGGGGTGTGGGGTGTGGGGTGTGGGGAGATAGGGGAATTTCAACTAATACCCCAAAACCCTAAAACCCCAACTCTCAACTCCTGAATACTGTCTCGGAGTCTCCTCTCTCCTAGCCCCACCGACAAACTTTTTCAGTAAATCCTAATTAAAACTCAACCATTTGACCATAACTTAAGAGACTTTGTAGGGTGGCGAGGCGATTTTCCCAGACTTGTATTTGATAGGCAGATAAATCTTTTTGTCTGGACATCACAGATTTAAATTTATAGCTAAATCGCTTTAAAGCATTTTGAGTTAAAGTCAAATTGCGAGGGCTGGGATTATTAGCCAATTGTTCTAATAGATTAGCCATTTCGTCCACTTCTTGCCCCCAATTTTTTAAGGTTCCCTCCTCCATTGCCCATAAATTATTTATTATTAAAAAACTCCACTCTTGACGCAGGGAATTAAACCTCGCCGCCGCCGTTTTGAAGGGTTGACGGTGGGGTAAAGGTTCGGTTTTTTTGGTAATTATCGATCCCTGAATGCGATTAAGAATTGTTTGCAAGTTGGGATTGAGATTTTCTGTGGCAAAAAGAGCGAATCCCGAAGTGGGAAGATTACGAATAAATTGTAGTTGATCGATCGTGACTTGATCGGGTACTTTTAACAGACGGATACCGGGTATAATCAGAGCATTTCCTGCTATTTGCCGATCAAATAAAGACTGGGTTTTATCTTCCAAAGTCCCGGTATCGAGAGCATAAGTCATTAAAAAGATCAGGTCTATCCATTGATTTTGTCCCCATTCTTCCCAGTTTTGTTGAATACGATATAACCGTTCTTTTTGTTCTAGGGGAAACACCGCCGCCGACATTTTTAATTGGGGGCGAATCTGTTTTAAACGAGTAGAAACCTGCGAAACAAAAGTATCAACCTGACGGATTTTAAAGCTAGTCCATTGTTCCCATAAAGCACCCCGGGGATTTAAAGTAATTGGATCAACTCCCGTCATTTGTTTAAATAACCAACGGCTGGATTTACCATAACCATAGGTTTGATTAGAATCTTGACTCTGGAAGGGATAGCGAATATAATCTAACTGCAAGCCATCCACATCGTAATTCTTGACAATCTCCTCGTAAAGAGATAAAAGATAGTTCTGTAGGTCGGGATTAGCAGGATCAAAAAAGGCCTTTTTCGTGCCTTGACTGTAATCAAAAGAACCACCACTTTTATTAGTTGCCCCCCAATCGGGATTACGGGATAAAACTGGACCGAGATAATCTAATGGTTGCTCTAATACTTTATTATGAGCTTGATTAGCCGCCGCAAAAACCCACACCCAGGCGTGGATTTCCATATTGCGTTCATGGGCTAATTTAACGGCAACTTTGAGGGGATCCCAACCTCTAGTTAAAGGGTTTTGTTCGGGGGCAACTTGACTGGGATAAATAGTATAACTAGCATTAACTGTCTCGAAAAAGACCACATTAATACCCGCTGCCGCCATGCGATCAAATACTTTAGCTAAATCCTCCTCATTTTTAGCTTCTACGATCGTGCCTCGATCTAACCACATTGCCCGTATTTCTGGTTGGGCAAATTGTCGATTAGTGGGATAATTATCCCAAAGATTTCGCCGCGCTTGTAACCAAAATTCCCGCGCTTGCGTATAGGAACCCTGGGCGATTAAATTCTGAAAATTATTTAAGGTTCCTTGGGCATTTTCTAGGGCTAAACGGAATCGTCTGGCTGTATCTGATGCGCTGGAATTTTTCCCACGATTATGAAATGCTTGTGCTAAGGATTTATCAGTATTGGATATATTACTATTACTGGCTTCTAAAGCTAAGAGCGTCACCCCATAACGCCCGATTAATCCCTGCAATTCCGCCGTCATCTGGCTAATTTGTTGAGGAGTTAGACTTGCTCTCGGGGGAATTGCCTCGGTATTCGGACTTAATCTCGCCGTTTCACTGGGGGGATTTTCTGTAATCTGGGGTAGAGGGCGACGGGGTGCGATCGCAATGCGCTCGCTACGCGAGATCGCTGTTGGGGTATTATTAATATTATTAACTATTGTTGATTGCCCTTGACAATAGGGCGCAATTGTGCTAGGAGAAGAACTGCGATTAATGCCGTAGCGTTGCAGGGCGGTTTCTAGCCAAGCGCTATCGAGGGCGAGATTAGCAACGGCATTGCTGCCCCAGCGCCAACCGAGAAAGATCGAGTTATTATTGAGGACAACGGCGGGGGGATTGTTGCGCGCCCCCCAGACGGCAACGGTTTGGCTATTAACTCCCGTGGGGATAACCACGCCACCGAGGAGACTGCTGGCTAAAGGTTTTTGGTTTTTCAGTTCACCCAAATTAGTCGGCCGCAGGGTGTAAGCTTGGGAGTGGGGATAGGCCCAGTAAGCCCCAAATAGCGATCGCAATTGATTACGCACAGCAGGTTCCGAAAGATTCCCCGCCGGACCGGTGACGATAATTTTACCACCGCGATTCAGCCAACGACTCAAGACACCAGCTTGTAAACCGGAAATAGTCTCAACGTTGGGGATGATGAGAACGCTAATTTTATTTAAATCCGCGTCGCTTTGCCACTGGTTACTCTGGAGAATACAGTAATTAACCCCAACATTTTGCAAACGTTCGGTGATATCTGTCCATTGATTGGCATTTTCCTGACTTTTTAACACTGCCACTGCTGCCGCTAACACTGGGATCGGTAGCAAAACGGCCACACAGGACGAAAGACAGGCAATTAGCGGCTTTTTAAAAAGACGATTAAGATGGAAGGACGATCCCAGCACGTTTTTTTCTCTTGATTTTTTTGGTTAACTCCTCCTGATTTTACCCAACTTAGCCAAAAAAGAGGATCTTTGGCAACAAAAATTGTGATGAGGCGATCGGTTTTGGGGGATTGATCAGCCGCTTGTCACAAGTAATGAAATAACTACAGATCGCTTATGATCAATTTATTCTCGCACGCTTCTATATTGCTCAAGAATAGAACCTTATCTTGCAAAAGCTGTGGGGATTGGAGGGGAGCTAAAAAACACAATTCAGAAATGATGAGTGATGTGACTACAGTGGTACAAACTACCTTTCCTTTCTTCACCGTTATCTCCTATTGAAGTCTAACGACTAAGATAAGCGGCGGCAGATAATCTCAGCAACTTGACCAAGTTTTATCTACCGTCCGCACCAACGCAGTGTTGGGCTGCCGTCGCTACTGGCTTTTAATTAACCTTTCATACTCTGCATGTGTGCCAATCCAAAACCATAAAATGCCGCGCTCCACTTCTATTCCCAATGCCCTATGACCTCGACCTGCCCGAACCGACCAATACTTTCCGACTTTTTTGAAATGTAACGACGGATGGGATGGGTCAGCCTTCAATAATTCATAATTTTCATCTGCTACCTGCTGGATAGGTTCAGGTAAGGAGTCATAGCACTGCCAAAATCTACGAGTCGTAAAATGCATTAAATTGTCCGGTAATGCCCCGCCTCAAAGTCAGCCAGTGCTTCCTTAGCCAAATTATCCAATTTGCCAGCAGCAATATCATTCTCAAGTTGTTCGTCCCAACGCTGATAATCTAAATCAAAGAACCATTCTAAAAGCTGATTAAAATCATTAGGTGAAAGCTGGAGGATAGCAACTTCGAGTTGTTCAAGTGTTAACATTATTCTTCCTCTACTAATGTTAAAGACAAGATTGAGAAATAATATCTCCCTTGCCTTGCGAACTTAACTTGGGCTACAAGAACCCTAGAGATTTAGCGATCGCAATCAACGCAGCTACAGCCTGTAGAAAGGGTAAAAAACGCCTGATAATCAACCTGAATCTTCGATAACAAGATCGAGAAGTTTGATCTAGCCGCTTAATACTCACTTTTAGTCTTTGGCAAAAAGACCGAAGTGACTGATTTGGTTTATGCTGCCCGTTGCCATTGAGCTTACTTCCCTTTAACACTGTCTTCCTCCGGATCTCGTGAACCGGCATTACTCTTCCTTTGCAGGAAAAATAACAGTAGGGATCAAAGACTAAGGAATTAACCCGATTGCCCACACAGCGGACTACCTCTCGATAGTCGTGTTAACCTGCCTCTTAGCCCCATCACTCGGAAAGGTGTGGTGTACCCCTTATAGAAAAGGTAGTGCGTTAATTATAGCGGATCGAATCAAGCCTGCAATTGCAGTCAACCCATGCCTTTGCTCTTAAACCTGACTCAAACAGAAAACCTTCGAGTAATGTCTCACCGACAACAAGAAGCAGCCCAACGGCTCAAATCAGCGGCGGTAAAAGAACCTGAATTTAGTTCTAGTAGCTCTTAGCCGTCCGCTGCATTTGAATTGTTAGACCTTGTATAACAACATTAAGGATGATGTTTTTGATCTTGAAAAGAACGAAATACCGTCTGTCAAGGAAGCTGTATACACAAATTTTTTGTGTTTTTCAGGAATGCAAAGACATCTGCCCTTGAAAGATCACGTTTTCCCTCGCCTACCGCCATACTTCGAGGCTCAATTTAACATCATCGAACTTAGGTTCTGTAGGTGCCCCTTCACCTTTGCTTGTATAGGCAATGTGGTCAAGATAAACTAGATTACCAAATACATTGGCTACAATTTGCCATACAAAAAGAGAATCACCCTTTTTAAGATCAAATTTCCTCTTGATCTCTTTTGAATGATAAATTTCTTCATGCTTCATAGATTCGTGGAATGTCTCTCGCTCAGTACGATTTTCGTATCCAATACTTCCAGTTAATTCCAGTTCCTTAAATGTAAATTCTCCACCCGCTCTGATTTTTTTGCCAGCTTCCAAACCCAAGCTAACAGTATTAGAACTACTTATAGTCAGACGATCTGTTGTAGTTGATTCACGTTTGACTCCTACAAACTCCGTAATCTCAAAACTTTGATCAATTGCAGAATTCTGTACGCTTTGGATCAGCTTCCATTCTACTTTGCAGTTAGCATCAATGTGATCCGCAAGCCAATTCTCAATGTAAGGGTTGCTTTCATTCTGCCCAAAACCTTTAATTTGATCCTCTGTCAAAATTTGGATACCAGATGATGTCGCAACTACATAGTAAGTACCGCTTGGATTGACAGCATCTCTTTTCGCAGAACTACCGCCACCAACCTGTGAGACTCTCAGAGTATAGGTTGCGATTTAATATCTGCGCCCTCTCCTCCTGGGGCAACAAAGTGGCTCCTACTTCCAGCCAAAATCTTGTGATACTCCAGTTGGTAAGTCGTGCAATTCCGCAATCTGAGGTTTCCCATCTACTTTGTTCCCCTTAGTGTAAGTTGTTTGAGTTCCTGATTTGAGGTCTAACTATTGATTATACTGACATTTTCCGCCTAGTCAACTTCGACGGGACAAAAAGCTGAAACTTTCGGGATAATCACCCTATAGAGGGTGATAGCAAGAAACTTTCCTTATATTTTCCGATTATAGCCAGAATATTTCTGAATAACATACCGAATAGTCGTACTATCCAGAAACGTTCTGAATATTAGACCTCTTGCATAAATCCGAAAACAAACGATAGAAACAATAATGGGAGGGACTTTCAGTTAATTATTTATTAGTAGTTGATAATCTTCAAAAATGTTGCTGTACAAGGATCGACT
>SFCA01000193.1:0-17340 GCA_007095475.1 Microcystis aeruginosa Ma_QC_C_20070703_M131 | reverse complement strand
TAATAATCTGCGTTCTCTTACTATTAGCAGCCAAGGTAGCGAAAATTCTGTGCGTCGGGGAACGATTTTCTTTAACTTGGGAGTGAAGTCTTAATCAGTTATCAGTTATCAGTTATCAGATAGAAGCTTGTAGGTTTGGTTGAGCGATTTAATACTTAGGAGAAAACTGCTCGATTCAATGGTTTGAGGGAAACCCAACATTCTTGACGACATTGGTGTGGTTGGGTTTCCCTCAAGCGTCGCTAATATTTGACAGACAAAAGTTATTAACCTCGACCTAATATTATCTCAAGACCAAAAGTCTTTCTAGTTAAGGAATCTACCCGAATAAAAATTATTTTAATTGCCTCATATTTTTTCAGTGAAATTGAATTAGCAACGATAGATACGCGAAAACAATCAATTGTTAAGCTAAGAGACCGGATCGGGTAAGGATGAGTAAAATCAAGGGGATGCTCTCAAAAATAACCATCAATTCGGCAAATTTAGGTAAGTCCAATCAGGGAAAATATCTCTCAATGGGTGGGCATTGACATTAGTAAAGCGACCCTAGATGTTTACCTCCGTCCCCTCGGTAAAGCCATGAAAGTCAATAACACAGAGGAGGACATATCTAAACTGGTCGAGACCCTAAAATCTTACACGATCAACCTGATTGTTCTGGAAGCGACAGGAGGAGAAAGTCAATTTACTCAAAACCGTGCCGGATAAGGGTTCCATCCCTTATAACTCCCGTCCATTACATAACACAAACCGAAGAACCAGTTTTAGTAACTTTAACTACTTTCAAATATAGCGATATTCCAGGAGCAAGCCCGATTTTTTCCAAGGTTTCCCAAACTTCTTTTTCCTGCTTAACATATTCACTTTTCTTTAATCTCAGGCAAAAATAGTTCTTTTCTTGGGTTCTTAGCCATTTGGCTAAATCTACTGAGCAAAACTCTCTGTCAACTAAAACTACTTTCTTATAGTCTTTTAATAGCGGCAATATTCGACTCAATATCTCCTCTTGTGTAGAGGCATCACTATTTCCTTGGTGAGGTAACAATTCAAAATATATCGGTATCGCTCTCCTTTCAACAATTAGGCTTACCATCATCAAGTTTATCCGTTTCCATTTGGTTCTATCTATGGCTATATGTAAGAGCGCATTTACTGGATAGCTTTCCCTGATATAATTTAAGATAATCGGTAGCCAAATAGCTTCTATTGTTAGGTTGGGTAAGTCCAAAAATCTTGGTAATTTCTTGCGGCGGCTTTCCCACAAAATGGGTGAAGGGAATTTATTTGCTAATTCTTCTAGGCTGACTCATCGGTAGCTCTGAAGCAATTGTACTAAAATAGATAGAATTAGGTACTGCGCTTTATTGACTTGTGTGACTAGATGATTTTGGTAATTTTCTGGTAACATTTGGTTGATTCTTCTGAAGTTGCCAGGATAGCAACTTCTTTTTTTACCACATTTTGCTACACTTCGCTTATCATAAGGATTTCAGTCTTCTTTGTCACCCCGTCAGGCTATGATTACTATAGTCCGTAGTCGTGGTCTTTTATATGCCAAATTAAAACAAACCGAAAAAGCCAAAATTGATCTAGAACAAGCAGCTATATTATTCCGCCAACAGTATAATATGGCAACTTATGAAAAAGTGATGCAGATTTTACGGGAATTAGGGGAATAAGCAGGGTAAGCGCATCTTAACAATCCTTGACAAAATGAACTTTATGTGAGTTGCCTACCCAGAGAGCGATTCAGGCATATTTGAGGAGAATTTGCCATTAAAGCCTGTTTTATTGGGTTTCTTGCCTCCTACTGACAGTAGGCTAAAACTAATAATTAATATCATCGTCGCAATCACTCGTGGACTGGAGACAACAACTGATTATTTTTACCCGTTATCCGGAATTGGGGAAAGTAAAAACCCGTATGATTCCAGCCTTGGCAGCCGAGGGAGCCGAAGAATTACACCGCAAACTGGCCGAATATACTCTCAGTAAATTAGCGGGTTTGAGGAATTTTCTCTCTCTGATCATTTACTACCATGGCGGCAGCGAGGAAAAAATGCGTACTTGGTTAGGTGTGCATTATTGCTATCATTCTCAACAGGGAAAAGACTTAGGAGAAAAGATGCAAAATGCTTTTGCCGATGGTTTTGCTCAAGGGATGACAGCGATCGCTATTATTGGCACAGATTGCCCAGAAATCGGGGAAAAACAGATTTTAGCAGCCTTTGAAACCCTAAAAACCCAGGATATGGTTTTAGGGCCGGCGTTAGATGGAGGATACTACCTAATTGCTTTAAAACAGGTCTTTCCAGAGCTTTTTGATGATATTCCCTGGGGAACGGGGGAAGTCCTGGCAAAAACCCAGACAATCGCCGCTAAACTGGCTTTAAAAACCGCTTATCTGCCTAAATTAGCCGATATCGATCGTCCGGAAGACCTGCCTATCTTAAAAAAATACCTGCCAGAATTAAGGTTGAACGATGACGGGGGTTCCCATGCGGACTAAATCAAACAACACTTTTACATCCCGATTCCGCATCCGCACACAACCATGGGAAGCGGCACTACCGAGGGAATTTTCCGCGGGGGTGCCATGAAAACCGATGGAATTTTTGCCGTCACTCCAAAAACCGATCCATCTTTCCCCTAGTGGACTATTGGGACCGGGGGTGCTGACTTTTCCTGTCCAGGGACTTTTCCAGACAGGATTGCGAACTAATTCCCGCACCTCGAATTTACCTGTGGGGGTTTCCCAGCCTTTTTTGCCGACGGCGACGGTAAATTGTGCTAAAACTTGCTTATCTTGATAAACGTAAACTTTTCTCTCTTTCAGTTTTAAGACCAAATGGGTAGCGAGAGTTTGATTGGCCGCCGTATTCGGGGTGACGGTGCTGATTTGGTTAGCTTGGGCCGGATATACGGGTAAACAAGTTAATCCTAATCCGATGATTAAGAGGGTCAAATTTCGTTTGAACGCCATTCTTCCCACACTCCTCAATTGCGATAGCGATGATTTTTAAGGATAGCAAATAGGGAACTTTTTGGAAGCTCAAGCCGCTTATACTGTGCCAGTTTTAGCTTCGTACTGCCGACAACCTTCACAGGGACCGGTGGGATTAACCGCACAACGCAAATGGGGGGAATAGGCATTAAAACGACAACTAAGATCACCTATAAATGCCGGTTTATTTTCTGTCTCTACAGGGATTGACAAAAAATCACCGGCAATCACCGGGCTGTATTCGTGACGATGGCGAATCCTTCTCAAACGGTTACTTAATCTCTGTTGGGATCGGTCAATTAACCAGAGACTAATGAGAGAGGGAAAGAGAGCGAGGATAAAAACAAAGGTTATCCTGATCACGATTTCAGTCTAGGCGATCGCCAGTGATGCTAACTTATTATCGAGGCCGGCCCTAAAAATTAGGCCATAACCAGGGAAGACTTCAGGGGTTCTTCCTTTTTGCTTTCATAAACTGCCCCAGGACTGGGGAATCCTCTGGTTAGTTCCCGCACTTTAATCTCACCTGCTTGCAGGGATTTGGTCAAAATTTCCATGGCAACCACGGGTTTGCCGGCACCACAGAAGAATAAATCGGCGGCGAAATAGCCGTGTTCAGGCCAGGTGTGGATCGCGATATGAGATTCAGCTAAAGTCGCCGTCGCGGTAACTCCGTGGGGACTGAACTGGTGGACACACAAATCGATCAGCGTTGCTTCTCCTGCCGTAATTCCATCGAGGATAGCGCGACGAATGCGCTCGGGATCGTTGAGGAGGTCAGCAGGTACTTGCCAAGCATCGACAATCAAATGGGTTCCCAGTTTGGTCATTTTTTTTTCAATACTCCCTATCGAAAAACCTTCACAGATTTACCAGTATAACACAATTTTTCTAACTTGTGCAAAAAAGATCCGGTTTTTTTTCGGGTACTTTCTCTAAAAACTGAGACGGTGTGGGGTGTGGGGTGTGGGGTGTAGGGTGTGGGGAAAAGCGCAAGGTCCTAATTTTATCTGGGAGGGGGGACGGGATTAGTGGGGACGGTGGGACTGGGAGAAGCGGCGGGAATGGGGGGATTTTCGGGTTTACGGACTTGGGGGACGGGTAAAAGATAGAAAAGTAGGGCGCAAGCGACAAGACTGCCTAATCCCGCCAAAAAAGGCACTGTTCGACTGGCCACCGATTCATTAACCTTATGGTAGCGACGGGAAACTGGCTGTAATTTCAGGGTTAGGTCAGGTAAAGTGCGAGTATCGGCAAAAAATTGGTCAATCGCTTCTATTAAATCGAATAACTGCACGGTACTGATTTCTATCTTGACTGGACTTTCTGGGATATTCAAGTCCGTTGATGGATACCAGACCAGACGATGGAGATTCTGGTCAATCTTTTCTAGGTACACATGATCTGGTTCATGGACGGGATCTTGGGGATGACGAACACCACTCAAAAATTCTTGGGCATACTGACTGACCGCTTGTACCAAATTTTCCAAGAAAACCCGACCACCTTGCAGGACTTTATTGGCCCCGACTAACCGACATTCTACGTTAGTCAAAATTGAGAGTAAAGGTCGGCTATCACCGGGGTTAGCTGGGGCGAAATCATCGCCGAAACCATCGAGAATCAGGGTACAATTGGGCAAGCTATACTGTCTTCTCATTTTTACACTATCTCCCCATCAAATAAACTAATCCAAAACCGCTGCATTCCCGTCGTACCAGTACAAAATAATAACTGATCGAGGAGGGATAAAGCCAGTTCATTTAAAGCATTTTCATCGGTTAGATAAACCGATACTTTGGCCCGGCGGGGGTTCATGCGACTGCGAAAATTGGAGCGAAATCGTTCTAGGTATTCTGATAAAAGAAAATTATTATCCACGGGTAAACCCTTTGATTCCATCTGTTGCCGCGCTAACAGTAATTGTCGGATGGATATAGCTAGGGGTTTGGCCCGATAACTGGCAATGATAACTAAAGCTTTTGCTTGGTCAAGGCTGAGACGGTCGAGAGTGTAGGAAATTCGCCAGGGATTAGTACAGCGTAAGCGCCAGAAAATAATCCGGTTTCTGACAATTTTATCGAGTCCTAGTTCTTTACAGAGGACTAACAAGGCCTCCCCAGCACCGACTTCTAAGGATTCCAACGCTAATAGCATTAAATCGATATGCTGTTGGAGATGTAGGGCGCATTGCTGACTGGCAATCGGAAAATCGGGTAAAACGCTTAAAATAACTGGTTTTTCTGGGACTGATGCTGTAGATTCGGGCGTTAGGCTAGTAGAGGTCATGATATAGGAGAACTAAAACACAAGGGCGATCGAGTCAGGATATTGTAAATTGTATTGTATAGATAGCTGTCCCCCATTTTACGAGACACGGAAACCGAATGGATCTGAAATCACTGATTCGCGATATTCCCGACTTTCCCAAACCGGGTATTGTCTTCCGCGATATTACTACCCTACTCAATCATCCCCAAGGATTACGTTACACGATCGATACCCTAACGGCAAAGTGTCGCGATTACGGTTTATCCCCCGATTACATTGTCGGTATGGAATCGCGGGGTTTTCTCTTTGGTGTTCCTTTAGCATACCAATTAGAAGCGGGATTTATTCCTGTCCGGAAACCGGGCAAATTACCCGCCGCCGTTCACAGTATTGAGTATGATTTGGAATACGGAAGCGATAGCCTCGAAATTCATCAAGATGCGGTGGCATCCCATCATAAAGTCTTAATTGTCGATGATTTAATCGCGACGGGAGGAACGGCAAAAGCAACGGCCAATTTATTAGAAAAAATTGGTTGCGAGGTGTTAGGATTTGCCTTTATCATCGAGTTAATCGACCTCGGTGGTCGGGAAAAATTACCCGATTTACCGATTATTACCCTCATCGATTATTAGGTTTTTTTAAGTACCCAAGCAGAATTAATTACACATTTCGCTAACACTCTTGCAAGAGTGCCTATCTCAAAAATGGCAATTAATTCTGCACGACTATTTATCTCTTGTCTCCTGAATTGGAGTCCCCACTAGGAAATTAACTTGGCACGATTACTTATGACGGCGACTGATGATAATTATAAGGATGCAACCGCTCGATCGAGTGCTAATGGGTTACAATCTCTCCTAACTAGCGAAACTTTTTTATATATTGTCAAGCGTGTTCTCCAGGGTTTATTAACTCTCTTGTTGGCCTCGGCTTTGAGTTTCGCTATTATCCAATTAACCCCCGGCGGTTTTCTAGCTTTGCTTGACCTTAATCCCAAGATTAGTCAGGAAACTAAAGAACAATATATTGCCCTTTTTGGTTTAAAAGACCCGCCGATTGTCCAGTATTTTAAATGGTTGTGGCAAGTGGTAACTCAGTTTAATTTTGGTCTGAGTTTTACCTATTTTCGTCCCGTGTCTTCCCTATTATTGGAAAGAATTCCAGCGACGTTATTAATGTCTTTGACTTCCATCATTTTAACCTGGGCGATTGCAATTCCCTTGGGCATTCTCAGCGCCGTCAAACAAAACCAATTTATCGATAAATTTTTCCGAGTTATCAGTTATCTTGGTCAAGGTTTCCCCAGTTTTATCACTGCCCTTTTACTGCTAATTCTCGCCCAAAATGTCTCGCCGCTTTTACCAGTGGGTGATATGACCAGTATTAACTATTCGGAATATTCCCCTATCGGTAAAGTTTTAGATATCGCTTGGCACATGATTTTACCAACTATTGCCCTGACAGTTACCAGTTTTGCAGGATTACAAAGATTGATGCGGGGACAATTATTAGATGTTCTGCGACAGGATTATATTCAAACCGCAAGGGCGAAAGGTTTACCAGAAAATAAAGTTATCTATGTCCACGCTTTACGCAATGCTATTAATCCCCTGATAACTCTTTTGGGCTTTGAATTTTCCAGTTTGTTAAGTGGGGCATTTATCGCCGAATTTTTCTTTAACTGGCCCGGATTAGGTCGTTTAATTCTGCAAGCTGTGACGGCTAAAGATTTATATTTAGTTATGGGCAGTTTAATGATGGGTGCTACTATGTTGATTATCGGTAATCTTCTGGCTGATTTACTTCTCAAAGCTGTAGATCCTAGGATTAAATTGGAGGATTTAAAGTAGGGTGATAGGGAAATTTCAGCTAAATTTCCCACTACCCAACGGGTGCATCTCACATTTGCAGAAATAGGGACAATCAGCAATTATCAGTGACCCTTAAATTATTACAGATGTATCAGCAGCTGCGTGTAAGCATCCCACCGAAAAACTAATGCGCGGGGGGTTTGGGGGGTAGAACCCCCCAAAGGCTTGGATTGAGTGGTAAAATCGGAAGTAATAACCAATTTTAGAAGATAGTTTCCCTTTAAAAATCCCAACTCAGTAGATTTACAAAAATGGGATGTACCCCCACCCAACCCCTTTTTTCCTTTTCACTTTTCACTTAATAAACTATGTTAGCAACTACACATTATTTACTCAGGTCAAAACAAGACGGACAATACCTAGTAGCGCGTCTGAGAAAAGGTGAAAGCGAAACTCCAGCTAGTTATCTGCTTCTGTTTAAAGAATCCTACGATGCTTTAAGTTATATCAATACCCATGCTCAGGATTTAGCCAATAATTTTTCTGTGGAAACTCTCTCAGGAACACAATTAAAGGGACTGATGCAGCGATGGGGATTTGCAGGAATTGGTTTAGTTAGTGAACCTTTGGAACCGCAAGTGCAGTTTTTAGCCTACGAAAAAGGATTTAATCTCTAAACTATGAAAACGCTGTTAATCACTGGAGTTAGTGGGTTTTTAGGTTGGCATATTTACCAAAAAACTCGCTCATCTTGGGCAAGTTTTGGTACATATTTTAATCACAATGTCAATAGTAATGAACCGAATTTAATTAAAATTAACTTAACAGACTTAGCCGCAGTTAGAGAACTTTTTCAACAGATTAAACCCGACGCGGTAATTCATGCGGCTGCCCAATCAAAACCGAATCTCTGTCAAGAATTTCCCCAAGCATCCGAGGCAATTAATCTGACAGCTTCTCTAGAAATTGCCCGTTTATGTAGTCAATATCAAATACCGCTAGTTTTTACCTCTACCGATTTAGTTTTTGATGGTAAAAATGCCCCCTATTCCGAAAATGATACCGTTTCTCCCGTCAGTGTCTATGGTGAGCAAAAAGTAGCGGCAGAAAAGGGTATTTTAGCAATATATCCTCGGGCGGCTATTTGTCGAATGCCGTTGATGTTTGGTTCCCCTTCTCCCACCGCTAATAGTTTTCTGCAACCCTTTTTAAAAACCCTCCAAGAGGGAAAAGAATTATCTCTATTTACTGATGAATATCGTACTGCTGTTGGGGTTAATAGTGCGGTGAATGGTTTACTTTTGGCATTAAAAAAAGTGCAAGGGATTATTCATCTGGGGGGTAAAGAAAGAGTTTCTCGTTATCAATTTGGTTTACTAATGGCGGCAGTTTTTAACCTTCCCAGAGAACAAATAAAACCCTGTTTACAGTGCGATGTTCCCATGATTGCGCCGCGTCCGCAGGATGTTTCTCTTGATAGTTCTCTTGCTTTTTCTTTGGGTTATCAACCATTAAGTATTAAAACCGAATTAGAGGCAATTAGAGATGAAATTATCTGAACAAAAGCGGACTATATTAATTATCTTGCTCCTTTTTTTTACTGCTATTCTCATGGCCAATTATTTTGAGGTAGGAATGACAGGAGTGTTAGCTTTTTTCGTTGCCTATCTATCTAAAGGAATGCGAAAAGTTAAGTAAAAAAATTATTTTTTTCAATCAACAATCTCGAATTCTATTGACTGCTCTTGGGCAAAATTATAGGTAAAATGATCGACAATATTAGTATCGCTCAATTCGAGATTATAAAAATTGATCGCCGGTTGATCAAAAAGTGGGCCAGCGTGCCAAGTTCCCACCTCTAATTTAATAAAACAGTCCCCGGGGATGCGAAAAACCTTTAATTTTTCTAAATCCGGTTGAGGATGAGGACTAGGGGGGGCCACTCCTAAAAACCACTCTTGTCCCCCCAAAGAACCAAGACATTGGGTACATTGATTATGACGAGTAATTCGATTAAACTTACGTCCGCGAGTCTGTAAACGCATAATATAAAAGCGTGGCACACCGTTTTTTAAATGCAGTTGTGCATCGCTTTCATCAAACGGTTTTCCATCATGACTAGGGGTTATTAATTGACCGTAGGGACGGAAACTCTCGGCGGTAATTAGTTGCGCTGACAGGGGACGAACGGTAATCGAATTACTCATAAAAATTACTGCTGACTAACAGTTATAGCTGTACCATCTCGGAGAGAAAGAATATTATTAATAGCAATTCTTTCCCCGGCATTTACTCCAGAAATAACCTGATAAGCTTGCCCTTGAATCGTGCCGACTTGAATTGGTTTTTGTCTGACCACTAAACGCTCCTTGGCATTTTCTTGACCTTCTTTAGCCTTTTCTTTTTCGGCCACAAAAACAAAATTTTGCGCTCCGATGCTAGTCACTGCCGTGGTGGGAACTAATACCCCCGGTTTTTGATCCCAAATTAACCGCGTCCGCACATATTGGTTATTGCGAAGACTGCCATCATTAGTAAAGGCAAATTTCACTAAAACCGATTGGGTAGCTTGGGAAACGGTGGGGGAAATAAAAGTTACTTGACCGCGAACCCCGGCACTGCCATCGGGATTAATAATTTCCACGGGCAACCCGACGCGCAGACGCGGTTGTAATTCCACGGGAATCTGCACATTTAGTTCCAAAGTTTTATTGTTAGTCAACGAGGTTAATTCTTCACCCAGGGAGATAATATCGCCGACTTTTCTTTGATTAAAATCGCCGACAAAACCATCAATCGGGGCGGTAATGGTGTTAAAAACTAAATTCTGACGCGTCGCCCCTAATTGCCCCTCGGCGCTGGCTACCGCCGCTTGACGACTGTTCACTGTTGCCGCTGCCGCCGCCACCTGTTGCCGTGAGGCTAATTCGTTTTGAATGGCGATATTTAATGCTTCTTGGTTTGCCTGTAGGGTAGCTCTAGCCGCCGTCACCTGTTGACGGGCCGCATCACGATTTTGAGACCGGGCTTCTACTTCTGCCTTGGCGGCCTGAATGTCGCGGCGGCGATCATCTAAGTCCTGTTGGGGCTGTGCGCCTTGTTTGACCAGAAATTCGGCTCTTTTTAGGTTTTTTTCCGCTAAATCTAAATTAGCTCTCGCTCTCTGTAAATCAGCTTCGGCGGCGCTCAAGGTGGCGATCTGACTTTTAACATTAGCTTCGGCATTGGCCACATTTGCCCGATTCTGGGCAATTTGGGCTTTATTTGCCCTCGCTTGCGCTTGTCTTTGCCTTAAATCCGCCTCAGACGCATTCAGGTTCGCTTTGGCCGAATTTACCTGGCCGATGCCAGCGTTTACCTGTTGCTGTTGTTGTTCGGGATCCAATTCGGCGATTTTTTGTCCCTGAGTTACCTGATCGCCAGATTTAACGAAAATAGACCGAATCCGACCAGTAATCTGAGGAGAGACGCTAACACGCTCTTGGGCGATCAAAGTACCCACAAATTCGCTACTTTGCACTAATTTGTCGGTGCCGAGGGTTTGCAGTTTGACGGGAACAGCCGCCGGTCCAGTGGCTTGGGGGGTTTGGGGGGCGCAACCGGTGATAATTAGGGAAACGGCGATCGACGAACCGATCGCTCTCGATACGTTAACGGATCGTTTAATCATTGTTAAATTTAGGGGTTTTTGGCAGAAAAAGTGCTAGTAAATCGGAAAAAAAGGGAAGATGAGGAGAGAAGCTTTTCCTTAAATTTTACTCTACAGAATTGATCGCGTGATCACTGTTTGCTTTGCCCTAAGCTAACAATATTACAGGTAACTAATCTTTGGGCGAGGGTGGTGTATTCTAGGCGACCACCGGCGATCTGATATTCGTCCCGGGGCGCCGGCAGATGACCGACGGGTGCATTGAGGGTATAGTTAAGATTTTCTTTAAAAATAATCCAATCACCATCTTTACGCCAACCGATGCGATCGCCAAAAGTTTGAAAATTTTCGATCGCCACTAAGCGCCCCGGTCGATTACCCGTCTCGATAAAAATGCGAAATTGGGTACTGAAACTAAAACGACCCCCGGAAGCTTCTTTCCAGAGTTGATCCATCTTTTGCAGATCCCAACAGGCCAATTTTTGCAGGTCTTCCATGGTAAACCAGCCCTGTAATTCCCGTCCGGTTGCTTTCAGCATTAAATTACGGGTTTCATCGTTAGCTTGTCGCCAATTTTGTTGAGCGAGGAAATTTTTCAGGCGAGTGTAATTAATGCCCGTGGTCGGTGATACCATTTCCCCAGAGGTGGTAGTCTGGGCAATGATCGCCGGCAAGGGATTGAGAAATAAAGCGATCGCAAGAGTGATCTGACACAAGGAAAAATTAATTCTCATAAACCCTATTTATTAACCTGATGCAAAGAAATCCTACAATAGCATAGACGAAATTTGCCGTTTTTACCGCCTCCTTAACTCCTATGGCTTTCACTTGGATCCGACACCACATTTTGGGATTGCAAGACTGGCAACCGGAAGAATACCAAACCCTGCTACAAACGGCCTCTAGTTTTCGGGAAGTTCTTTCCCGACGTACCAAGAAAGTGCCGGCCCTACAAGGTCAGGTGGTGACGAATCTTTTTTTTGAACCTTCCACCCGTACCCGTAGTAGTTTTGAACTAGCGGCGAAACGTCTTTCGGCCGATGTTCTTAATTTTGCCCCGGGTAGTTCCAGTTTGACTAAGGGTGAAACGATTCTCGATACCGCTTTAACCTATGTGGCCATGGGTACGGATATCTTTGTCATTCGACATCAACAGTCGGGGGTTCCCTATTTGATTGCGGGGGAAATGGACCGTCTAGAATCGGGGGTGAGTATTCTTAATGCTGGGGACGGTCAACACGAACACCCCTCCCAGGGACTTTTAGACCTGTTTACGATCTGTTGTCTGTTAGATGAAGAAAATCCCCGTTTAGAACTGTTAGAGGGCAAAAAAATCGCTATTGTCGGGGATATACTCCATTCTCGTGTGGCTCGTTCCAATATCTGGAGTTTAACCACGGCTGGGGCGGAAGTACATTTGTCCGCACCCCCCACCCTACTGCCGAAATATTTTGGGGAATTATGCGATCGCCTATTTCTCCACTGGGATTTAGAACCAGCTTTAGAAAAGGCCGATTTTGTGATGACCCTGCGACTGCAAAAAGAACGAATGACTGCCAATCTTTTGCCCAGTTTACGGGAATATCATCAAAGTTTTGGCATTACTCGTCCTCGTTTGCAATCCTGTCAACCGGGGGTGAAGGTACTTCATCCCGGTCCTGTGAATCGGGGGGTGGAAATTAGTTCCGATTTAATGGATGATCCCGATTTTAGTCTAATTTCCCAACAAGTTACCAGTGGTGTCGCTGTCAGAATGGCTTTGTTATACCTGATCGGTAATCTTCGCGGAGAACAGTAATCAGTTATTAGTTTCTGGGAGTCTAGTTTTTAACTATCCCTTTTTTGCCTCTTCCAGGTCATGATAATGCTGATAAGCGCCGATTTCGGGGTTAAAGGGGGCGATTTCTTCAGTTACAGTTAATCCCAAACCTTCTAACATTGCTTGTAGGACAGAATCGGGGGCCAGACGCAGGTAATCGGGGTTAATTTCTAGGGCTACATGACGATTACCGAGGTGATAGGCAGCTTTGAGGAGTAAATCGGTTGAAGGGGCGGTAATAGTGATAACTGGTTCCGGTTTAGCAATAATTTGAATAATTTCGCCGTTTTCTCCCCGCAGGAAATCGCGGTCCTGTAGAATGGTGCCGCGGGGTAAACGAAAACAGAGGGAAAAACCTTCGGGACTATCGAGACGATAACGGCTGCGGGTGCGTTCTTCGGCCGTGAGTAGAAGGCTAAAAAGTACCGTTTCTGGGGGAGGTGGACTAGCGGTATGACGGGGGGGTAAGCGCTCGGTAAAAGTTAACATGGTAGTGGTCAATGGGAAAAAACATTCTTATTGTAGCCCTGACACCAGCTTGACCCGAAAAACTGAGGAACTTTTTCTATTTATTCTCTCGTTGCAGACGAATCATCTCATTTTGTACCCGTCGTCTCAAGTTATCATCGCTACGAATCCGGTTAGTAATGGCGTTAAATTGAGCGGCGGTGAAGCCACTATCTTGGACAATCTTTTTGGAGTTATTACAATAATCGACGGCAATTCTTTGGGCATTAGCGGGAAGATTATTAAAGCTTTCCCGTTGGTTACAGGTAATTGCTGGGGGACTTTTCCCTAAAATTTGCGAAATTTCCTGATAAGCTTGTTTTCTTTGGGTTTCGATCAACAAAACTGCTTTGGCATAACGTTTGATTTGGTCAGCCGTAAAATCTTGAGTATAAGCGGAAGACTGAAAACTAACCACCTCCGTCGTCCAAGAAAATTCGGGAATCACACCGCCAAGAATGGCGATTACTGCCAAAAAAGTCACAATAAAAGAACGTCTTAAGCTTTGACCTAGATCGGCTAGGGGATAGCAGTAAATCACCATGCGAGTTTGTCGCTGAATAGATAATGATAGCAAACTTTCCAGTTAAATCCTGCTTTTTTGAATATTTTTAACGATCATAAGTTCCAATTCTAGCCAATATCTCCTGGGACTGAACCTTAATTTTTGGGCAGAAATTGCTTTGGTAAACTTTTTTAACGTTTTTGGGGGCAAAATTAGTCAAAAATCTTGGAGAGAACCGATGAACGATTTTTGGGAAGTTAGGATGCCTATCGCTTTTAGAGAATATTTATCGGCAATTTAGCTGGCTAATCTCTTTTTATTAGCTTATGTCGCTGTTAATCTCTCGCTTATTCCCTTTTGTCTCTCCTCTTACCGGGGAATCGGGGGGAAATCTAGATAAATTAAAGGTTTCAGCGATCCCGATCGAGACAATTCCCGCTTAGAATAATGCAGTGGAATATATAGCCAATGAGGATTTGAGGCATTATTTAGTGATCTCGATCCTGGCGAGTCCTCAACAGGGGAACCATAATAAACTACTGACAACCACCCTAAACTCAGAAAAACCGCAAAACAAGGAGTTAGCGCATGAATAAAGGTGAATTAATCGATCAAATCGCTCTCAAAGCCTCTGTGACCAAAAAACAAGCAGATGCTGTTCTCACTGCCGCCATCGAAACCATTATCGAAGCGGTTTCTGAGGGGGACAAAGTAACCCTAGTAGGATTCGGTTCCTTCGAGGCCCGGGAACGTCAGGCCAGGGAAGGACGCAACCCGAAAACCGGGGATAAGATGGAGATTCCGGCCACTCGCGTCCCGGCTTTCTCGGCGGGTAAACTGTTTAAAGACAAAGTAGCCCCAGATAAGGAATAATTACTGTTGAGTTTCGTTCGCTGTAAGTCTTTTGCCTAGACCTAAACATGGTGGTAATCTTGACTGGGCGGCCGCAATTGCTGGCTGTCCGGTTTCCTCTATTCTCGATTTTTCTGCCAGTATCAACCCCCTCGGTCCACCGGAAAGCGCCCTAACCGCTATTAAAAGCCATTTAACCAGTCTGACTCGTTATCCTGACCCTGCGTATTGGCAGTTGCGTTCTGCCCTCGGTCAATGGCACAATATCGGCCCAGATTGGATTCTCCCAGGCAATGGTGCGGCCGAGTTATTAACCTGGGCCGGTCGGGAATTGTCCTCATTTGATAGTGTTTATGTACTAACACCCGCTTTTAATGATTACGAACGGGCCTTAAAAAGTTTTGGTGGGAAAATCTGCCAACATTCCCTAGATTTAACCAGTTTAAAGCCGGTTAATCCCGAAAAACAAGGCTTATTACTTAATAATCCCCATAATCCCACGGGGAAACTCTGGACGGTGGCAGCCATTCGTCCCTATCTATCGCAATTTGGTTTGGTGGTAGTGGATGAAGCTTTTATGGATTTTTTACCCCCGCCACAACAGGAGAGTTTAATATCTCTGTTGCCGGAATATCCCAATCTCGTGATTGTGCGTTCCCTAACTAAATTTTACAGTCTCCCCGGTTTACGTCTAGGATACGTCCTCGCCCATCCCGATCGCCTGTTACAATGGCAAAAATGGCGCGATCCTTGGTCGGTGAATAATTTAGCTGTGGTTGCCGCTATTGCGGCAATTGAAGATAGGGATTTTCAACAACAAACCTGGGATTGGTTAACGGCAGCCCGTGAGGATTTATGGCACGGATTAGCTAATTTTCCGCAATTACAGCCCCAAACCAGTGCCGCTAACTTCCTCTTAGTACAATCTCAATCTTCCTGTTTACCCCTACAGGAAGCTTTATTAAAATATCATCGAATTTTCATCCGCGATTGTCTCAGTTTCCCCGAATTGGGGAGCAATTATTTTCGGGTCGCTGTCCGTTTACCGGCAGAAAATCAACGATTATTATCAGCTTTAGAGAGTATTTTAGCCGCGTCTGATACTAAATCCCTTGAGTAACGCACAGAAAACGGGTTTCTCGGAGAAACCCGTTTTCTACTCATGCAAATTAACAACGAAAAGGCTCCCGCCAACTAGACGGGAGCCGCTGCCATCGAACTAACCGAAATTAGTCGAGGTCAGGCATTGCCAATGCGGGTTCAGTCTCGCGGTCAATTCCTTTCTCGAAACCGGCGGCGGCGGCGCGAGCGCGTCCAGCGTGCCAGAGGTGTCCAATCAGGAAGAAGAAGGCGAGGGTGAAGTGAGAGGTAGCCAACCAAGCGCGAGGAGACACATAGTTAAACGAGTTAACGTCAGTGATAACGCCACCCACAGAGTTCAAGGAACCTAAAGGAGCGTGGGTCATGTATTCAGCCGCGCGGCGTACTTGCCAGGGTTGTACGTCATTTCTGATTTTGTCGAGGTCTAAACCGTTAGGACCGCGGAGGGGTTCTAACCAGGGACCGCGGAAATCCCAGAAACGCATGGTTTCACCACCGAAGATGATTTCACCAGTGGGAGAGCGCATCAGGTATTTACCTAGACCGGTGGGACCTTGGGCAGAAGCGACGTTAGCGCCTAAGCGTTGGTCACGGACCAAGAAGGTGAAAGCTTGAGCTTGGGAAGCTTCCATACCGGTCGGACCGTAGAATTCACTGGGATAGGCGGTGTTGTTAAACCAAACGTAAACGGCGGCGATAAAGCCCATCATGGAAAGAGCGCCCAAACTGTAGGACAGATAGGCTTCTCCAGACCAGATGAAAGCGCGACGCGCCCAAGCAAAAGGTTTGGTGAGAATGTGCCAGATACCGCCAGCGATACAGATTAAACCAATCCAGATGTGACCGCCGATGATATCTTCCATGTTGTTGACGCTGATAATCCAGCCTTCGCCACCGAAGGGAGCTTTGGTCAGATAACCAAAGATAACTGCGGGGTTGAGGGTAGGATTAGTGATGACGCGGACATCACCGCCACCGGGAGCCCAGGTATCATAGACACCGCCAAAGAACATGGCTTTGAATACCAACAACAGCGCACCACAACCTAAGAGAATTAGGTGATAACCGATGATGTTGGTCATTTGGTTTTTGTCTTTCCAGTCGTAACCGAAGAAATTAGAGTATTCCTCTAGGGTTTCCGGTCCGCGGATAGCGTGGTAGATGCCACCAAAACCGAGTACAGCCGAAGAAATTAAGTGCAGAACACCAGCGACGAAGTAGGGGAAGGTATCGACTACTTCACCACCAGGACCGACTCCAAAACCGAGGGTAGCTAAGTGGGGAAGCAGGATTAAACCCTGTTCGTACATCGGTTTTTCAGGGATAAAGTGGGCGGTTTCAAACAGGGTCATTGCCCCGGCCCAGAAAACGATTAAACCGGCGTGGGCGACGTGAGCGCCGAGCAGTTTACCGGAGAGGTTGATAAGACGAGCGTTACCAGACCACCAAGCGAAGCCGGTGGAACTTTGGTCACGACCGGTAGCGGTAGGGATATTAGAGAGCGTTACCACGCGGGAGAACCTCCTCAGGGAAGATAAAGTTTTCGTGGGGTTGGTCTTGGGGAGCCATCCAAGCTCTCAGACCTTCGTTAAGCAGAATATTTTTAGTGTAGAAGGTTTCAAATTCCGGGTCTTCGGCCGCTCTCAATTCCTGAGAAACGAAGTCATAGGCCCGTAGATTAAGCGCTAATCCAACCACACCCACAGCACTCATCCATAAACCAGTCACGGGGACAAAGAGCATGAAGAAGTGTAACCAACGTTTGTTGGAGAAAGCGATGCCGAAGATTTGCGACCAGAAACGGTTCGCCGTCAC
>SFCA01000192.1:0-41459 GCA_007095475.1 Microcystis aeruginosa Ma_QC_C_20070703_M131 | reverse complement strand
ATACCATAGTAATAGTTATACACCGAAAAAGAAATCGAAAAATAGAAAATTAACAGAGTTAGAAAAAGAGTATAACAAGGCTTTAGCCAAAGAAAGGATTATCATTGAACCTATAAATACGATATGCCAGATAGTCTTTTGAGAGATATTAGAAAGTTTTCATCATCTCATAGCTTCACAGAATATTATGATGATTTATTTAGTGATATAGGTGGATATTTCTTACCAATAGATGGAACATCTCATCGAGAAGATGAGGTATATGCTAAGTCTCTAGAAAAATTTACCACAGATTTAACACAGCGTAACCCGCAAGGTTGTCGTATCGCTTTTGCTGTCACGAAATGTGATTTATCAGAACTTTGGGTTAATCGAGATTATCCTCGTGGTCTGGTACAAAGACGACTTCCTAAAATGTATGCAATCCTAGAAAATTGGACTCAAGAAAATAAGGAAAAAGTTGAATATTTCACCACTTCATCCTTCGGAGTATTTGGTAAATATTGTGAACCAAATTTAATTATTAAATCAAAAAGTAAAGAGGGAACATTGGCCGTGATTAGAAATCCTCAAGAATGGCAACCTTTTGGACTAATTGAACCCTTATATTGGTTATGTACGAGTAAAATGCTATAATTATTGTAGGAAAAACTAATATTGCTCGCCCAAAAAATTATTGAGTGATTCGGGAAAGTCTGAAAATGAAACGCTATCAACTTCTTCAAGAAAAACGAGATAATATTATAAAAATTGCTCGAAAACATGGAGCATTTAATATTCTAATATTTGGATCAGTTGCCAGAGGAGAAGACAGCAATGACAGTGATATTGACTTTTTAGTAGAAATGGAACAAGGGCGCAACTTATTAGATAGAATTGGTTTAATTCAAGACTTAGAAGATTATTTAGGCTGTAAGGTTGATGTGGCCACTATTAACAGTTTACGAGATTGTTTTCGGGAAAGAATCATGGAAGAGGTGATTCCTTTATGAATGATGACTTGATTTATTTAGGTGATATTTTAGATAGAATTAAACGAATCGAATCTTATACACAGGAGGGAAAAGACAGATTATTCGCTGTTTTGAAGTCATTGGAGAAGCTGTTAAACAACTCTCTCCTGAGATTAGAAAAAAATATCCTGAAATTACTTGGCGTAAAATTGCAGGGTTTCGAGATATTTTAATCCATAGCTACACGGGAATCAATGTAGATGAAGTTTGGGGAGTTATTAAAGATAATTTACCTAAATTAAAACAATAAATTCAGCAAATTATTGCTAATGAAAATAATTAAAATTAGTTGACAACATGGAGGTAATATCTAAGCGATTAGGCATTTTTTTGGTCAAGCATCAAACCCATTCAGCCACTATCCTTAAAAAGATAGCGTGGTGAGGATGTCAAAGAATCATCAAAAATAGCAGCGGTTGCCCCTTAGTTTTATAATCAGATCACGGCTAATTTGATTGGCTATCGACCCTATTCATGTCTATCTCCCCACCCCGTTCGGGTTACACTTTACCGGTTTTTGCCTGTGCCAGTGCGATCGCTTCTCTCCAGCATCTCCACGGCGAAAATGAGCTAAATTCTGTTACTTTTAATCTTTTAGAACCGCCAGAAGCCGTTACAATTGCCATCGAACAAGTTGCCCGACTGAACCCCGATGCTGCCCTAGCTATCACCCGCAGCGAGCCGGGGGACAATTTAGATTTAACTAGAAATACCCCTATAAAGAAAGAAAAAAAAGGAATTAAGAGAACTTTCCCGGGCATAGTTTTCGGACTTTATTGGAGGACTTGGGGACGATGAGTTTGAATACTCTTAATCCCTCCTACAGCAGATGTTATGGCCTTTTGTCAACGGGGAAGTTCAGTAATAATCATCAACAGTTGATGGTCTCATAGTCTCAGCATCTGTGTTAGAGTTAAGCGATAACTATGTCCTGGGGAAAAACTATGAGTCTTTGTTTTAATCCCACCTGTCGCCACGAAAACCCTAAAGATATTGTATCCTGTGAACGCTGCGGTCAGTCATTAAAGTTAGGCGATCGCTATCGAGGATTGAGAGAAATTGGGTCTGGGGGGTTTGGCATTACCTATTTAGGTATAGATGAAAGCGAAACTAATCACCCTCCCTGTGCGATTAAACAATTTTCCCCCCATAGGACTAATGATGCTCAGGTATCCTCTGGCCTCTTCCGTCGAGAAGCCCAAAGTTTACAGGTGCTTAACCATCTCCAAATCCCCAAATTTTTGGCATATTTTTATATAGATGAACAACAGTATCTTATCCAAGAGTTCATTCCAGGAGAAACCTTAGAACAAGAATTAGCAGCAAGGGGGGTATTTGGAGAAAGCCAAATCCGAGATATACTCAATCAAATTTTACCGATTTTACAATATCTACACGCTAAAAACCTAATTCATCGGGATGTTAAACCCGCTAATATTATCCGTAGAACAAGCGATAAACGTCTCTTTTTAGTAGATTTTGGGGCGACTAAACTCCACACGGGAACTAACCTGGCTAAAACGGGAACTAGCATCGGAACTGCGGAATTTGTCGCCCCAGAACAATTACGAGGAAAAGCGGTTTTTGCTAGTGACCTCTATAGTTTAGGTGTAACCTGTATTTATTTATTAACTAATACATCACCGTTTAATTTAGTGGATGGTGATAATAATTGGGTATGGCGAGACTGGCTTGGGGAAAATACGGTTAGTTCTCAATTAGCGGAAGTTTTAGATGGTCTAATTGCGCCAGGCTTAAGTAACCGTTATACATCAGCTTCAGCGGCATTAAAAGACCTCAATCAGCCTCGGAAAGCGAAAAATGCCTATGGTAATTATTTGTGGTTTGGCAGTGCAATCGCTGCTTTGATAGCCCTGTTTTATGGGTTCAAAACCACCCAAGAATCATCAAAGATTGAACCACCCACCTCACCAACTCAACCGATTATTCGCCCGAGCAATTTAGAAGTAATTAAATTATTATCTATTTATGTTAATGTACAAAATACATCCTATTTAGACAAGGGAAAATTTCTTGAAAAACTCTCAGGATTAATTGCCCTACCCAGCCATTATTTTGAGGTACAAGTTATTAATAATCATGGAGTGCAAGTAGCCGCGATTCCTCGCCAAAGTGATAGTTATGGTTATGTAGCGGTTTTATGGGGGGGGAAAATCTCAGATGCCGATAGCAAACGCCAACAAAATTGGCAACCTAAAGACCCGACAGATTATGGAACTTTTACTCTGCCTAATGATCGGAAAACCCCTTCCAATTATGTCACGAGAGTTAGCTATTGTGAAAGCATCCAAACGACGACAGAACCGCCATTATTATCAACCTTAGGGGAATCACTACCTCTTTCCAGTGATGAATTACCCTGTCCCCCGGGTTATGCTTTTTCTTTGGGAATCATTGATGCGATCGGCAAATTAGCAGCCACGCCCGCTCCAGTCGTCATTAAGCCAATTCAAAAATGAAACGCACGACTCCTTAGGATTTGACAGAGAAAGGCTCATCAGGTGAACCTCCCCTGCATTTAAATTGCTTGTTGAGACGAGGCAATCTGGCAACAGGCAATAGGCAACCCCCCCGACGTCGGGGGGGCAAGGGGGGGGGGGAGATTCGGCTAATCTAAGAATAAGCGGTTGCCCCCTAGTTCTATAATCAGATCACGGCTAATTTGATTGGCTATCGACCCTATTTATGTCTATCTCCCCACCCCGTTCGGGTTACACTTTGCCGGTTTTTGCCTGTGCCAGTGCGATCGCATCTCTCCAGCATCTCCACGGCGAAAATGAACTAAATTCCGTTACTTTTAATCTTTTAGAACCGCCAGAAACCGTTACAATTGCCATCGAACAAGTTGCCCGACTTAACCCCGATGCTGCCCTAGCCATCACCCGCAGCGATCCGGGGGACAATTTAGATTTAACTAGAAATACCCCTATATGGGCGTTAGTAGAAAGAAAAACGGGTAATCAAGAGATGGAGATTCAAGGCGGCGAAGGAATCGGCCTACAGGTTGATAATGGCGGAAAATCAGCTATTTATAGTTATGCCCAGCGTCTCCTGCAAGAAAACCTCAGACCCCTGTTACTGCCCCAAGAAAGCATCAAAGTGACGATTATCCTTCCAGAAGGCAAAAAATTGGCCACAAGGACTTCTAACGCCGCTTTTGGGGTGGTAGAGGGATTATCTTTGTTAGGTACCACCGGCATTTCCCAACCCCTGAGCGCTCCCGGACAGTTAGAAATCTTTCGCGAGCAATTAAAAAATTTATCCCGTCGTTTCGATCGCTTGGTGTTTTGTATCGGGGAAAATGGCTTAGATTTAGCCCCTCAAATGGGTATTAATCCTGATATTTTGGTAAAAACAGCCAATTGGATCGGGCCGATGTTATTAGAGGCACAATTACAGGGAATCTCTGAAATTCTTTTGTTTGGTTATCACGGTAAATTAATTAAACTTGCCGGGGGAATCTTTCAGACTCACCATCATCTCGCCGATGGTCGTCGGGAAATTCTTACCGCCTACGCCGCTAAAATGGGTTTAGCTACCCCCCATCTCCAGCAAATTTTTGACAGTAGCACCAGTGAAAACGGTCTGGAATATCTGCGTCAATTAGACCGGCAAACGGGAGATAATTGGGTGGAACGCATCTATGGAGAAATGGCTAATACGATTGATCGCCGTTGCCAAGAATACGTTTATAACCACAGTAACGGTCATCTTGGGGTCGGTTGTATTTTATTCGATCGCTCTCGTTCTTTGATCAGCAAAAGCGAAAATGGCCTTAAATTTTTGCAAAATCTACCAGTCACTCCCCAGTGACCGTGCTATGATCGTGGGAATATTTAGTCTTAAAAAATGAAACTAATAAGGCGATACTATCGTAGCTTATTTTCAGAACAATAGCCGATTTAGTTTACAAATCTTTAACCTTTTCCTGCCAGTTTCTTTTCTTGATCGTAGTGACAACTCAAACCCCCCTTCCTACCCCCCAAGAGACTTTGCCCTCAGAGTCCTTCACTAATAGCCTTAATCGTCAAATAATCATCATTCTTGACTTTGGCTCCCAGTATTCTGAATTAATCGCCCGCAGAATCCGGGAAACGAACGTTTACTCCGAAGTTCTCTCCTATCGTACCAGCGCCGAACAATTGGCCCAAATCAACCCGAAAGGAATAATTCTTTCGGGCGGTCCCAATTCCGTCTATGATCCGGGGGCGCCTCACTGTGATCCCGAAATTTGGAATTTAGGTGTACCCATCCTCGGAGTTTGCTACGGGATGCAATTGATGGTACAGCAGTTAGGAGGCAGGGTAGAACGGGCAAAACGGGCCGAATACGGCAAAGCATCCCTATTTATCAACGATCCTACCGATTTATTAACCAATGTCGAGGACGGTTCCACCGCTTGGATGAGTCACGGAGATTCCTGCGTGGAATTGCCTGCGGGTTTTGAAATTCTCGCTCATACCGATAATACCGATTGTGCAGCCATTGCCGATCACAGGAAAAAACTCTTTGGAGTGCAGTTTCACCCGGAAGTTGTCCATTCTGTGGGAGGAATCGCCTTAATTCGCAATTTCGTCTATCATATCTGCAAATGCGAACCCACTTGGACTACGGAAGCTTTTGTCGAGGAATCGATCCGAGAAATTAGGGCAAAAGTGGGCGATAAGCGCGTTTTATTGGCTTTATCCGGCGGTGTGGACTCCTCTACCTTAGCATTCCTGTTACATCGAGCGATCGGTGATCAACTAACCTGTATGTTTATCGATCAGGGATTCATGCGTAAGGGTGAACCCGAACGATTAATGCAGATATTTAACGAGCAATTCCATATCGGAGTCCAGTATGTCAACGCTAGAAAGCGATTTTTAGCGCAAGTGGCCGGTGTCACCGATCCCGAAGAAAAGCGCCGTCGTATCGGCCATGAATTTATTCAGGTGTTTGAAGAAGAATCGAATCGTTTGGGACCCTTTGATTATCTGGCCCAAGGGACTTTATATCCCGATGTGATTGAATCGGCCGATAGTAATGTGGATCCCAAAACTGGGGAAAGAGTCGCGGTTAAAATTAAAAGTCATCATAACGTTGGTGGACTGCCGAAAAATCTCCGGTTTAAATTAGTCGAACCTCTGCGAAAATTATTTAAGGATGAGGTGAGAAAATTAGGTCGATCGATCGGTCTTCCGGAAGAAATTGTTCGTCGTCAACCTTTCCCCGGCCCCGGTTTAGCGATTCGCATTTTAGGGGAAGTCACCGCAGATAAATTAAATATTTTGCGCGATGCAGATTGGGTGGTGCGCGACGAGATTGATAAGCAGGGAATGTATCACGATTTCTGGCAAGCTTTCGCAGTTTTATTGCCTGTCCGCAGTGTGGGAGTGATGGGAGATCAACGCACCTACGCTTATCCTATTGTCCTACGTTTAGTCAGCAGTGAAGACGGAATGACTGCCGATTGGTCGCGGGTTCCCTATGATTTATTGGAGACAATTTCTAATCGCATTGTCAATGAAGTTAAGGGAGTTAACCGCGTGGTTTATGATATTACTTCTAAGCCTCCCGGAACTATAGAATGGGAGTAGTATTGAATTATTGATTGATTATTAGTCCCGTCCAAATATTGGGGCGGGATTTTTGCAGAATAGACAATTGAGGAGATTAATTACTACCATGGCACAGTTAGAGATTTTAGAAGAAATAGAAGCGGTGGATTTTGCCGAAGAAGAAGAAGATATTGCAGGAGAATCAGCAAACCAAAAAAAGCTACAACTCAAAGAAATCTCCGAGACTGTTGTTGCCAGCAGTGATTGGACTACCGCAACGATCCGCGATCAATTAATTCGAGAAAATATTCAACTCAATCCGCGCTTTCAAAGACGAGATGCTTGGAATATTACTCGTAAAAGTCGATTTATTGAATCCCTAATTCTAGGGTTTCCAGTCCCACAGATTGTCTTAGCTACTAATAATAAGGAAAAAGGGAAATTTATCGTTCTTGATGGCAAACAACGCCTACTAACAATTTTACAGTTTTATGGTGACAGTGACACACCTAATAATAGTTTTACTTTAAAAGATTTAGAATTTTTAGATGATCTCAATGGCTGCCAATATCAAGATCTAAAAAATGACTTCAATTTAAATGATTTCTTAGACCAACTGGATAATCAAACTATCCGCACGATTGTTATCCGTAATTGGAAAACGGAGAGTTTCCTCCATAAAATTTTTCTGCGTCTCAATGTGGAAAATACCCCTTTGTCTTCTCAAGAATTAAGACAAGCATTACACCCAGGAGGTTTTATTAATTTTTTAGATGATCGAGCGATCGAAAGTCAAGCATTAAAGAAAATATTTAAATCTTCCTATCCCGATTTCCGGATGCGCGACACTGATATACTCTTGCGTTATGTAGCTTTTCATTATTATTTATCCGATTATCGCGGTGATCTTAAAAAATTTCTTGATAATGCTTGTGTTTCGCTTAATGCTCGATGGGATCAAAACTCAGAAGAAATCAAAAATATTATTGATCAATTTGAAAAAGCTGTCCAGACAACGATTAATATTTTTGGAGAGAAAAACTTTTCCCGTCTCTGGCTGCCTGAATCGGCAACTTATCGAAGTCAGTTCAATCGAGCAATTTTAGATGTGATGGTTTTTTACTTTTGTGATGATCTAATGAGAGCAGCTGCCGAGACAAACAAAGAACAGGTAGAAGAAGCATTTAAAAGTTTATGTCGTACTGCCGTTGATCGATTTAAAAATGCTGTATTAATTAGTACAAATACTAAACAATCAACCTATGATCGTTTTCATTTATGGGGTCAAGCTTTATCAGAAGTATTAGATATTAACTTCAATATTCCTCAGATGGAAGACAATCGTATTATTTTTAAGGGGTTAAGATAGTTGTTTTTTTACTATGCCGAAATCTCTAAGATTTAGACAACTAACCAAAGAATTAAATCGACTCAAAAAACAATTCCTACCTCGTAAATTCAGCGAGATAAATGACTATTCTGAAAGACAATTAGCTTTAACTTTTGCCTATCGAGTTTTTGCTCATGCTGAGATTGAATCTTATCTTGAAGATCGAGTTTGGGATACAGTACAGACAGCAAAAAATATCTGGGATAAGCAAGGTAAAGCTGGTCGAGTTTTGTTATGTGTAATCGCTTTTTCTGGTCAAGAAATGGAAAATCCTCCCGATACCATTACTCCTCTTAAAGGTAACAAAAATGTCTCCCTAGACAAACTGAAAATAACTAAAAAAATTGACATAGCGATTAGATGTTTTAAATCAGTTATCGATCAAAATCATGGGATTAAAGAAACTAACCTATTAAAATTACTCTTACCAATCGGCATCGATAGTGATGAATTAGATCAAGTTTGGTTACTAAATATGGATACTTTTGGAGAATAACGCGGTGAAATCGCTCATTCTTCGGCAAGAAAAACGAAACAACCGCCTAACCCTGCCGACGAATTAGAAAGAGTTAAACAAATTATTCAAGAATTAGAGAAAGTCGATCAATTGATTACTAACTTGCTCAAGTAATTGCACTCTTAATAAAACTTAAATTTTTAATTATATCAGAAATACAGTATAATAAAAGGCAGACAATAGAGAGCTAATCATCAAGGTGAAACATAGACCAATTGCGATCGATTTATTTGCCGGCTGCGGTGGGATGTCCCTTGGTCTAGAAGCGGCGGGATTTGATATTGCTGTAGCGGTGGAGTTTGATGCAGTCCATTCCTTGGTTCATCATTTTAACTTTCCCTATTGTCAAACTATCTGCCGGGATATAGCCAAAGTAACAAGTAGAGAAATATGGGAATTATTAAAACTAAAAGGCTATGCCACCGATGTTAGTTTAATTGCCGGCGGTCCCCCCTGCCAAGGTTTTTCATTGATTGGTAAACGACAAATAGATGATCCTAGAAATTCTCTTGTATTTGAATATCTGCGGATTGTAGCAGAAATTAAACCCAAGTATTTTATCTTTGAAAATGTCCCCGGCATGGCTACGGGTAAACACAAACAATTTTTAGAGGAGTTAATCTCTGAATTTGAAGCTATTGGCTATACAATTAATCAGCCAATTAAAATCCTTGATGCCAGTGAATATGGCGCACCACAAAAGCGCAGAAGATTAATCTTAATTGGTAGTCGAAAAGACGTGACGATGGCTAAATATCCTTTGGCAAAGACCGTCGATTTGAACTCAGCCAAAAAATCAGCTTTTACCAGCGTCTATGATGCGATTTCAGATTTAGAATTAATACCAGCCTTTATCGATACTGATTTAGGCATACCGGCATCAAAATTAGATTATAGTGGTAAGAGGAAAAAATATTCAGTGCAGCCAAGGGATATTTTTAAACTTTGCCATCAAAGAACAGTAGATACAAAAATCTATGGACATATAGGCTCAGTTCATACCCAAAGATCAATTGATAGATTTATCGTAACCGAACCGGGTACAGTGGAACCAAAAAGTCGCTTTTTAAAGCTTTCTCCCACTGGTTTATGTAACACTCTCCGGGCCGGAACTAATAGTGACAAAGGGGCCTATACTGCTCCTAGACCCATTCACTATTCTATTCCTCGTTGTATTACTGTACGAGAAGCCGCCAGATTACATACATTCCCCGATTGGTTTCAGTTTCACCGCACAATATGGCATGGTTTTCGTGAGATTGGTAATGCAGTTATTCCGCTATTATCGAAAGAACTTGGTGATGCTGTGATGGGAGCAATGAATATCAATACCGCTAATCTCAACCGAGTTATTTTAGAAAAAATGCCAGCCGAATTATTGCTATATAATATGTCTCAGTCATCAAACTATTGGGGAATCCCTGACGATGTTATCCCGAAAAGAAAACGAGGTGTCTCTCAGAGATAGTACGATTAACTGCCAATCGAACTTTAAAAACCTGCTCCCATCTCCCCACTACCCTATACTTTTTCAACAGGAATTTACTATAATTTTTATTATTCGGGTACTGTCCACCAAGCGAGAGCAAAAGCTTGTTCTTTCTCATTAACTTGTTGACGATATTGAACCCGAATTTTATAGTTTCCAGAGATGGGGACAGGACAAAAAATATGCTCTAAACTATCACTATCACTCAGGGAAGCACAGGTGTATTTAGCATTATTATCCTCTTGGGCAGGTAAAAGATAAACATCTAAATTATTCAGGCTGCGATCCCGGAAACTTTCATCGATATCATAGAGATTATTGCGATTAGTATCGATTAGTTCTACCAAACGATCCCAAGCTAAAGTTATCGAAACAAAACTATCAGCTTTTAAGGGCTTCTCTAGGGCATAATCTTGATAACCATTAGCGGTAACTGTACCGTAATCCCAACCAATGGCAGGAATAGATTCTGCGGCGGACCATTGACCATTACTAAACTGTTGGTAGGCGCGAAAAGTGTTAAGATGTCCCGTCCCCATCTGCATATCTAAAGGAATTTTCTGGTCTTTATAAGCATCGGACTCTAACCAAGTTTTTTGGTCTTTAGTTAAGACCGTCCGTCTCATACCTAACCGTAAGCCATCACCCGTATCTTTAATTTTATCGGCAGAATTAAGCATCACTGCCTTCATCACTTGATGATGACGAGAATCGACACTCCAATGGAGATTTTTTTGATTAATTTGTTGATCGCCGTATTCTTGTAAAAGTGCCACCGATGCCGTAATATGAGGAGCGGCGAAACTGGTGCCACTAACAGTATTTAATTTACCTTTGAGGTCATAAAGCTCTATTTTATTGCCGGGGGCAACTAAATTAATTGACCGCCGCAAACCATCATTAATTTCCCGTTTAATTAAACTGCGACCAATACCCACCGGCAAAGCACTAATATTAGCAAAATCAACTTTAGTAAATTTTCCTTCTCTTTTCGCTGTATAAGCGGTAGTAATGCCGTTAAAATGATCGGTGGGAATGGGAATTCCTCCCTTACCTTGATTACCGGCAATTACATAAAGAACATCATCAACTCGCGATGACCAATCAACACATTGAGTTAATAAAGCTTGACCATCTAATTTTGGTTCCTGTCGCTGATCTCTTTGCAAAGATTCCCCAAAACTAAAGTTAATTGCTCGCACATCACCGCTATTTTGTCGGGCAATATTTTGACTAGCCAGACATTCTTCCGGTTGTCCGCCCCGTCGCAAAGAACCCACCGCCCCCGAATATAATCTCGCTTTTGGGGCAACTCCGGGGATTTTTTTATCATCACTGACCATCACTGTTGCCACCATAGCGGCGTGATTATCGAGATAGGTGTTGGGTTTGGCAATTTGATCGCGAAAAAAAACACCGGCTAATTTATAGGGAGGCTGCCAAGCTGCCACTTTATCATAACCGAACTGAGCCGGTCGTCCGATTTCTACTTGACCGATGGCAATTTTTCGCCCTAATAAATTATAGGGTTCCGCCCGCAGGCGATCGGCATAAATTCCCTGTTCACCGATGGAATTAGAAAGAACTAGGGAAGGAAGCAGAATTATCGTTACTACTAACCCGACGACAAACCAAAACCCTCTTTTCATCATCAGCAATCCTGCGGCAGTAAGGTGATACCGATCCATTCTAAGACAGAAATCTCAGAAAATACCTAAATCTCTTTTTTGGCTAGGCGGGATGGTAATAAAAAGCTACTGCCAAGATTAAATAGGTGGCTAGTAATAGGGTTCCATCTAACCAATTGGAACGACCAGTAAAGCTGATTAAATTAGTAACAATCACCGCTACAATTAAAGCCACCACGTTAAAGGGATTAAAATTTAAATCCATCGGTTGCCGCCAAAATTGACCGATAAAAACTAATAAAGGTGCCACGAATAAAGCCACCAATAAACTATCACCCATAGCCACGGAAACCGTTAAATCCATCTGATTTTTTAGGGCTAATTGAGTGACGGTAACTATTCCAGAAACATCGCTAATTAAAGGAATGAAAATTACCCCGATAAAGAGAGGAGTGAGATTAAATCCTTCCATCACCGATTCCACTACATCAACAAATAAATCCGACTCATAAGCTACAGCTACGGTGGAAGTAAGCAGCACAAGTAACCAAATCCAGACTTGAGCTTTTTCTTCCTCACTAACCTGATTGTCGGGGGTATTTTCATTACTTAATCCCACTTCGTAGAGATAGCTATGGGTTTTGAGGGAAAATAATAAAGTTAACCCGTAAACTATTAATAAAACCGTGGCGGTGACTAGGGAAAGACTGAGAATATCGGCAACTTCCACCACGTTAGAAGTATATATTACCAAAGTTGGTAAAGCGATCGCTATTACTGCTAAAGTCATGGAAGAACCATTTACCCGCGCTAAAATCGGTTTAAATTCCTGCTCTTTGTAGCGAATTCCTCCCGTGAGCATTCCCATGCCCATAAATAATAATAAATCGCTGAGAATACTACCGGTAATACTGGCTTGTACGATGTCCACCAAGCCTTTTTTTAGGGCAATTAAGGCAATAACTAAAGTGGTAGTATTGCCGAAGATAGCATTAACTAATCCTCCCAAAGTTGGCCCGGTGACTACGGCAACTCTTTCCACGGCCGTACTTAACCAAATTGACAGGGGAATGATCGATAAAGCGGCAGTGATAAAAATAGCTTGATCTCCCCAATTAAGACGACTAGCGACCACCGATAGGGGAATAAATAATAGGAAAGCAAAGGAGACAATTTTTCTTAAATTCATGGGTTATTAATGGCAATTTCTCCCACCATTCCCGCTTCGGCATGACCCGGAATAGTACAGATTAATTTATACTTACCAGTTTTGAGAGGAACTATCACCCATTCCGCCTGTGCATTAGGTTTTAATTCTAGTTCGTGAATCGCCCCTTTAATCTCCACTTTTCCCGCTTCAACTTTCTGGGTCCAACTAGCATCAGCGAAGTCTTTAGCGGTAAAATAATGTTTAGTAGGACTGGGATTATCGAGGATTAATTTGTATTTTTGTCCGGCAATAAAGTTTAATTGACTAGGAAAGAATTTTAATTCTCCTTGCCCAGAGCCTAGACTAATTTTAACTTCTAGAGGGGCGGACCCGGCGCAGGCCGGAAAAGTCACTAACCAACAACTAATTAAAACTATTACTACTGCCACAAATTTTTGATAGATATCCTTGGCAGGGAAGTAGGGATTAGAATTCATTTTGCTCCTCCAGCTGATAATAGAGAAAATCTGACGGCTTTTAACTAGCTAGACATAATCAATTACACATATCTAACTACTTCTTACCTTTTGCCTATCCTAACCGAGAAATTAATTCTGCACGACTACTTAGGATAATTTTAGAACAAGTGGTGATTCTGACCGGCTCTCTTCCCTTCCATTCCCTAAAAGTCCCTTGGTCATGGTGAAAACCGCGGGACTTCTAGCCACTGTCAGTTAAATCGACAAAATTAATCTAAGCTATCGGGAGAATGGGGATAAAGTTGTTCTGCTTCTGGACAATCTTCCGAGACATTAATATCAGGATTCGTCCGCGACACCGAGGCCAGTTTTCTGCTCACCGCACCAATACTTTCTAAACGCACCATTTCTTCCCAAGAACTTATCTCGTCTTCTTCTTCTGTTTCGTAGCGAATGGTGACGAGATCGCTTTCTAGATCGACAATACGAGCATTATCAATCCATCTTTGCTGATCGCGCAAGAAAATGCAGACTTCCTGACCATCCATACAGAATTGATAAATCTTGCGGTGTAACATAAATTGCTCCTAAACAGCTTCTTTTGTTGGATTCAACTAACGGGAAGTGACAAAATGTCAATCTCAGCAATAGCTCAAAAATTCCCGTGGATAACACAAAAGGGAGAAAAATTCCGCTAGTAGTGGCAAGAATGGGAAAGGAAAGTCAGGTTTCCAGTTTGGGACTACGTTCTTCAAAGACATCGATTCGATTAATGGACGGCTTCGGCGATTCAGTAAAAAATCGCCCTTATAGAGTCATTGTTACTTGACACTCCCGTTGCCCAAAGGCGCAGGGATTCTTGGGCTGAATCTTGCCTCTACCAGCAATGCCAGTTTTGGTCTTACAGTTTCATGTCTGACTCGACTCCTTACCTTTCGGGTACAAGCCTCGTAACGAGTCACTCCCACAAGCGTAAATTCGCGTGTGTCCCACGCTATTTGATTTGTGGTACGCTCTTACCATCTGGACTTGATTTTTTTTACCAGTGATGGTTAGAGATTTTGAGATCACGGAGTAGGACGTTTAACCTGTTTCCTCACGTTTTCGCGGTCAGCAACCTGACAAATATTCTAGCACAAAGCCGTCGTGAAACGACGGGGTTTTCAACCCAGATTTTCGGTAAATTTTCACTTCCTAACAGTATCTGTAGATGGAATGGGGAAATGGGGAGATAGGGAAATTTCAACTAAAACCCTAAAACCCCAACACCTAACAGCGATGCTGATTTAAAATAGCGATCATCTTTTGAGCCACCGCTGCTGTTTGTTCCAGCATGGCAAAATGACCACAATCGGATAACTCAATCACGTTGCCGCCAGTTTCAAACAAGGGATGAAAACTGGCCAGATGGTTAACGTACTTAACTTCCATAATCGTGTCCTCTTTCCCCGCTAGAAAATAGACCGGTTGCGGGAGACGGGAGACAATCTGGGGTAAAAGATGAACTTCACTGATAGTGGTGGTTTCCAAAAGTGACCCTAGGGCCGCTTGGTAATCGGCCCGGACAAAATCAATCACTCGCTGTTTACCCCATTTTTTACTTAGGGTTTGCTTGACCATCATCCGCGAGAATAAAAGATCAATAAAGGGAACACTGGGCAACCAAGGCGGTCTTCTCTGTAAAATCTGTCTTCCGGCTTCCCGAAATCGCTCAAATTCCTCCTTTAGATAGATGCCACCGCCGGCATTCATACAGATTACCCCCTTAATGCGTTCAGGACAGCTATCCGCAGCCCACAAAGCAACACTACCACCGAGGGAATGACCAACTAACCAAGCAGCATCGAGGTTTAAGCGGTTAAGAAGGGTAATAACGTCTTGGGAGTAGGATTCAAGGTTATAACTGCTAGGAGGACTGTTACAGGTGATTTTTTGGGAGTCGCCAAAGCCCCGGAGATCGTAAACTAGACAGGGATAATCTGGGGAGAGAATATCTACCAAAGGCTGCCAGTAGTGACGACTCAGCAGCCAACCGTGTATAAAGACTAAAACCGGTTTATCCGCTCGGAGCGAAAATAACTCGTAACTGTGGGATACTCCCGATATGTCGATGGTAGGCATATAATCAATCTCAACCTAAGTTAAACCGTTGATAGGGGTTACTAGGGAAACTTCTAGAGAAAAATAGGTGTATTTAGCCTTGTTTACAGAGCAAAATCAGGGAAGCTTAGGATATTCCCTGATAGCTGATCAATCAATGCTATAGACAATTTCAAAAGCTTCTCCTTTGAGTATAAAACACTGGGGATACCTCCCTAAAATAGGATGAAAACCCTAGACCAGGATTTATCTATGAAATGCGATCGCTTTTTAACTCTTTCCCTAGTGTTAAGTCTGGGATTAGTTTTTCCCCCCTCTCTACCCGCTCAAAATCCCCCCGCTACCACCTTTCAACCCGGTCCTTGGCAGCCTGTCGCTAGGGTGAATATGAGTCGTCCCGTGGAGATTAAAATCATCAATCAAACCGATATTGATCTCAATTATGACCTATCGGCCAATATTAATTCTTCTCCTCAATTATTATCTCCGGGTACGGAGACAACCCTAAGAGGTTTCGTAATTCCGGCATATATTCTGATTAATCGGGCTAATGCCGCCGTGGATCGCTATTCTTCTAGTTTAATCTATGCCGTAGAGGTCAATGATGATAATTTAGTCACGATTACTGTCACCAAAGTTCCGGGGAGTACCCCCGGTTATACCACCTTTAACCTCAATCAACAGGGCGCTATTTATATTTACTAGCTCTAGCTTAAACTGTTGTGGAGCCACCTGGATAATTATCCCTGTACTTTCTTAATTAATTCCTCCCGCAGCGGTTGTAGGACAGTATCGAACTCGGGGAAATAATCGGGAGTAGCAAACAGATTATTAAACCATGTAGTGATGGCAATATTATCGACCACGGGAGTAAAATCAAGCGGTTGAACCCCATCGATATGACGACTATTTACCCCAAAACCTGCCCTTTGACGACGATATTGCCAAGGGGTTGCCTTTTCTCTTAACCAGAGGTCAAAGTTAGCAGATTTGGCCATGGAATCGGCTAAATTTTTCTCTATCTCGGTCGGTAAAAAACTTTTTTGAGATTGTAACCATGCTTGTGCTAAAAGCCTACCTCTTTCAGGGGGATTTGACCAAGCTTGTTTCAGTAAATCTACCCCGGGTAAGGGATTTTTTAGGGAGGGATTTAATAAAGCTTTTCCCACTTCTTTCCCGGATTGTTGCCAATCTTGGGCTGCCTTCAGTTTATCCCCGCGCCACCAGGACAAACTCCCACGATAAAAATGCAGATTATTCTTCAAATTCTCAGAAGGGTTACTTTGCAAAAGCTGACTATAAATTGAATCAACCCTGTCTAACATTTTTGTGTATATTGGTTGTAGGCTGGGTAAACGCCAGAGGGGACTGGTAATAAATAAAGGATCACGCACAGCTTCTAAAGCAAAAGCTTCTATGGCTAAATCGGGTTGATTTTGGGCCAGTAAACTGACAGCCAAACCCTGAAAAACTCCTCTTTTAGCGGGGATTAATTTTATTGATTCAATAAAGGATTTAGTTGCTGCGCTGGGATTTTGCCTCAGTTGTAACCATCCCAGATTACTGTGGCCGAATTCTTGATAGGGAGAAACCTGATTTCCTACTTGAAAATATTTAATTCCCTCGTTTAAAGTCTGAGGATTATTGGTATTAATAGCTAAATCGCCTAAATTCCAACCTAATTGATAGGGATAATAGGGTTCCCAGGGGGCTAATTGATGGGCCTTAATCAGAGTATCGCGAAAAGGTTCGATCTTTTTTTCTGCCAAAAAATCGAAGCCATAACTAGAAAGTTGCCAAGCGCGATGAATAGGAAGTAACCAAATTATCATGACTAACACAATTCCCAATCCTGTAAAAAAGATACCTTTTGGGGGAATAGCTACAAACTTAGTTTCTTTTCTGGGTAAGGAAGAAGTCAGACAAGCGAGGTAAATAGTTAAGGTTCCAGCAATGGCAATATTATCTAATTGATAATCGGTTAAACTCATTAATCCGTAGCCGAATAATCCTGTATAAACACAGGGCAGTAAAATTTGATCGCTGAAATTGTCAGGGGCAGGAGAACGAAAAAAATGAAAAATCAGCGCTGTAACCAGTCCAATTCCTGCTAAAATGCCCCAAATGCCTAATTCAGCAAATAATTGAGCGGGGGTGCTATGCAGTTGATAAATTAATTCTGATGCCCTTCCCGCTATCAGAGGACGGTAGTGCTGATAAGTGATAGGAACATTGCCTAAACCAATCCCCGTCAAAAAATTTTCACTGCCCATCTGCCAACCGATAAGGGTATTAATCCAACGATAGGAAAATTCGTTATCTCCTCCTCCCTGTACTAGGGAAGTTATCACAGTTTTTAGACGATTATTAGCGAAGATAACAATAAATAAAAAGAGCAAAGTGGCTAATCCTCCTAATCCTAACCAGAGTCGGGGAATTTCACTTCTAAAAATTAAAATTCCTAATCCTACCACACAAACCCCGATTAATCCTAGCCAACCACCCCGAGAACTGGTAGTGTAGAGATCAAGAATGCCTAAACCAATGCCGGTAAACCATAGCCAACGCTGCCAATTTTTAGCCAATATAGCTAATCCCAATAGTAAAGGTAAGGCAAGAACAAGAAAACCCGCCACATAATTCTGATGACCCAAGGGCGCCCAATTGCGTAACTCTAAGACTGAAAAATCAAAAGAAATCTCGACTCCATTTTGCTGTAATTCCCTAATCCTTGCCAATTCCGGTGATAAAGTTTGGCTTGTCCACAAAAAAAGACTGATAATAATAAAAGCCACACTGAGATAACCTTGAAAACCGAGGATAGCATAGCGTCGCTGTGGAGAATTGTCAGTGATAATCCATTGATGCAGGGCGTATAAAGCGCAGATAATACCAATAGCTGCCCAACTAGACCAGCGCGCTTGATTGGGAAATGGGGAGAAAAGACTAGAAATAATTAATCCCAAGACTATAATCCCAGTTATCAGATCAAAACCATTACCCAAACCAGTCAAGCTTTTATGGTGCCAAATCTGGGATAATAACCAGAAAATCGGACAGAGTAAACCGATTTGCCAGATAGCGACCCAGGGCCACTGTACCATGAGACTATGACTATCGGCCATCAGGGTGAAAATTGCGTAGAGAAAAGCGGTAAGCAGTAACCACAGACGGGAAGTGGCAATATCGTTAGTAGTCTCAGTCATAGCGGGTGGGATCAAGGATTAAAATTAATAAGTTATCTCAATTATTCTCTATTGAAAACCACCTCAGCCAGTTTCCCGGTTTAAATTGGTGATAGTTAAGTCAATAGAGTTAGGATTCTTGTTCTTACTATTCCCCAATGATGGTTAGAAATTAAATAGATGTTTAATCAGTTTCCGCGACGACAATTTCTCTATCTAACGGGGGGATTCACCGCCACCTTAGCAATTAATACCGGTTTAAAAGCCGAAATATTGCCAAAAAAAATAGAAATAGAGGCTTTTAGCCCCGATGGTCAACCTTTAAATAAAAAAGCCCTCAATCAACTCTATTTTCTCACCCTTGCTGCCCAACCTTTACCCAATCCTCCCCGCAATCTGGAGGAGGGAAAATTATTTTCTTCCCTTCCCCTCTCCCCTGTAGCGATAACTCTTAAGTTGTCGGTGAAGGGTTTCGGGGAAATGTTCCTAGAGGCAGATAATCGGGGTTTCGGTTACTCTGCTGCTGATTTTCCCTTAAATTTTAATTTAGCTGCCGCTGACTCCCATTTTTATCGGGTTAAACAGTCTCTCGAAGTCTGGCAGCAACAGGGTGGGCAATTTTCCCCCGCTATTTGGCAACGTCTGGAAACAGCGAAAAGCTATCTCGATTTAGCCAAAGCCAGCGATAATAATAGAGAAAGGGTGCAATACTGTGATCAAAGCCTAACTGAGAGTCTCTGGGCTGGGGAAATAGCAGTTATCAGTAAAGCAAACCAAATTATCGCCCAAAATCCTCCACAACCAGACTTTCTCTTTGGTTGTAATTTTTTTGGCTATCCCCAACAGGGAGAAAAATACCAAGAATTATTCCAAGCAGTCTTTAATTTGGCAACAATACCCTTTTATTGGCGATATTTTCAGCAAAATGAGACGGATAAACGAGTTGATTGGCTACTTAATCACAATATTACCCCGAAAGGTCATCCTCTCGTCTGGTTTCATCCCGTGGGCATTCCCGACTTTATCCGCAATCAACCCTTTGCAGAGATTAAAAAATTAGTGGCAACGCGAGTTAGGGAGGTTACGGCATATTATCGGCAAAAAATCAGCTATTTTGACGTGATTAACGAGGCTAACGGCATTAAATGGGCAAATGATTTAAATTTCTCCCTCAACCAGTTGCTCGAATTAACCGAGATTGCCTGTCAAGAATCCCGTCGCGGCAATCCGCAAGTGTATAGAATTATTAATAGTTGTTGCACTTGGGGCGAAAATGTGGCATACCATCAACCGCCCCAACATAGTCCTTTAGAATATCTGCAAACTTGTCTAGAGACAGGTATTGAATTTGAGGCGATCGGACTACAATTATATTATCCCGATCGAGATTTATTCGAGATCGATCGACAATTGGAACGTTTTAGTCAATTGGGAAAACCAATTCATATCACGGAATTAGGCATTTCTTCCGCCACCACCGTCGATGAATTATCCTATTTAAAGGAACCCCTAGGACGATGGCGAGATGACTGGAGTGAGGCAATCCAAGCCGATTGGGTGGAACAATTCTACACCCTTTGTTATAGTAAATCCTATATCAAAGCAATTAGTTGGTGGGATTTAACCGATAACGGTAATTTCTGGCCCCACGGAGGTTTAGTTAATAGGGATCTAACTCCGAAATTAGCCTACAAAAGGTTAAAAAATCTCCTACAAACCTGGCGAGGACAAGCATGAATACAATCAGTAATTTTTTAGCTAGTGCTATTGTCGGCGGCTGGATTATGACCATGGCAGTTTTTGCTATCCAAAATATCCAACCAGTTGCTTTAAAGTTTCTACAATTTGAGTCAATTAAAGTACCTATCGGTGTTTTATTGGCTTTTTCTTTGGGAATGGGATTTTTTATCGCCGCAGTTATTCCCGCTTTTTTTAGAAAGTCGAAAAAATCTCCTCGCAGTCGCTTTTCTCCCCCACAATCGGGGTTAGATGAGTTTGATTTTTAAATAGTCTTTTGGCTGGCTAATTTATCGGCAGCATCCCGGGTGCATCTCTATTTTCTAGAAATATCTATATTACTGGACTTCCCCGTTGACAAAAGGCCATAACCTGTGCTATCGGAGGGATTTGTGTGATAATTTTTGCTTATGGAATCGTGAAATGCTTACTGGGCAAGACTTTTAGGACTATTTTGCGGATATTCTATCAGTATAGACCTCGTTTCCACACAGAAACCAGAAGAGCCCCGTTACTGGGTACAAATCAAGGAAACCCCTAATAAATCTCAGGCCTTTTGTTGCAGAGGAGAATTACGGTTAGGAACTTTTTCCCTATACATGACTACCATTTTAGCCAATATGCTCCATCCCCGTCCTTAAAAAATCTTACAATAAACATGGGTACATCAAGAAAGTTTAATGGGTGTATCCATTGATAGATAGGGGTTTTTGGCTATTATAGTAGATATGTATCGGGGAAGTTCAGATATATAAAAAAACTGACGATTACGATTCACGAAGGTTTTAGTAATGTATGATGTGATGTATATACATCATCTTGATAAGAAATACTGTCTTTTGACTGATAACTGAAAAACCCCTAACGCAGATTTTCAAAGAGTTTCTGGATACCGACCGCAGGATCGGGCAGTTTTACCAAAGATTCGCCGATTAGAACCGCATTTGCTCCAGCTTGCTTTACTGTCGCCAGATCTGCAGCTTGGTGTAATCCCGATTCGCTGACGATAAGAATACCTTTTTCTCGCACCTGTTCACCCCTTGCTTCTAGTAATTGGCGAGTATTGTCTAAATCAACTTTAAATGTCTCTAAATTGCGGTTATTGATGCCGATTAGTTCGATTCCCTCAATGGCTAACACTCGATCAAATTCGGCTAGACTATGCACCTCTACCAAAGCTGTCATCCCTAAACCCTTGACAATTTTGACAAAATATGCTAAGTCTTGATCGCTTAAAATAGCGGCAATTAAAAGGACAGCATCGGCTCCTTTAGAGCGAGCGTAGTAGATTTGATAGGGGTAAAGGATAAATTCTTTGCATAATAGGGGTAAAGATACCGCTTGCCGGACGAGGGTAAGATTTTCGTAACTACCTTGAAAAAACTTACTATCGGTTAAAACCGATAAACAAGTGGCCCCACCCTGTTCATAGGTACGGGCGATCGCTACAGGATCAAAATCCTCCCGGATAACTCCCTTGCTCGGGGAAGCTTTTTTCACTTCGGCAATCAAAGCGGGTTGGGTTTTACCCTGTTTTAAGGCAGCTAAAAAGTCGCAAGGTGGAGCAGTATTAGCTATTTTTTGGCGTAATTCCAATAAAGGCAACCGTTCGCGCAATTTATCGACTTCGATCTCCTTATGCCAAACGATTTCTTCTAAAATATTTTGTGGTTGTGCCTCCGGCACTTTCACCACATAACTCAAACTCTCAACTTTAACGGCAGGATTGGGGTGTTTTCTTCGGATCTGCATTTTTCACTGTCCAGAGGGTGAACAGTGATTAGTTTAACAGTGATTAGTTATCGGTAATTCAAATAGAGACGCGGCAAACCACGTCTCTACAGATATTTATCTAGACTTGTGTGGATATTCCCAGTCTTCACCGAAAGGCTATTGCATAGCTTCGATCGAACGTTCTAAAATTTTATCTTGGAGTTTTTCGTCTTCTTGACGATTTTCAGTTAATAAAACCCGCGCTTTCGCAGTTTCTGCCTCTCCTTCCCCCAAAAGCTCCCCTGTACGAGTCAAGACCTTTTCTTCGAGCATTCCTTCTGCTTGTCGTTCTTGGGTTAAATTAAGACGTGCTTTTTCTTGAATATTCATAAATTTATCCTTGCCACAGGTGCGATCAACTTCTACCTCTAGTCTGACACAAATTTAGTATTCCGTATCATTAACTACAGAAAAATTTAGAATCTTACTGGCGAAACTGAGATCTAGGTATTTGTTCTCATTGCTTAAATGGACAGGGATCGATCGACCTCAAGCTATACAATAAAACCTATGGAACAATTCCCCAGCTTAATCAAGCTTGTATATCGGGCGAATAATTATCGATTGCCTAAACCAAGAGATTTCTTGACAGTATCCGATTCTATCGTAATATCCTATTTGCAGAGCTTATGACCAAAGGTAATTTAAACGATCTCATTCGTACAGAAGCTAATAAAGAGGTAGAATCCCAATCCTCTCCTTCTCCCAAACGTCCCAAGGAAACAAACGCCACCCTACAGGCAAAAATTAACGACTTGACAACAGAGTTAGAAAAAACCGAGAAAAATCAGCAAACTCTCCAAGAAAAAGTTATTTCTCTGGAAAAAGAACTTCAAGAACATCTGGAACTCTCTGTCAGGTTACAGCAGTTACAACAACAGACCGAGCAGTTAGAATCTGTCCTCTCGGAAAAAACTACTTTGGTGGCACAATTATCGAGTCAATTAAGTCAATCCCAGACGGAATTAACCGAGAAAAAACAGTTAATTGAAAAATTATCGAGTCAATTAAGTAAGACAGAAACAGAACTGACTGAGAAAAAACAGTTAACTGAAAAATTATCGAGTCAATTAAATAAGATAGAAACAGAACTGACTGAGAAGAAACAGTTAATTGAAAAACTATATAATCAAATTAAAACCCTAGAAAATAGTCCTACCCCCACCCCTGAACCGCCACCAATTACCAAACCCGTGCCGAGGAAACCCAGTCTTTATAACTTTGAAATGGCCACTTTAGCCCGTTATATTGCCCCCAATCCTAGCCCCACAGAGTTAACGGATTCCGAAATCGGTTGGTTCGATTAATTATGCCTAGTAAAAATCAAGAACAACAACATCCACAGGAAAGACTCGATCGCCCGATTGTTGATCAGCTACTGCAATCAGAACCCAATGATTTAAACTTAGCTGAATGCGCTCGTTTACGCATACGTTATCAAAACTTTCCGGGGGCAAGAGAAATCCAAAGAGATTTAGATTTAATCCTGGAAAAATGGCAGTTAGATGAAGCGAGTTTATGGGCAAAAACTCGACAACTGCACAGTCACGGACAAGTGTATCAAATTCGCCAAAGCGAGGAGCAACAGGATTGGAGTTAAATTAAGCTATAGGGTTGAAAAAAACAAGAGATAGCGGTGCGGAAAACCTTAGCTATTACCTATTGCTTGTTCCCTTTCACCTTATCCCAGGAAATAATATTATTGTAGGGCGAATTGCCTTCGCCCTCTTTTAATAACTGCTGCTGCTCACCCTAAGTGAGAGAAAGTCACAAATAGGAGATGCAGCAAAAATCAAACCTATAATTTGATTTTATCTAATAATCTCTGCAAAGGATTTTTTGGTTTGCTTGCTGGCGGATCTGCGGGGGGATTAGGATCATCTAGATAACGATAATATTTCCAGATATCCCAGTAGGGACAACCCGGTTCAATGCGAATTCCTGCCCAATGTAAATATTTTAAGGGCTGATTTAATTTCGGATCGATTAAGATATTCCCCTGACGTTGAAAATGAGAACTTCCCCCCCAATTTCCTGCCTGACAACCCGGAGCGCGGACAAGATTAAATCGATTGGGAACTCGTTTGAGAATGGTATAATTAATAATCGGTTGATCGGAGGTTTTTTGAGAAAAATCAAAATATTCCGGATGAGCAGCACATTCTTGAAAAGCACTATATAACTCCTGTTCTGATAACAAATTCTTTTTACTAGCCCAAAACCCACCGTTAAACATCCCACTTAGATCATTTTCTGTGAAGATTCCTTGCTCTAAAACAATCGGATTAAAGACGTTAGTAATCCCTTTTTTGTGTTGGTAATCACAGCAGAGAAAATCGTAGGTATCGAGGAAATTTAGATTATCTATTATTTTCTCAAAAACTACGATGTCAGTATCGATATAAAGAAATTGATCTAATTCTCCAAACCAACACACCTGCTTGCGAAATTGATTGGGACGAGCAAAGAATTTTTCTCCAAAAATATCATAGATTTTCTGGGCCAATTCTTCCACTAATTGCAGATCGGGATAGAGAATAACCCCGTATTTTTCGGACAATAAATCAGCAATTTGTTGATAATTATTGTCGTAGGGAATCAAGATCACGGGAGAATCGGGATCGGACAAGCGAATACTATTCATTAATGCGATCGCTTGATCGATAACTCGATCATTAGCGGTAATGTAAATTCCTCGCTTCATAAATATTTTTGGGGTAAGAGTTAGAAATAATTATAATTACTTCCAGGAACAAGGACTAGAGATTTTTTTGGGGTATCAACCTTTTTAGCCGTTGGTCGTCAGCCTAAATCCTGTTTAAAAGTTATAGAAGATTGGGGAGTGCCGGAGCTGCGGAGCAGCAAGTGGGGAGCAGGCTGATATATTTGTAATAATTTAAGAGTCACTGATAATTGCTGATTGTCGGTATTTCTGCAAATGCGAGTGCAGGCTTAGGAAGGGACTGGGACTGCTATTCTTAGGTTCTGTAACAACTGTCCAGACAACTTGAGTCATTGAACCAAGAATCCTCGTCCATTTTACGGCAGGGAGTGTCAAAATAAGAAACAAAACCCTCAGCGATCGATATGACTGACTCAAGCCCAAAAATTTGTATTCTCGGTGGTGGTTTTGGTGGACTCTATACGGCTTTACGTTTGAGTCAATTGCCTTGGACGGATCAACACCCTCCCCACATTACCTTAATTGATCAAAGCGATCGCTTTTTATTTTCTCCCCTTCTCTACGAATTAGTCACCTCAGAACTACAATCCTGGGAAATTGCTCCCCCTTTCAGCGAATTACTCGCCAATACCCCCGTTAACTTCCAACAGGGAACCGTCACGGCGATCGATGTTAATAATCATAAAATAACCCTTGACAATCAAAACGATATATGCTACGACCGCCTCGTGATCGCCCTCGGTGGTCAATCCTCCCTTGACTTCCTACCCGGGGCCAGAACCCACGCTATCCCCTTTCGTAGTCTAGAGGATGCCTATCGTCTTCAGGATCGACTCAAAACCCTAGAACAATCCGATCGCGATAAAATTCGGGTTGCCATTATCGGGGGCGGTTATAGCGGCGTAGAATTAGCCTGTAAGCTGGCTGATCGCCTCGGAGAAAGGGGAAGAATTCGTCTGATCGAAAGAAATAGCGATATACTTGGCCCTTCAACCCAATTTAACCGCGACACCGCCAAAAAAGCCCTAGAAAAACGTCTGGTTTGGTTAGACCTAGAAACCACCGTTGCCGACATCCAAGCTGATCGCCTCTCCCTTGACTACAAGGGACAGATAGACAAGATCCCCGTTGATCTAATTCTCTGGACCGTTAGTCCGATCGCCTCTCCACTGCTCGCTAATTTGCCCCTATCACATAATGAGCGCAAATTACTAAAAGTTAATCAATATTTACAAACTGTCGAAAACCCCAGCATCTACGCGATCGGCGATGCGGCCGATAGTCGCGACCAAGAGGATAAACCCTACGCTGCCACGGCCCAAGTAGCCCTTCAACAGTCCGACTACTGCGCTTGGAATATTTGGGCGAGTTTCCACGATAAACCGGCTTTACCCTTCCGTTATCAACCTTTAGGCGAAATGTTGACCCTCGGAGTCGATGAAGCTACCATTAGCGCTTTAGGACTACAATTAGCCGGTCCCCTTGCCCATCTTACCCGTCGCTTAGTCTATCTCTACCGTCTGCCCACCCTCAACCATCAAATCGCCGTAGCATTGAACTGGATTACCCAACCGCTTCTATCCCTCATCTCTGAGTAGCGAGTTCAGATATTCCTCCACTAATAAACTATCTCGATCGGTCAATTCCCGACCATCGAGACGGTTTAACAGCATTACTGCACCAAATAACCGATTATTAACCCTAATTGGCACAGCTAAAGCCGTTTTTATCCCCAAAGCCACCGCTATATCCTGACGAATGCGATTATCTCCTAGGGTTTGTCCCACCACCACCGGACAACTATCCCGGTAAACCACCGTACACAATCCCGACGTGGCAATATCACCCCTTTTGCCCACAATTGCCCCGGTGTGTTTACCCGCACCCGCACGATAATCAATACTATCATCGTCAAATCCGACAATAATAACCGTTTCTGTCGGAATTAAACCTAAAATTTCTTCAGCAAGGCGATCAAGATTAGTTAATTTTTCCATAATAAATCGCTAATTTCCGACTGACAATGACCAATTAAACGATTAAGCGCTTTTTTTCCTTGTTTACCTTGATAATCTGAGCGATCGCTTTCAGTAATTCGGTAGGGACGACCGATCGCCACCTTGACACGATGATAAAATACAACGGGATGCCAACCATCTTGATCGAATAAAGGTTCCGTGGTATCTAACCAGCGTAGCAAACGCACGGGAAAAGGACTAATAGCAGTTTCCGACTCAGAGAGAATAGCCACAGGTAAGACCGATAGATTCTCCACGGGACAACGCAGAGCTAAATGGGCAAATCCGCTTTGAAAACGGCTAATTTGACGAGGAGGAGTCAAATTTAACATCGGCGATCCACCTTCTGGAAATAAACCGATCCATCGTCCGGACTGTAAAAAATCCGTTGCTTGCCGAAAAAAAGTCTGGTGGCGTTTTTCGGGGGTATCAAAGGGAAAACAGCCCAATTCTTCGATTAATTCCCGCAAAAGCGGCGTTTTTCCCATGTAGTGATGACAGGCGATCGGGAGAGTTTTGCCCAAAGCTTGAATTAAGATCGGCGCGTCCAAAAAGCTACGATGGTTACTTACCACGATCGCCACTCCTTGGCCGGGTAGATTTTCTTGACCGACGGTAAACAGACCCGTGCGCGTGGTATCAAGAATTAAACGAGAGGTAGATAGGGGGGTAAGCAGCGTCATGGAAAAAAAAATCGGCCTTAAGATTGTTTTTATTGACTTAGATCACAACTAAAGGATAAAACAGAATTGGGGGATCATAAGATATACAGATTATCTCCCAATCATCTACGGATCAGCCTTGCGGCCGCCTCATCTATTTAAAAAAATAAATTTCATGAATGATTTGAATGAGCGAAAAACATTTGCTTTAACAACACCCCTTTATTATGTCAACGACATCCCTCACATCGGTAGTGCTTACACGACGATCGTAGCGGATGTTATGGCACGATGGCAGCGGTTAGAGGGCAATTCTGTCCTCTTAATTACAGGAACTGACGAACACGGACAGAAAATCGAACGGACTGCGGCAGCCAAAGGACTCAATCCCCAGGCACACTGCGATCGCATTGTCACCAGTTTTGCCAATCTCTGGGCAAAGCTACACATCCAGTATGATCGCTTTAGTCGCACCACTGCCCCCCGTCATCAGGCAATTGTTAACGAATTTTTTGAAAGAGTCTGGGAAAAGGGCGATATCTATCTCGCTCGCCAACAGGGTTGGTATTGCGTCGCCTGTGAAGAATTTAAGGAAAAAAGAGAACTGTTAGATAATGGCTGTTGTCCCATTCATACTAATCTGGCCGCCGAATGGCGCGACGAGGAAAACTATTTTTTCCGTCTCTCTAAGTATCAGGCACAACTAGAACAAGTTTACCAAGAACAACCCGATTTTATTCAACCGGAAAGCCGACGTAATGAGGTTCTCAACTTCGTCAACCAAGGACTACAGGACTTCTCCATTTCTAGGGTTAATGTGGCTTGGGGGTTTCCCATTCCCCACGATGGTCAGCATACCATCTACGTTTGGTTTGATGCCCTTCTTGGCTATGTTACCGCCCTTCTCGACCCCGAAGACGAACCCACCCTAGAAAATGCCTTGGCCAAATGGTGGCCGATCGATCTGCATCTGATCGGTAAAGATATATTAAGATTCCATGCCATTTATTGGCCAGCTATGCTAATGTCAGCGGGTTTACCCTTGCCCAAAAGAGTATTCGGCCACGGCTTTTTGACCAAAGACGGGCGGAAAATGGGCAAAAGTCTCGGTAATACCCTCGATCCCTTCGATTTGGTTGATCGCTATGGGGCCGATGCCGTCCGTTACTATTTCGTCAAAGAGATTGAATTAGGACAGGATGGCGATTTTCAGGAAACCAGATTTGTTAATATTCTTAACGCGGATTTAGCCAACGATTTAGGCAACCTCCTCAATCGCACCCTAGGCATGGTCAAAAAATACTGCCAAAATATCCCCCCCCAGTTGACTGGCGTAGATATCCCCAACGATAATCGTCTTAAGAATATGGGGACTAATCTAGGGGTTATTGTTGAACAGAAGTATGATGCGCTACAATTTAATCAAGCCTGTGAGGAAATATTGGCGTTGATTCGTGCTAGTAACAAGTTTATCGATGAGAGTGCGCCCTGGAGTTTATTTAAACAGAAACAACAAGCAGCAGTAGAAAAAGTCCTCTACGCGGTTTTGGAATCAGTAAGACTCTCTGCCTACCTACTTTCACCGATAATACCGACCTTGAGCAGTAAAATTTATCAACAACTAGGTTTTGTTATTGATTTTAATACTTTCAGGTCGGAGGATGGGGAAAACTCCCCCGATGGTGTCTCTTTTTCCAAACACTGTCAATGGGGATTACCCACAAATCCACAACTAGGAACACCTGAACCGATCTTTTCTAAACTAGAACTGCCGTTAAACGATTCCTAAAGGAATTTTTTAATAACTCTATTTTTTCAGGTCTGTTGTCCTTTGGGATACAACTGGCAAACGCTCAACACTAAACTTTTAACAAACGAGGGAAAATAAAATGTTTGATGATTATGACACGGCCCCAGTCTTCACCCCCGAACAAGTGCTAGAAAATCGCGGTCGTGTGGCGATTTTTATCGATGGTTCTAATTTATTTTATGCGGCTCTGCAATTAGGTATCGAAATTGACTACACCAAACTACTTTGTCGTTTAACTGCCGGTTCTCGTCTCTTGCGCGCCTTCTTTTACACTGGAGTTGATCGCACTAACGAAAAACAGCAGGGATTTCTCCTCTGGATGCGTCGCAACGGTTATCGAGTCATCGCTAAAGATCTAGTACAATTGCCCGATGGTTCCAAAAAAGCCAATCTCGACGTGGAAATCGCCGTGGATTTAATGGCGCTAGTGGGTTCCTATGATACCGCAGTAATTGTCAGTGGTGATGGGGATTTAGCATATGCTGCCGATTCCGTCAGTTACCGCGGTGCGCGAGTGGAAGTGGTTAGTTTGCGATCGATGACCAGTGATAGTTTAATTAATGTAGCCGATCGCTATGTTGATCTAGATCAAATTAAAGAAGAAATTCAAAAAACTAGCAAACATCACGTTGGTTATAATAATTTCCCCGTCAGCGTCTTAGACCAAGATCGTAGCAGTCGCTAGAAAAATTCAGCAAAAATCAAGTTTAAGGTGGGTAATTCCCACCTTTTTCAGTTATCAGTTATCAGTTATCAGTTATCAGTTATCAGTTATCAGTGATACTAAATCCGGTTATTAAAGACTGATTATTTATTCCCTCTTTTGCCTCTTACCTATTGCCTTTTGCCTGTCCTGATATGTAGCCTATACTCAACAGATTTACTATCAAGCGATACTACTGCGTTTTCTCGCTTCCTTATAAGATGTTCCCACATCCTGTAAACCGACTTTAATCATCTGTTGTTCCAAAAGGGCAAAAAAACGCAAGCGATCGCCACCTTTAATCACCGCTAAATTGTGCGCTTCCGCTAAGGCGATCGGATAACCATAACCTTTTAACACCTGGGCCAGTAAAATACTCAAAGAGCGATCGAGTAATTCTCGCTCCTCCACCACCCAAGCAGGAACCTCTACCCTAGCGATTTCCGTCCCCACATGGAGATAACAGAAGTAAATGCGATGTTCATCCCCATAAAGATCGAGTATTTTCAAAGAACTGCGCCAAAAAGGACTTCTTTGCCCCGGTTCCAATAAATAACCCCAGAGAGAAGCATCCCGGAGAGGATCGACAACGCGACAAGGGGTTTTTTCTGGGTCTAAATCACCGCAATTGATCAAGCAATTGGGAGTATCATGGGGACAAGATTGTAAACGCAGGAAATTTAAGCCTTCCGTGCTACGAGAAGCACTAATATAACCCATAAGCGGGATTCTAGCTGATTTTAAATCGTCCCAAGACTGAAAAATCGGTGGCAAAATTAAATCTTTTGCTTCCGGGGGGAGACTATCGATAAACCAATAGATCAAAGAACCATCCACGAGGGCTAAATTTGGTTCATAATGGGCCCCGGGGGGTTTTACCCAACGAGTAGCCATTTCTGCTAACATTTGGCTTTCTAATACCGTCCGACGATAACTCATCCACTCATCCACGCGAATACCCCACTGTTTAGAAATGTAGAGGTCTTCTGATTTGTAATAGACTTCGGGAATGCTATCGAGGAGAGGGTGCAAATTTTGACCATAGTGCAACATAATCCTACCGATATTAATTAGATAACAGTAGGCGATTTCGTGGTGAGAAGGGGCAATTTGGGAACCATCCGTGGCAAAAACGCTATGACTTTCGGGAGCGGGAAGGATAGTAATGCGGGTGTCGAGAGGTTCGATCGGTAGCGCGACAGAGAAAATTAGGCGATCGTGCCAGTTATGATAGAGTTCTAGCAGTTTTTCCTGTTGCTGTTGAGCTTGTTCTAAAAGAATTTTAGCCCGTTGCACTCGCTCGCGACTAGCTGCCACTTCCTGTTGAAAATGTTGACTGATTCCTGGCATTTTTGCCGCTAATTTCGCAAGATCGAGCATAGCTATCCTCTCCCTGACTTTTTTTGATTTTATCGCAATTTTGTCAGTTATTGCCAAATTTATCCTTAGTAATCTCCGCTTACAGCAGTTATCTTAATGGTGAGATAGGAAGTTTTCCTTTTGGGGAGTCGCTCGTCAATACCAAAAAGGAATTCTGCGTATTTAGACAATATTTCTCCTTAAGATCATTATAGTTTTGATAAGGAATAATTTGCTCATGTTGCATTCTACCAACAATAATACCAGGGTGTATTTCTAGTTGTTCGGCAAATTGATTAATAGCTTTTCTATTCAGAGAATTATTGGCGATAAATCTCTGCCAATCTCCAGGATCAATTAAGAAATTAGCCGCAAAAACATCCGCCTCTTTTTCTTTAATTGTATCTTGAATATCTTGCCCCTCTAAAAATAAAGTTCGTTTCCCATGTAATAAAATATGACCAGCTTCATGAAAAAAAGAAAACCAAAAATGATCATTTGTTTTGTATCGAGCGCTCAATTGAATTAAAGCTTTCTGAGAATCTAACCAACGGGTAGCACCGTGTACCCTTGTTTTCGGAAGTTCAGGGACAAAGGCTAAGGCAACCCCCGCTGCCGCACAAAGCTCGATCATTTGCGGTTGAAATACCTCGATAGACTTAATAGTTAACGAACGAATTTGTCGCAAGGCATCTCTGAATTTCAACTCGTTGTAATCAGCACAATTAATTTTCGATGCCTCTATTTCTCCTTGACGTAACCATGCTGTTATTGCCCCTCGATCGCTATCAAATGCCTGAGACTTTCTAAAATCAATCGATAAATTTATCCCCCAAATCTCCTCCCATTGCTCAGGGGAGACAACGGCAAAAAAATTCAAGCTCTCTCGTAATTGCTCTATTTTATCCTCATCAAACTTGAGCCAGCCTAATTCAGTCATCTGGCGATAAGGAATTTGTTTTAACCAGCCTAAATAACCTTTTAATCTTTGATTCTCATTTTTTCTCGCTAAATATTCCCGATAAAGTCTTTCGCGCTCTATCCAGAAACTGGCGGGAGTTCCTAACACTAACTGTATCTGTAAGGCGGTATCGATAGTAATCTCCGCTTTACCTTTTATTATCTCATTGATAGTCTTTTTTGGTCTGCCCATGCGTTGGGCGAGTTCCGATTGAGACATATTTCTTTCTTCTAGGATTTCGGCAAGGGTTTCTCCCGGTGGAGAAATAAAATCCGGTGCATATCTGTTCTCAATAGTATTAGTCATGGGTGTCAACTATGCCAATAATTACGACTGCGGTTACTTTCTTCTAATCAATTCCCCCGTCTGCTTTTTGAGGAATCGGTATATTAGCCGGCTCAAAAATTAGTCTGAAGGGATGAACTAAATCTAGGGATAGTTGTCCAGCCCGGTTATATAATAATTCGTGGCAACGTCCCGGCAGCGCTCGCATTTCCCCCAGGACAATAACTGCCTTTAAGTCGTCGAGTCTTTGCCTGATTTTCTTAGCCATCTTCTCTCCATACTGTTTTTTCAGCAACCTTTGGCTATTGCATTCGTTCTCAAATTTTTTTTCCTTAAATACAATATCCATTGTAGATGACCCTTGTAATATTGTTAACCTCAAAGGTTAACAATATTTTATGGCAGCACACCTGGGTTGCATCCAGTACAAACGCTCTAAATATATCGTTAAGAGCTAATAGTCTAGACACCAGTTCTGAAAATGAGGTTAGCTAGAGACAGCTTTTCAGACATTGGCCGATTAATCAGGTGATAATTATCGCTAAAATTGCACCATCAAGCCAAAACAACGAAGCTGTAATTTTATCGCCTAATAACGCCCGAATTGAGTGCCGCAGCCGCCCAAGAAAAAGACAATCTCTAACATCTAAACCGGAGAAAAGCACAATAAGCGACTTGACAACAAGAGCGACAATTTGCTATAATGACCTTTTGTCAACGATTTGACCTTCGGTAATAGGAGTTCAGAGTAACCTTAGATACAGCCCTATCATGCCCACCATTCAGCAATTAATACGCGACGAAAGATCCAAAGCGAAAAGAAAAACCAAATCTCCCGCCCTCAAACAATGCCCCCAACGTCGGGGAGTTTGTACAAGAGTATATACCACCACACCGAAAAAACCCAACTCAGCCCTACGGAAAGTCGCTAGGGTACGTTTGACCTCTGGATTTGAGGTGACAGCCTACATCCCGGGCATCGGTCATAACCTGCAAGAACACTCGGTCGTCCTGATTCGGGGCGGTCGGGTCAAAGATCTACCCGGAGTCAGATATCACATCATTCGCGGCACCCTCGATGCCACCGGGGTGAAAAACCGTCAAAAGGCGCGCTCTAAGTACGGAACCAAACGCCCCAAACCCGCTGCTAAATAAACAGGAAATTGATTAACCAAAAAAATACTCCCACCGAGTCGGTCAAAGTTAACCCAAGAGACTGAAGACTCGCAGGAGAGGGTTTAAGATGGGCTGTAATCATCCGACTGTCAAGCAAAAGTTAAAGTTAACCTAGAAAATTCAGGAATATTCCGATGTCTCGCCGTAAAAACGTCAAAAAACGTCCTATTCCCCCCGATCCCGTTTACAATAGCTGTTTAGTCAGCATGACCATCCGCCGGATCATGCGATCGGGCAAAAAATCCCTGGCCGCTAATATCGTTTACGATGCCCTGAAAACCGTCGGCGAACGTACCGGTCAAGAACCCCTAGAAGTATTTGAAAAAGCCGTTAAAAACGCCACTCCCCTGGTGGAAGTGAAAGCGCGCCGGGTCGGTGGAGCCACCTATCAAGTACCGATGGAAGTACGGAGTAATCGCGGTAGTACATTGGCGCTACGTTGGTTAGTCCATTATGCCAGAACCAGAGGCGGCAAAACCATGGCGGGTAAACTAGCTAACGAGATCATGGATGCAGCCAACGAAACCGGCGGCACGATCAAAAAACGGGAAGAAACCCACCGGATGGCAGAGGCAAACAAAGCCTTTGCCCACTATCGTTACTAAGAAAGATACTTTAAAGATACTTTAAGGGCGGTGGACCACACCGCTGCCGCCAAAAAACTGTCAAGAAAAGTATAGAATTGTAAATAGTGTAAAAAATCCTAGAACAAAACCCCATCACTGGCAAGCAAAGCAAGGAGGTTGCTGTGGCACGGACTATCCCGCTAGAGAGAGTGCGAAACATCGGAATCGCCGCTCACATAGACGCGGGCAAAACAACGACAACAGAAAGAATCCTGTTCTACACGGGAGTCGCCCATAAACTGGGCGAAGTCCACGACGGAACGGCAATTACCGACTGGATGGAACAGGAACGGGAGCGGGGAATCACTATCACCGCCGCCGCCATCAGTACCAGTTGGCAAGATCATCGCATCAACATCATTGACACCCCCGGCCACGTCGATTTCACCATTGAAGTGGAACGTTCCATGCGGGTACTCGATGGCGTGGTGGCAGTTTTCTGCTCTGTTGGTGGTGTACAACCCCAATCGGAAACCGTCTGGAGACAAGCCGATCGGTACAAAGTACCCCGGATTGCCTTTATCAACAAAATGGACAGAACGGGAGCGAACTTCTTCAAAGTTTACGAACAATTAAGAGATCGCCTTAGAGCTAACGCCGTTCCCATCCAAATGCCGATCGGCGCAGAAAGCGAACTGAGCGGGATCATCGATCTCGTCAAGATGCGCGCCTATATATATAAGGACGATCTGGGCAAAGACATAGAAGAAACCGACATTCCCGAAGACTTATTGAAAAAGGCCGAAGAATTCCGCCTGCAGCTGGTGGAAGCTGTAGCGGAAGCGGATGAAGAACTCCTAGAAAAATATCTAGAAGGTGAAGAACTCACCGAAGCCGAAATCAAACGCGGTCTGAGAGAAGGGACGATTGCTGGTACAATTGTTCCCGTCCTCTGCGGTTCGGCCTTCAAAAACAAAGGGGTACAACTGCTCCTCGATGCCGTTGTCGATTATCTGCCCTCACCCTCGGAAGTAGCCGCCGTTAAAGGGATTCTCCCCGATGGCAGCGAGGCAATCCGGGAAGCCAAGGACGATGCGCCCTTCTCGGCCTTGGCCTTCAAAATCATGGCCGATCCCTTCGGTCGTTTAACCTTCCTACGGGTCTATTCCGGTGTACTAGCCAAAGGCAGCTACGCCTACAACTCCACCAAAGGAACCAAAGAACGGATCGCTCGCCTGATCATCCTCAAATCCAACGAACGGATCGAAGTGGATGAACTGCGCGCCGGTGATCTAGGAGCGGCGATCGGACTGAAAAACACCATTACCGGGGATACCCTCTGTGATGATAAGAACCCGATTATCCTAGAATCCCTCTTTATCCCCGAACCGGTTATCTCCGTGGCGGTGGAACCGAAAACCAAACAGGACATCGAGAAACTCAGCAAAGCTCTGCAAGCTCTCTCCGATGAAGATCCCACCTTCCGGGTCAAAGTTGATCCCGAAACCAATCAAACGGTAATCGCTGGAATGGGAGAACTGCACCTGGAAATCCTCGTCGATCGAATGCTCCGGGAATACAAAGTCGAAGCGACGGTGGGCGCTCCCCAGGTGGCCTATCGGGAAACTGTGCGGAAACCCGTGCGCGCTGAGGGTAAATTTATCCGTCAAAGTGGCGGTAAAGGACAGTACGGCCACGTCGTCATCGAACTGGAACCGGGTGAACCGGGGTCAGGCTTTGTCTTCGTCTCCAAAATTGTCGGTGGTGCTATCCCCAAAGAATACATCAGTCCGTCAGAACAAGGGATGAAAGAAGCTTGCGAATCGGGGATTGTAGCGGGTTATCCCGTCATCGACCTGAAAGCAACCCTGGTAGATGGTTCTTTCCACGATGTGGACTCCTCCGAGATGGCCTTTAAGATTGCCGGTTCCATGGCGATCAAAGAAGCGGTGATGAAAGCTGCCCCCGTTCTCCTAGAACCAATGATGAAGGTCGAGGTGGAAGTACCCGAAGACTTCATCGGTAACGTCATCGGTGATCTTAACTCCCGTCGGGGACAAATCGAAGGTCAAGAAACCGAGACCGGCATCGCCAAAGTCTCCGCTAAAGTTCCCCTAGCGGAAATGTTTGGTTACGCCACTGATATTCGCTCCAAAACCCAAGGACGGGGCATCTTCACCATGGAATTTAGCCATTACGAAGAAGTCCCCCGCAACGTGGCCGAGACGATTATCACCAAAAGTAAAGGGAACGGTTAATCAGTGACCAGTGACCGGTGAGCAGTGAAGACAAACCGATCATTTAAAGTTGATCGGTCAACCCTAATAACTGCTAACTTAAAACTGATCTCTGGTGACTGATTAATGTTCACCCAGCTGAAGAAGAAAAAAAAACAAAGGAACAGAAAGTAAATGGCACGCGCTAAATTTGAACGGACGAAACCCCACGTTAACATCGGTACGATCGGTCACGTTGACCACGGCAAAACTACCCTCACCGCCGCTATCACCATGACCCTAGCGGCTCTGGGTAATGCCCAAGCTAAAAAATACGATGAAATCGATGCCGCTCCCGAAGAAAAGGCCCGCGGGATCACCATCAACACCGCTCACGTTGAGTACGAAACTGCTGATCGCCACTATGCACACGTGGACTGCCCTGGCCACGCGGACTATGTAAAAAACATGATCACCGGTGCGGCACAGATGGACGGTGGTATTCTCGTGGTCTCGGCCGCTGATGGCCCGATGCCCCAAACCAGGGAACATATCCTGCTGGCTCGTCAGGTGGGTGTACCTAACCTGGTGGTCTTCCTCAACAAAAAAGATATGGTGGACGATGAGGAGTTACTGGAACTCGTAGAACTGGAAGTACGCGAACTTCTCACCAATTACGACTTCGCTGGCGACGAAATCCCCATTATTGCCGGTTCTGCTAAAGAAGCCCTCGAGTACATGACCAAAAACCCCAAGGCCCAAAAAGGCGATAACGAGTGGGTGGACGCAATTTATGAATTAATGGAAGCGGTAGATAGCTATATCCCCACCCCTGAACGGGATATCGATAAACCCTTCCTGATGGCGGTAGAAGACGTATTCTCGATTACTGGTCGGGGGACGGTGGCTACCGGTCGGATCGAACGCGGTATTGTGAAAGTGGGTGATAACGTGGAATTGGTGGGGATCAGAGATACCCGCGCCACCACCGTCACCGGGATCGAAATGTTCAAGAAAAGTCTTGACCAAGGGATGGCCGGTGACAACGCTGGTATCCTCCTGCGTGGTATCCAAAAAACCGACATCGAGCGCGGCATGGTGATCGCTAAACCGGGTACAATCAAACCCCACACCCAGTTTGAAGGTGAGGTGTATGTGTTAAGTAAAGAAGAAGGTGGTCGTCACACTCCTTTCTTTAAAAACTATCGTCCTCAGTTCTATGTACGCACAACCGACGTAACTGGAACGATCCAAGACTACACCGCCGATGATGGCAGCACTGTAGAAATGGTCATGCCGGGAGACCGGATCAAAATGACCGTGGAACTGATCAATCCGATCGCTATTGAACAGGGTATGCGCTTCGCTATTCGCGAAGGTGGTCGCACCATCGGTTCTGGCGTTATCTCTAAAATTATCAAGTAGGCTAATCTACTAATTAACGGGGCAGTTAATGACAAAAAACTGCTCCGTTACTGTCTTGATCTTGTACCTTGACAATTGCAATAGGTGAAATTATGGCTACGCTACAACAACAGAAAATTCGCATTCGTTTGAAAGCTTTTGACCAGCGCTTACTCGACACTTCCTGTGAGAAGATTGTCGATACTGCCAATAGAACTAACGCCACAGCGATCGGACCGATTCCCCTACCGACAAAAAGAAAGATTTATTGTGTCCTGCGTTCCCCTCACGTTGACAAGGACTCCCGTGAACATTTTGAAACCCGCACCCATCGCCGCATTATTGATATTTACCAACCCTCTTCTAAGACAATCGATGCTTTGATGAAATTAGATTTACCCGCAGGGGTTGATATTGAAGTTAAATTGTAAAAAATGCCAAAAAGATGTTAGCAATAACATCTTTTTTTCTTCCCCACTCTCCTATACCTTTTAAACAGGATTTAGTATAAAAAGAAGTTATTAAAAGAGGGGCAATACAATTGCTAGGGGTGCATAACCAAAGATGCCCCCGATCGCTAAACCGTTTGTAGGGGAAAACCTAAAGCTTCTCGTTGCTGTAAATACAATTGAGCAACCTGTCGAGCTAAATTGCGAATTCTGCCGATATAACGGGTTCTTTCAGCTACGGCAATCACACCTCTAGCATCGAGTAAATTAAAAGTATGGGAACATTTGAGAACATAATCTAGACTGGGAATCACCAGAGAGCGAGCGATTAATTGTTTAGCTTCCTGTTCATATAAACTGAATAAACTGAATAATAACTCAGGATTGGAAGCCTCAAAATTATAGGTACATTGTTCTATTTCATTTTGCAGAAAAATATCGCCGTAGAGGATATTTTCATTCCATTGAATTTTATTAATTGCCTCCACATCTTGCAGATACATGGCTAATCTTTCTAAACCATAGGTAATTTCGATCGCCACGGGACGACAATCGATACCCCCACACTGTTGAAAGTAGGTAAACTGAGTGATTTCCATACCATCTAACCACACTTCCCAACCCACACCCCAAGCGCCGAGGGTGGGAGATTCCCAGTTATCTTCCACGAAGCGAATATCGTGATCTTCTGGGTTAATTCCTAACACCCGCAGGGAGTCTAAATAGATTTCCTGAATATTATCGGGAGAGGGTTTAATTAGGACTTGATATTGATAGTAATGCTGAAAACGATTGGGATTTTCGCCATAACGGCCATCCGTAGGACGACGACAGGGTTCCACATAGGCAACAGCCCAAGGTTCTGGACCAATTGCCCTTAAAAAAGTGTGGGGACTCATGGTTCCCGCACCTTTTTCGGTATCATAGGGTTGAGCAACTAAACAACCGCGATCAGCCCAAAATTCATTTAATTTAGCGATAACAGCTTGGAAAGTTAAAGACATGGGAAAAAAGTAAAAAAGCAGATTAGGGGTTGGGGGTTGGGGAAGTGGGGTGTAGGGTGTGGGGTGTGGGGTGTGGGGTGTGGGGTGTGGGGAGAATACATAAAACCTCTCTCCTGTCTTCTGTCTCCTGACTCCTGACAGTTAAAGTCACTGACTGACTTTTAACTGCAAGCGAAAGTGAACGGGGTTAGAAGACTGGGGGAGAATAACTAATTCATAAAATCCCTCTTCGGCTAATTGACCGGACCATTGCCGATCGCTAGACTTGTCTAAGAGAGTGACCTTGCCACTGGGAGAGTAGAAAGATAGTAAAACTTCGCCTTCCGCCTCTAAATTTAAGTCTAACCGATCACTGGAACGCAATTTTATTGCATAGGCTTTTCCTTGTCCCTGGCTGAGAATTGCCTCGATCACTTCCTCTCCCCCCGCGTCTAAACTTTCGATCGCTTGGTAGGACAGGCCAGACTGTAAAGATTGTAACTGATTCCAGGCCAAGCCACTCCATAGTTGCCCTAGGCTCATGTCAAAATTTGGTCTTTCTGTCAATTCGGGAAATAACTGAAAAAAAGCAGTATCAGTGAGTAAATTGAGAACTTTACGGCTTAAGCGTAATTGATTCACTTGTTCTCGCCATTTTTGTCGCTGTTGCTCGTTGTAGCTACCTAATGCTTCTCTAGTGCCAGAATCGAGACGTTCTAAGCGATCGAGGATTTCTGCGGCTAAAATATCTCTTTGTTCCTGTTTCTGTTTTTCCTCTTTGATATCCCCATAGCGGAGGCTAAACAATTCATTGACGAGATTTTTAAAAAACTGACCATCAATCCCCAACTCTAGACGGCGCTTTCTCATCTCGGCTTTCCGTTGCCATGCCCGATCTGTGGCAGAATTAAAATTATTTTCTTCCGTGGCAAAAACGGGTTTAACGGTTTGGGGTTGATTACTGTGTTTAACCCACTGTTTCCCGATTAACCAGCCTATTGCCGCCGATAATAACATCAAGAGGCAAAAAATAGCGATCCTGCCAGAACAGCCGAGAAAAAGGGGCGATTTATTCCGAGAATTAGCGGCCATTGTCTCCTTCGACGATTTAGGGTTTTGATATGTAAAGATGAGATTAACACATAATAATATCCATGGATTATTCGGTCAAAAACTAGGGTAATTTAAGAAATATCGTCATTAAACCTCTCGCATAATTAATTTTTGAGGGTTTAAAAATGGCAAAAATAAGGATTAAATTGCATAAAATCTGTAAATAGACCATTTAATTGATTATTATTCATTCTTAATTCTCCTGACTACTGACGACCGACTCCTAACCCTAACAACAATTTTTGATTTTCACAAGAGGTCTATTTTGTGACGGGTTTAGAGAAGTTATTAGAGGAAATTTCAGGAGGCTAGAATGGCAGCGATCGCTGCAAATCTTGAGCGAGGGAATCTGACGGATGAGCAGTTTTATCACCTCTGTCAGGTAAACAAAGCGTGGAAACTGGAAAGGAATGCGAAAGGGGAATTATTGCGCCAACTCAAAAATGAAACGCACGACTCCTCAAGAGTTGACGGAGAGCCTCTTCCCAACCTCCTGACTTGAAAATAGAGGCTGAAATAACGCAAATTCGTCAATCATACTAAATCCGCTGAGTATAGGCTACATATCAGGAGAGGCACTACTGCAAGGGGAGTGACTCTTAAATTATGACAGATGTATTAGCAGCTGCGTGTAAGCATCTCACCGAAAAACTAATGCGCTCCGGGGTTTGGGGACGGCGCTTGCGTCCCCAACGGGTAGGGTTGATTCATTTAAATTAAGTACAGCTGATTTTGAGTCAATAAATTTGACCGAAGATTCTCAAGTTGATCTTTTTCCAACCAAAATAGTTAGTCACAATAACTAATATTTAATCCTCTGCCAATATTTATTATGAATAAATTCATAAAGCTTGTTTCCAAGCCACTAAAAGCCTATCTCTCTTGAAATTGTCTGAGAGTACATCCTGTTAATTTAGCTAATTTTTCTGCTTCTTACGTCGATAAAACTATCAGTTTTTCCCAACGTTCAGCTAACCACCTCTGTCCCTCCGTTATTGAGAGAAAACCCAAACCTCTGAAAAGATTCAATCCTATAGTTGTGAGAATTG
>SFCA01000191.1:0-8945 GCA_007095475.1 Microcystis aeruginosa Ma_QC_C_20070703_M131 | reverse complement strand
CCCCCCAAGAGGGTAATTAATGCCCAAATTTGATTTTTTTGAGTGCCTTTCATGTCTCTAACCTGTTCTTTTAAGTCTTTAACTTCGCTTTTGATTTCTGCTTGGGCTATTTTTATCTCAGTGACATCTTTTTGCAAGGTATCGATTTTCTGGTTGACATCTCTTTGCAAGGTATCGATTTTCTGGTTGACTTCCTTGATGCTATCTTTGATTTCCTTGAGGACGGATTCAAGGGAATAGGTGACATTTTACTAAACTCCTAGACTTATCAATAGTTTTCAGGGTGTGACTTTCTAGAACGTAGGTTGGGCTTCGGCCGTGAGATCAGCGTTCGACCGAGCGTTCGACTGATCTCACGCCGAAGTCTCACGCCGAGGTCCGAACGGTTGAAGCATGAAACCCAACGCCCGATTATGTTACGCTACCGCTAAGCCATCCAACCCTGTAGGTCAGAAATAGCCTTAACTAGAGTGGATTGCTCGTTTTCTACTTTTTCTAGTCTTTTATCCATCCCTTCGACTTTCTCGGTTAGTTTAGCTTGTCCTACCTTTAAATCACTTACATCTCCTTGCAAGGTGTCGATTTTCTGGTTGACATCTCCTTGCAAGGTGTCGATTTTCTGGTTGACATCTCTTTGCAAGGTATCGATTTTCTGATGGACATCCTGTTGCAAGGTATCGATTTTCTGGTTGACATCTCTTTGCAAGGTGTCCATTTTCTGGTTGACTTCCTTGATGCTATCTTTGATTTCCTTGAGGACGGATTCAAGGGAATAGGTGACAGTTTCGTTAGACATTTGCTAGAGTCCTAGTGGGTTTTCGGGTTTTTGAGCGGCCATTTATTATAATCATAGCGATCTGTTTCTTTCTCCACCGGGTTTCCACTGCCCAAGGCATTGAGGTACACTTCCCTGTCCGAGTCAGTTTCAGCAAATCCCGCCGGCCGCTCAAAAATTCTTCGAGAAAAACTTTCCCTAATTAACTCTTTTTGCGCTCGTCTTCAAACCTCAAACTCAGTCAACTGAAAACTCAAGTCTGATAACCGATCACTGATCACTGATTAAAGTACCATTTCTCTGGTGGCTTCTGCATCTATGGGTTTAATCAGATACAATCGCCATAGATCCCCGACGATACCTAACTGTAAGGGTAACTTACGCAATGTTTTTAGCCATTGGGGAACGCTACTTTCATCGATCGCTTTTAATTGTAAATTACGTTCGGCACAACGGTTTAAACGGGGGAAAAATTGGGGATGGTCCACATTTAAAATGGTGGGAAAAGCGCGAGCGGAGGTATTATTAGTCTGACGAATTACCTCTTGATCAAAAGCGATCGCATCCATTCCCAAAGCATCATAAAAGTCCGAGCGTTCCCGTACAGTTAAACTATGGGTAGCAAAGACGGAAAGCAGGAAAAAACGACTCCATAATCTCGATCGCCAATTATTCCACAATTCCGGTTTAGCGCGCAGTAAGGTTTTAAAGATATCTCCGTGGCGATTTTCGTCCTGACACCAACTCTCGAAGTAATTAAAAAGAGGATTAAATTTATACTGGGGATGTTCTTCTAAATGACGATAAATGAGGATATACCGCCAATAACCGATTTTTTCGGAGAGATAGACTGTATATAATACCCATTCAAGGGGGAAAAAGGTGTAGGTACGGGTTTTGGTAATTTTGGCTAGATCGAGGGAAATATTAAAGTCAGCCATGGCTTTATTGAGAAATCCTGCATGACGCGCCTCATCTCTAGCCATAAGATGAAATATCTCCCCTAACAAGGGATTACGGCTTTTTAGTTGTCGTGACAGTTCCTTAAATAACAAAAAGCCAGAAAATTCGGAGATACAGGAGCGTTCTAGGTAATCTATAAAAGCATTTCTCGTTTTTTCATCGAGATTGTCTTGATAGTTCTCAAATTCTTGCTGACGTTCAAAGTGATGCCGGTTATAATCGGTCCGCATCTCCTCTAACATCGCTTTGATTTCGGTTTCTTGCAAAGAAAGGTCAAAATTAGCGGCAGCCTCAAAATCGGTGGTATAGAAACGAGGGGTGAGGATAGTTTCGCGCAGAACAGCTTTTTTCTGGGAGGGAGGTTCGACGGTAGTTACCATGATGGAAATTACTTGACTACATAGCTATATAGGATTTTAAACATAAATAGGTAAGCCAATGATAATTATTAAGTTTTATCAATATTTTGGGCAGTAGTGAGCCAGGGAATCAGACAAGTGAGCGAGCCGATTAGGGAAATAGGGAGTAGAATAGAAAGGTTGTGAGTCTATAACTATCGTTAAAATACTATGGCTTGTCCCAAGAAGAAAACCTCAAATGCCAAGCGCGACCAACGGAGAGCGCACTGGAGAAAGCAAGCGGAGCGGGAAGCGCAAAAAGCCTTATCTTTGGGTAAATCTGTTCTTTCTGGTCGTTCTAACAGCTTTGTCTATCCCACTAAAGAGGAAGAAGAAGGGGAAGACGAGGAATAACTTGATAGTGGGGAGTGAGGTAGAGAAAACCTTTTCGCTCCCTAATATTTTAAGATTTGTTTAGGGTTTTCGTTGTGAGTCTCAACTAATGTTAGGCAAATTCTTTAAAAAACCAGAATCTCCCGATCAAGACCGAGTTCCCCCGGGCCAATATCTCGCTAGTGGTTTTCCTGTGCTTACCTACGGAGATACTCCCCAAATCAAGACCGAGGAATGGTTATTCAAGGTTTGGGGAAAAGTGGCCACGACTAAAATTTTTAACTGGTCGGATTTTATGGCCCTACCGCAGTGGGAATTTACCAAGGATTTTCACTGTGTCACCCGTTGGTCAAAATTAGATGTGACTTGGACGGGAGTTAAGGTATTGGATTTTATCACCTTAATTGACCTGCTGCCGGAAGCTACCCACGTTATGCAACACTGTTATGGGGGTTATACCACTAACCTGACTCTAGAGGAGTTCCTGCACGAGGATAATTTTTTCGCTTTTCAATTGTTTGGTCAACCTTTACCCCCCGACCACGGGGGTCCACTGCGTTTAGTTGTCCCCCATCTCTACGCTTGGAAAAGTTCTAAATGGATTAATGGCTTAGAATTTCTCGATCGAGAGCAATCGGGTTTCTGGGAACGTAATGGCTACCATCGACGAGGCGATCCCTGGTTAGAGGAACGTTATAGCGGTTTTTAACCAGTTTTGGCTTAAAATCGGGTGAGATAAGCAATCAAGTCCAGTAATTCCTATCATTAACACAAGCAAAAGTCAAGGGGTAAGCAACAAATTTTTACTCGATCGCAACTGGTTAATTATAATTGCCGAATTGCCTGATCACAATATTGAACATATCCTGCTAACCCCAATGCTTGAAATAATTTCCGCGCTTGAAGATATGCTTCTTTCGCTTCCGATATACGATCGAGTTTATAGTAGGTAAGTCCCAGATTAAACAGAGTCTTTGGTTCTCCTATGATATACTCCATTTCCTGAAAGATTTCTAAGGACTGTTGATAAAACTCGATCGCTTTTTGGTATTCTCCTAGGGATTGATAAACATTCCCCAAACCTAGATAGGAATAAGCTTCTCCTGTTATATCAGAGATTTCCCGTTTGATTGCTAAGGATTGTTGATGAAACTCGATCGCTTTTTGGTATTCTCCTAGGTAATTGTAAATATTGCCCAAATTATTGTAACAATACGCTACTCCCCTTATATCATCAATTTCCTGAAAGATTGCCAAGGACTGTTGGTAAAACTCGATCGCTTTTTGGTCTTCTCCTAGGGAATGATAAGCATTGCCTAAATTATTGTAAGAATCTGCTTCTCTCGATCGATCTCCGATTTTCTGAAAGATTGCTAAGGACTGTTGATAAAACCCGATCGCTTTTTGGTCTTCTCCTAGGGAATAGTAAATACCTGCTAATGAGTCGAGACTCGCAACTAAATCAAGTTCTAGATTTAACTCTTTTTGTAAATCGATCGCCTTTTGATAATACTCGATCGCAAGCTGTTGTTCCTGACGATAATCTGACAATGGCAGATTTAATAAACGATGGTTATAAATTTTAGCTAAACTGGCATATAAACTCGCTAGTCTTGGCTCTTTTTTGCCTTTATTTACCTCGATTTGCTCGATTAGTTCTAACAAGTCTTCCTTAGAGATTGAAGGAATATCTTTATCTATAGTAATTTCGTCAAAAGATTGTAAAATTGGTAAAATTTCCTGAGAAGGTAAAAAGTTACTTGGAGGAGAAATAAAGCGAAAAACTCCTTTTCGCCAACTCCAAAAATCGGGGGACTTTTTGCGTAAATTTACTTCCACTGTGCTTGTTACCCAAAGAACGATGGAATAGGGATATTCTCGCAATCCTTCCCTTGTCCATTGCAGATAACCAAAAAATTTATCTAGTTCCGATTTTTCCTGTTGCCATTCGATCGAGTGTAATTTTTCCACTCCTGTGGTTGTGATCACAGCGTTTTTGCTTTGTAATAACTCTGGTTTTCTGGAGACTAAACTAGCAATTGCTGCTCTTAAACTCGGTTCTTTTTGATCTAAATCAATCCGATAACAAGGGATTACTGGTTCTAATTCTTTGCTATAGCGATCAATAATTTCTTCTCGCAATTTTTCCTGATCACACACACAAATCAATATATTTAATCTCTCTTGATTTGCCTCTAGAGATACGATTAAACCTTCGTATTCTCTTTCATTTTGGTCAATAATTGAAGATGTTTCATTATTCATAATAATTGGATAAATGTTAAAAACTGTCAGATACCCCCCTTAGGTAGGGTTGATTCATGAATCAACCCTACGGATCAAGGAGTGATCCGCACCCCCCTTATCAAGGGGGGATTAAGGGGGGATCCATCTTCAATTTAATTATAACTACTTATACTAAATCCGTTGAGTAACGCACAGAAAACGGGTTTCTCCGAGAAACCCGTTTTCTACTGATGCACTCATGCAAAAAGGGGAATAAATAATCAAATTGTTCCTCTTTTTTTCATTAACTCAACCACAATCGGATGCACGTTATACCAGAGATCGCCATTGCGGTATTCCAAAATATATAAACCATGCAACAGATCTAGAAAATTTTGATCCTTGAGATCCTTAGGTTTTGACTTTTCATAAACAGTTTTAATAATTTCCTCATCTGCTGTACCGATACTTTCAGCCAAATCGAGACTAAGTTCTGTGATTGATTGTTCTAAAACAGCTTGATTAATTTTTAGGGTATTATCATCAGGATAACGACGAACCGATCGCAAACAAACCCGACAGCAATCATTAGTAATGCGAATTAATTCTCGTAACACTCCCCCACTATAAAGACAAATTTTTTCAAGGGTGTCAGGATCGATTAAAGCGGGATTGATGCGCTTAGTGATAATCTCGGTTAAAGTGGCAATAATTTGCGGATCGGGGATAGCATTAGCTGAATTAATTTCTCCCCGTTTGAAGAGTTTATATACAGGCATTTGTACGATCTGATCATTAGTTTCTGTTTGGAGAGTTGCCTTTAAAGCTACTTCTCTTAAAGCGGCGATCGGAATAGTCATAATAATCCGAAAACCGGGCAACATAATCGCTTTAATATGGGATTGAAAAATATCCCTTACCTGTGCTAAGTCAATTTTATCAATGTCATCAACAATTACTAAGATTTTTTTCTGACTTTGGGACTCGATCGCACTAGCTATAATGTTAATTTGAGCAACTAAATCAGTAATTCTCCGCTCATATTTTTGTTTGATTTCCTGGCGAATAGTCGAATTAATCTTGAGAATTCCTTTAATGTGAGCTAGTAAAGTAGAAAAGTTAAAACCTGTTTCGATAGTGGCATCTGCTTGATTGGTTTCCGTGCGGATTTGTTCAGCAAACCATTGATAAAAGCTTTTTTTAATAGAATCTTTAATAGTTAAATTTTGGGCTTCCGCTTCTGACATCATCTGAACGGCGATCGAAAATAAAATATTAACATGATTTACGTCTGACATTTCGATCGTGTCTGAGATCGAGAAGAAAACAACAAAATAGCGATCATCTAACTTTCTTTTAAATTCGTAGAGTAGGGTTGACTTACCACAACCCCGATGTCCTGCTAGAATAATTTTTCCGTCTTCCGAAGGACTATCTTCTACCAATTGTTCTAATTCGTCGATAATTTCTGTGCCGTATTTGACAGCAAAACGCTGTAATTCTTTATCCGATCGCAGTGGTAAAAGTTCCAAATTGCGATAGGCTTCTCGAAAGGGTTCTAGTAAAGGACTAACCATAAGTAATTAGGGTTTGCGGCAAAAAGTTTTTCGTGGGGGTAGGGTCTGGGGTGTGGGGTGTGTAAATTATGAATTATGAATTATGAATTGGGTAGTTTTTTGCTGTGAATAGTAAACGGTGAACTGATAACTGATAACTGATAACTGTTATTTTTCTGCTGCCCAACCGTCGGGAGTGTAGGTTTTTAATGCCAAAGCATGGATGGCTTCGGTAGCCAGTGCCGATTGTAAAGCGCCATAAACCATTTGATGCTGTTTAACGCGGGTTTTGCCGGCAAATTCGCCAGAAATAACCACCGCTTCCAAATGATCGCCACCTCCCGTTAAATCCCGAATCATCACCTGTGCATCGGGGATTTGTTCTTGAATCATCGCTTCTACTTGGCGAAAGTCAACCATCTTAACTCCTCAAAACAATTAAAGATACTCTGATCCCATTGTTACCGAAAGCTCGTCAATGGGGACAAAATTTACTGCTGTGGGGGGGAGTTGTTAGGAGTTGCGGAGGTGGGAGTCGGTGCAGAGATGGGTGTGCTGACAAATCCCATCTCGTAGAGTTGTTGATAGCTTTTTTGTCCTAATTCACTGGTGGGGTTTTGGGATTGAATCACCTGAATTAACAAAGGAACCGCTAATTCTGGCTGATTTTGCGCCCTATGAACCAAAGCAAGCTGATAGGTGGCTTCATCCCGCATTTGTCCGGTGTTTAAAGCACTTTGACGCTGAGAATCGAATACTTTCGGGTCAATTCCTGAGAAACTATTAGCTAATTGCAGATGATAGTTAGATAGTTGGTTAAAAATCCGGCGCGCTTGATTGAGTTTGTCCACAGCGACATCGTATTTAGCGGCATTAATAGCGGCGTTCGCTTCTTCCACTAAACGTTGTCCCCCCTGAAGACTCAGGACACTATCGGCTTGATTTAAGGGTTTTAATTCGTTAGGATCGCTGGCAGGAGTGTTAGAGTCGGGGGTTTGTGCTTGTCCGTTAGGTGCGATCGCAATCACTAAACCGATCACCAGAGGGAGCAGATAAATTAAACTATAAGGCTGTTTTCGCTTAACCATAAAATTTCTCGACTTAATGTTCCTGAGGGGAACGGCTATTTTTTTTGACATCGACAACTGACCTATAGTAGCTTTTTTGGGGCAGTTTCGATCCTACCCCAGCTTTCTAGACGTTAGCTCTAGCGGTTTTGTCGCCATGGCAAGCGCTGTTTTTTCACGAAAAATCAGTACAAGTCCCCAAAAAGTTAGTTTATTCCCCCCGATTAATGGTTTAAATACCGATAATTCACCCGTTGGAAGGCTGTCCAGATAGAGTCAAGAAAAAGTGTGGAATTAATTCGAGGAGAAATTGTCAAAATGTCACCGATGGGAACCCGTCATGCTTCTATTGTAGATAGATTAATACAATTACTTTATCAAAAATTAGGACAGAAAATTATTCTCAGGGTGCAAAATCCGCTTAGATTAAATAATAATTCTCAACCAGAACCAGATTTAAGTTTACTAATACCTCGATCGGATTTTTATGTTGCTGCCCATCCTTGTCCCCAAGATATCTATTTAATTATTGAAGTTTCCGATTCTACTTTCGATTATGATCGCTATACTGAAATTTCTCTTTATGCGGAGGCAAATATTGAAGAAGTTTGGATTGTCAATCGCGAGGAAGAATGTTTAGAAGTTTATCGCCATCCGCTGCATGATAGTTATCAAGCTATTCAGAAATATTATCGAGGTGAAAGTATTTTTATTGAATCCTTTCCAGAAATAGAGTTAACTTTAATGGCAATAATTCGTGAGGGGCTGTGTGGCGACGCAGGTTCGCCACCTTGAAAGCTCCGTACCAAAACCATACCTGTAGCTTATCTGGCTCTTCTTTGGCTATTTTTAAATATTCCGCTAGTTTCTGTTTAAATTCTTTTCTTTTTTTAGGGTCTTGTCGCTCTTCTAAACTATATTTTGCCCAAATATAAACGTATTTTTTTTTAATGTTCGTGACTTGAGAACTACTTAACTCTATTCCTGTCTGTTCTGTCAGACTTCGGACGTTCCGCGATCTCAGTCGAGCTGCGTGAGATCAGTCGAATGCTAAGTAGCCAATCTTTTTGCTGTCCAACGACCAAATTCATATCCCATTTCATGAGGGTCTTTGTCAATTGTCTCTAATCTATCTAGACTAACCTAGGTTAAGATGGTCTGATGATTAGTAACTTGGCAGTAACGTATGAATAACAAAAAGTTAACCCTCACCCTAGCTCTCACTGTTGGTTTTGTTAGTCCAACCGCTCCGATATTAGCCGCTAATATTTCTACCACTGTTCTTGCAAGCGGTTTAAATAATCCTCGGGGTATGACTCTCGGTCCTGAGGGCCAGCTTTATATCACCCAAGCAGGAAGAGGTGGTAATGGAACTTGTATTTTGTCAGGAGGTCAAAGTCAAGTTTGCTACGGACCGACTAGTGCAATCACTCGTTTGCATACAACCACGGGAGCAACGGAGGTCTTGATCGATAATTTACCGTCCTTGGCTCAACAACCATCAGGCATTGACATCCTCGCCGCCGTAAAACGGACGGCGATTCCCAAACCTCACGATTTAGGTTTCTGCTTCTTTCCCGAAGGATTTTTCGCACCTGCCTTAACAGATTTACTCTGTTCTGGTCTT
>SFCA01000190.1:0-5053 GCA_007095475.1 Microcystis aeruginosa Ma_QC_C_20070703_M131 | reverse complement strand
CGAAACGAATAGGCTTTTTCCATACCTCACATTTTAGCATATATTTCGTAAACGATGCTCATATTTAACAGTAAAGCCGTCGTAGAACGACGGGGTTTCAGACCCAAAATTTTCGATGAGCGTCTTATACTGAACTCAGGTCATTGACAGATAGTCAATCCTTTAATAGCAGGAGGCACAAAGTGGACATAGTAAATTCAATACATTTCCAGATTAGGAAAATGCTCAAAAAGCAATCAAAAATTGATGGCAGATTTTTGGTAGTTGCTGCACTTTTAGGATATTTTGGGTTATTGTATCTAGCTAATTTTTTTGTTCCCTATCGCGAGTTTTGGAGGAAACTAGGGGTTCCTGCGGTTAAAAGCCCTTTTATCGATCTTGCAGCCGTATTAGGGGCTTTTGATTGTGATCGATTGACAGGCGAAGTTTCCCTAACAAATAATTCCTGCTTCAATCAAATAGCTTATCCTAGTAGTTGGTCTTCATTAACTTGGCTGGGTTTAGAGCAGCGTGATACTATATTTTTAGGAGTTTTCTTTGCTTTAATTTTTTATGTTATAACTTTAATTATCATTGGCAGATTAAATTATCAAGAAGCTATAGTTTATGCCCTAATTTTATGCTCACCACCAGTAATGCTTTTAGTCGAACGTGGCAACGTAGATATTGTTATCTATTCTTGGCTTGGTGTCGGACTAATGATGATTAAGAATAGCCGAGCATTAATTTTTAGGTTGTGTGCCTATTTATTAATATTTTTTTGGGGAGTTATTAAACTATTTCCAATTTTCGGTCTGGCGGTAATTTTTAAAGAGAAAAGAAATCTATTTCTGTTCTTGGCGGCTATTTTTGCTGCTGCTTTTATTACTTATTTTCTCGCCAGTATAGAGGAGATGAAAACTATCTCACAAGCATTTGATGTTGAGCGTGTTTGGTTTCGTTTTGGCCATCAAGCCCTCTTTTTAAAAGTCAAACCTTTTCTATCAAATCTTTCTCTATTTACTGGCGGCGAAACTGATATTAAAAAGATGATCAGATATATGATGTATATAATTATGAGTTTATTGACGCTATTAGTCTTGACCAGAGTTTTATTGTCGAAATTTAAGATTTTTCAAGAATGGCTTAGTTGGGATTTTGTATCAACAGATTCGGACAAATCTTTAGATAAAAGTCAATATATTGATTATTTCCGTCTTGCAGCAGGCATTTATTTAGGAAATTATCTGGTTATTGGCCTTGTTGTGGATTACAAATTAACTTTTCTAATCTTTGCCCTTCCTCAAATTTTGGATTGGATTAAGCAAGAAAATCAGTTGAGCTTGCCTTCCAGTATAGCTTTAGTCGCTATAGTGGCAACCTTTTACGCAAGTCCATTCTTATATCCCTGGGTAATTGACGAAGTTATCAATTTGCTCTTATTTTTCAATTTATTATACATTTCAATTCTCTCTATGCCTGAATGGCTAAAATTTTTAGTCCATAAGAGATTGTCTGGCAAATTTTCTGGATAAAAGTTTAACCCCGGGCTAATATATAGCAAAACCAAATGAATTGTAAAAGCTCCTCATCCCTAACCCCTCTCTCACTCTGGAGAGCGGAGAAGAATTGTGTTTAAGAATTATTTAGACTGGCTCCGTTAAATACTTCCTGAGACTTTTGACTGACAACTAAAATGCCTTTTTGTCAGGCTGTCCCAGCATAAGTGAGTAGCAATTTGACAGCTTTCAAAGCTGGGGCGCAGTGGAATTAATATTTATATTCCCCTGTCAGTTTTCTGACCAGTTTCCACAGAAAACGATTCCAAGGTTTTCTGTACAAGTACCGACTACTGGCCGTAGGTTGTCTAATTTTAAAATCAGTGTTGCCGATATCATAGACCTTTGCCAGGTCTTTCAGAGTGAACTCAATAGGGGTTTTGTCAACTGACCGCTCAAAAACTTCAACATTATTTTTAAGAATATCATCCTTTTTTTTCAACAATGGATATGGCTTCTTGGCGTGTCGATTAAACAAAAACAATGCTTCTGTTGGCTCATAATGCTGCGGCTTTTGAATTTTACTATGGCCACCGCTGCGGGCATTCTTAACTCGAACGTCAGTAAAACACATTTGCTTCAGGGGAAAGGTTTGATAACAGACCCACTGAAGATACCAATCCGTCCGATGTGCCCCATGATAAATCGCCGGTAAGATAACATCAGCATAGCTTTGGGAGAGGATTTGAGATTCTGCATCATATCCGCTAATGGGAAAGCATTTTCTGGAGATGAACTCCTCATAAGAAGCTTTAATCGGCAGAAATGCCCACTGTTTAGGATCATAAAAAGTTCCAGCAATGGGATGATATTCATCGAGCAATTCTTTTATCTTTTTGGGAATATCTACTCCTTCATCAGCAACAAAGGTAACATCATCATCGATAAAAATGTAGTATTCATAATCTTTAGGAACTTCCCTATATAGCAAGCTCCTGCCCTCACTCCAAGTCACTCCTTTTGCAGTAATGAAAGCATTGGGGTCATCTTCCGTTGCCCAATTAAGGCGATAAAAGTCACTAAATTCAGTAGTAAATAGTTCTCGTTTTTCTATAGTGCAAGGCTCATTAATTAGTTTGCCCTGTTCCAAAATACAGAAGGTTTTTTTACTCATTTACAAATTAGATAAAGTTCGGTACGAGTTCAAGTTTTAGCTTAATATATAGCCAGTCTAAACGATTTGCCAACACCACGAGCATCATATCTCCGGAGTGGGAGAGGAGATGGGGGTGAACCGGTCCCCACGACCCACCTAGGTAGGCCACAGCACCCTTCATGTCACCCTCAGTATATAGCCCTAAGTTTGAAGCAGCCATGGGGTGGACAGGAGTAAATGAATAAATTGTGCTTCCGGCGAGTTAAAACCGCTACATAACAATTTTGAGTCCAGAATAATATTAAAATCCCTGCCACTTGGGCATAGCTGTATGTTTACACCAAATTCAAGTCATATACAATAAGTATAAATACTTAATTGATTTTCCCTTGAATCACGAGGCATCGAAAATCAAGAACGACTCTCCCCGCTCAGAAGTTCCCTGCGCTCCTTTTGTCTCAGCTAACCATTCTAGATACCTAACAGCTTAACCAATTGACATCCTCGGTCAAGTTCATGTATAGTGACTCCCAAAGATTTAGGGTGATGGCTTTAAGCCTTCTCAAAAATTCTTTTCAGCGATTACTGGCAGAAAGCCGTTGAAATTAACTGAAAACCCGGTACAGCAAGTCTATTTGACTTGTGAACAATAATAGCTCCCCTCTCCCCCTGGGATGAGCCTGATGGGTTTTGGCAGTGCATGGATACTTATCGAGAAATGGAAATGCTCAATCACCTTGATTACGCTGGACAAGCTAGATGGAAAATATGGTAAAGGAAACATTTTGGCCGGGCAAAAAGGTCTTTATCACGGGTCATACGGGCTTTAAGGGGTCTTGGCTGGCGTTTTGGTTACTCCATCTAGGGGCAGCGGTAAAAGGCCTCAGTTTAGCTGCCAATACCACCCCCGCTTTATTTGACCAATTAGACTTAGCTAAAAATTTGAGTCACCATATAGGGGATATTCGAGAGGCTGAGTTAGTGGCTCGTTTAATCGCTTCATGGCAACCGGATGTAGTCTTTCATTTAGCGGCACAACCCTTAGTGCGGCTTTCCTATCTTGAGTCGGTGGAAACATGGAACACAAATGTTATGGGGACTATTCACGTTTTAGAGGCCCTGAAAAGCCTGACTCATCCTTGTGCCGCCGTGTTTATTACTAGCGATAAGTGCTATGAGAATCGGGAATGGGTCTATGGTTATCGGGAAAATGACCCCCTAGGGGGTTATGATCCCTATAGTTCTAGTAAGGCGGGGGCGGAATTGGCGATCGCATCTTGGCGCAGTTCCTTCTTTAAAACCCCTCAAACCCCCATCGGCATCGCCAGCGCCAGGGCAGGAAATGTCATCGGTGGCGGAGATTGGTCTCTAGACCGGATTGTACCCGATGCGATGCGGGCCTTGATGAAGTCCGAAGCGATTCCGGTGCGGAACCCTCTAGCGACTCGTCCTTGGCAGCACGTTTTAGAGCCTTTGGGAGGCTATTTACGGTTAGCTGAGTCGATTTATGAGCAGTTGATGACGGCCAATTGGCAGCAAGACAGCCGGGGGTTATATGGGGCGTTTAATTTCGGTCCGGCTCTGACTTCTAATCGCCCAGTTAAAGAGTTAGTTGAGTCTATCCTACAACTTTGGCCGGGAACTTGGCTCGATCAAAGTGATCCGAAGGCTGTTCATGAGGCTAAATTGCTTAATCTAGTCACAGATAAGGCTTTCCATACCCTAAAATGGCAACCAGTCTGGGATTTTCGGCAAACCCTCAAGGAAACGGTGACATGGTATTATCAAGCGGCGCAAATGGACTCTGAAGATAAAGCACAATTCCAAGACCTTACCCGCCAACAAATCGAATATTATCAAAGTTGTCTGATCGATCGGAAAACTTAGAACTAATCTTAATTCCCCAATGGAAGGCTATTATTTGGAGGAAATTTACTGCGCCAGCCTCTTTATAAGGGGTTAAATTATCGAGTTGTTGGGGATTTAAGCAATGCCGATAAAATCATGAGTAGTGTTTTTTGGCTGGGCATTTATCCCGGATTAACGGGGGAAATGTTAGAATATGTTGTCTTGACGCTAAAAAATTTCTGTCAAGGGTGATTAAGGGAAAACCGACTTTTTTTAAGTATTCTTGGCTTTTCTTAATGAAAAAGAGATAAACATGACACCATCTGCTATTGATTTACCGACAAAATCAACGATAATCACCTGGGAAAAACTGCCAGATGATTTTATTCTACCTGACGAACCTGTGGACAACAACCTGCAACCTCTCTTAGCAGCAGCTTTACGCGAATCTCTAGAATTAGCAGGACTAATTCTAGAATCGATGCTAATTGCCTCTAATTTTGGCTTGTGTGCTACCGTTAAAACTCAAACAGTTGTCAAAGCACCTGATTGGGTTTATATTCCCTCGGTA
>SFCA01000019.1:0-16376 GCA_007095475.1 Microcystis aeruginosa Ma_QC_C_20070703_M131 | reverse complement strand
TATGATAGCGAGATATGTAAAAGAACAAGATAAAGAATACCTGCAGCTACACCAAAATCTACAATTGAGTCTATTTTGATTCTGATACCCCGTCCGCTTGCGGCGGGGTAGTTCATTTTCCCCGCCGAGGAGAGATTGAATTTGAGCCTGTAGGTGTAAAGTTAAATATAAATCAAATTTTTGCGAGTCGGTGGCTACTGGTTCTAGGGTTAACGATACACTATCGGGATAGCGATCAAAGGCAGCTAAAAGACGCATAATCCAAAAGAGAAAAGCCAAAATAAACAGTAAAAAAGCGGTGTTTCTCTAGCCCTCAAGCTGAAAATTCACCCCTATTTAAAACAATAGCTGATTTTCTCGATCCTCGCTGAACATTTCTTCGGCGATCACTGAATGATTGCCCCTGAAAATCAAGGTTAAATTAGTTGACTTTCTCTTTTTTGCCGATCTTGTCGTCCGCATTTAAAAACATCGGCAAAAAGCGTTCCATAAACATTTGTGGATCACGATTCCAGGCTTTTTGAGCCGCTTCTACCCGGAATAATTGCAATTTCGGGTCGAGAAGGGTTTGGGGTAAACGCTCCATCAGATATTGAGGACGTTCCCAGAGCGGCATAGTGGCGGCGATTTCCATTAAATGACCGACGCGGCGCAATTCTGCCCCCAGGGTGATGTCCATACCCGATTCATAGGCGGCCTGTTCGATCGCCGAGTATTTGGCCTTGGCTTTTTCGACTTTTTGTCGATGTTCGGGGCTTTTTTGGGCAATTTTGGCTAACCAACGATTGCCCCAACGTACATGACCCGCTTCTTCAGGGAAGATTTTGGCGATCGTTTCCTGAATTTTCAGATTTTCTGGGGTTTGTTCCCCTGCTTTGAGGGCATAGAGATGGGCGGCAAAGTATTCGCATCCCCGTTTTTCGGTGACGTTAATTGCCGCTAGGGCCGCAATCAGTCCATCTTCCTTTTGTTCTTCGCCTTGGAATTGATCTTGATCGAGAAGACGTTCAAATTCATCGATATAGGACAACCCCGGCGGTTTCCCCACATCGGCCCCCAATTCGATTAATAAATCGGTTAACCAGTAGGCATGGCGGGCCTCATCGGCGACGTGATGGGAAAGCTCCTGTATCAGTTCTTGCGGTTGTCCGTCTAGGGTTTCGATCAGTTCGGTCAGGTCTTTACAGCTACGTTGTTCGTTGTAGCGGTAACGGTTGAGGGTGACAAGATGAATTTCGCGATCGCTGATAACACGCTTCATGATGTCGCGAGCGCTCATCGTCTTCTTGAATTTACGAGGGTAAGCAACGGTCATGAGTTTGTATCGTTTTGTAAACGGCTTCCCGTATTCTAACGGAGTTTACCCCCAATCTGGCAAGGGAGCGGCAAGTGGCCAGCTTTTTTCAGTGATCAGTAAACAGTAATCAGTGATCACTAGAACTCTTGCAAATTAATTATATGTTGTAGTATTGGGTTAACTAATTTTTGGGGTAAAATTAGTTAGTACATTTATTTTAAATGAAAACCTGAAGTTTTACTTTTAACTCAAAACTCTTTAGAGCTGCTTTAATTTGGTTATCAAAACCTCTTTATTTCAGCAGCACAAACTATCTCAATTATAAAAATTGAGAATAAATTCTCCTATTCCCCATTCTCGTTTGCTCCCTATCCTTGAAGATCGGGCTTTGTCTCAAGAGGGTGTTCCTTTGCTCACAACGGTGATTCAAGCTTGTTGTTCTACTACTTCAAGACACACAGCGATGCTTGTTTGACTTGCCATACGTCTTTCTAAAAGAGTCGCACCCATGTCATAAGGGTTTCATCGGTCTAGAGTGTATCAGACTTATCTGAAATGACTATATCGCTCTTCTGGGACTTTCGGAAATCCCTGACCGAATCTAGATTCTGAAACCCTTGGTTGACAAGTAATCGCTAACTTTTTTTCTCATAAAAACTTAAATTTCGGGTTTCTGTTAGTTAGCGATAGCTTGAAGGCTTACCCCATAAGAGAGCTAGAGTTTAGAGACTGTAAGACTTTTGCCAGACTCCCTCCAAGAGCGATACTCTCTGATGACTTTTTATGGGGTTTCCTTGGCTCAATCCCACCGACGGTAATTGCTATGATTACTATAGGATTTGAAAAGGGCGATCGCCATCCTCTTATTTTTTTGTTGGGTTTCCTTCTTGATCTTGAGAATCGCAATATCAACTGATTTTGGTAGATAATTGAGATTGGATTTAATCATTATTCTTCACTTAAATTAAAATCAATTCGTTGATAAATATCCAGCAGTGAAATTTGAAAATCTACAGAATAAAACCTTAAAGTATCCTTGTCCGATTCATAAACTTTAAACAACCATTCTCCATGATCTTGTTGATAAAATTGTTCAACATAATAACGATATTGATCAATCAAAATATATTCCTTAAAGTCAGGAATTGAGCGATAAAATTTAAACTTATCAGTGCGGTCATAATCTCTAGTTGACTTTGATAAAACCTCGACAATGATTAACGCATTAGTTACAGTGTTTGTGCCTTTTCCTTCATATAATGGTTTGCCTTTAATCACCATTACATCAGGATAAGTATAAAAGCGATATGTCGGCATCCATAACCGGACATCACTCATAAAAGCCCAATAATCTTCATTGTTAATCTTAGTCGGAAAATTTTTACAGAAATTCAAAGCAATCAAATTATGATTAGTAGTTGTTCCTACCATTGGAATAATTTCTCCATCTAGATATTCATTTTTGTATTCTGCTGTTTCTTCTAGCTGACAATATTCTTCAGGTGTATAATACCGTTTTTCGACTTGAACTTGCATACTAACCTCCCTTATCTTGGTTAAATTCCCATTCAATAGCAACTTTAATATTAGCTTGTGCTGAACCTTTTGTCACTAAAGGAATCCCCGTTTCACCCCCAACTTGTAAGCCAAATTCTCAAGTAACCTTACTGGGTGGATTGGCTTGGGAAACTCCCTGTTTGATCGAAGTTAATAATAATTGCGCCAGTGGTGATTCGGTAGTAGTGATGGAGGCTTAATCCTTTGCTTTGCTGTCCATTGTAGTCATGGATAAAATACCAAAGGGTTCCCCAACGTGATTCTCCATTTTTTTAGAGAAAGATAGACTCTCTCTCACCAACCGATTGTGTGTTGGGTTTCGTTCCTCAACCCAACCTACGATGGCGGCGATCGTTTGATTGGGTCGAAACCTTTTTCCTAGCGGCATTTCAGACTTTTTCAGCCAACCCTGATTAGCTAGGGACTAGGCTTTTTAGGTGAGTTTAAACAGGATAAACCGGCATCTTTAGCAGTAGGATACTTGATTGGGACAAAAGCAAAATCTGAACTTAGTGTCCGACACTCCACAATGTGAACAAATTCTACGGAGGGATTTTGGGGTTCGCCATTTTCATCAATTTTTTTGCGATCGCCATTTTCATCGAATTTAATTGTCCCAGTTGCACCTTTAGTGACAAGAAACTCAGGAGACTTTAATTGTTCACGGATATTAATTCGTGTGGGAGTATTTTCCTTTTCTAGAGCTTTTGTTAGAGCAAGCGTTGCATCATAGGATAGGGCTGTTATTGCATTAACAGAAGTTGTAGTCCATAAAATTTTGGCATCCTTAAGAAAATTTTTGTTAGGACTGGTTAAAGAATCCCAAGGAACCGCAATAACAAACTTTTGAAAAGGTTGTAGGTTGTCAATTTGTTCTAAGGTACGAGAACTACGAAGCCCCCATGATCCGATAACCCAATTTTGACTATTATTAAGTTTTATAAGTCTAATTGCATCGCCTTGAGCATCGCCAATTGCTTTTGGGAATAGTACAAGCCCTATTGTTTCTGTTATTTTTTCTTCTTTCTGTCGTCGTAACTCTTGGATGGCTTCTTTTTCATTAAAATTATTTCCCAGATCAAATTCATCTAATTTTACTACAGTTCCAGAGAATGGAGGGCGTGTAAAAATAGTTTTAAAACTATTAAAAAAAGATTCACTAAATGGACTTCCTTCACTATAAAAGCCTACCACTTTTTTAATAGACTTTTCTTGCAAAAATTTTGCAATGGCAGGAGATTGTTGATCGCTGGAAAAAACAGTTCGCAGGAAATTTTTTCTGGGGTATTTAGTAAGCTCGCTAGTCGTTGATCCGGGAGAAATCAAAACTAAATCATTTTCCTTATAAATATCCACCGTTGCCACAGTCATTTCACTGGGATAGTGACCAACAACCCCTAAAATTTCAGGACGCTGGGAAAGAGATTTTGCTGTCTTTTGGGCTAGTAATTCGTCATTTTCATCATTAGTAATGACAACTTTTAATCCCTTACCATTAATCGCTTTTTTGTTGATAAAATTTTGATCTGGAAAATACTTGAGGAATGGATCATTGTCATTTAAAAGTCCCAGATTAATTTTTGTTTGTAATTGCGCTACTCCTCGTAACATTTCATTTGCTCGACTATCACCATCATCATCATTAAAGTCATTTTGATTTTTGGGAATACTAACAGCAACAGCAATCGTGTAATATGGCATTTTATTGGCTTCTAGTAAAGCATTATTTAAGTAAATTAACGTTTCTGGATCTAGCCTATCCTGTTGCCATGCGTCCTTAAATCTTAACAGGGCTTTTTGATAATCACACTGTGCAAAATATTCTGTACCTTTCTCCTTGTTAAACGATTGAGAGTAATTAAGAACTTCTTCTCCTTCACTAATAAAGTCTCCCGTTTGTTTTGGACAATCCGATGGAATTAATGGAGTAATAATATTATGGCGATAAATGGCAAATAAACTTACAACTGCTATTGATGCTATTCCTATCCTAACTGGCAGATTTAATTTGAAACTTTGGGGCTTTAAAGTTTTTATAGAATGCAAAATTTGGGCAATTTTTGCAGAAGAAGAAGTGATTGGTGGAATCGTCGGAGTAATGGGATAAACCTCATTTTGCACTTCTTCTTCAATCACCTGAATATCCTCATCCCTGAGTCCATAGATAATTTGCAGTTTCTTTAAACTCTCTCTATCTTTGTTTTTCAATGGAGTATGATTAGCAGCAGCTATTATTTTCCGAAACGCATTCCTATATTTCTTAATATTGTCTCGTCGCCGTAGCAGTGGTTTAAGAACTTCTGTTTCAATCGTTCTGGCTTCATCTGGTGAGAGATTTAATTGATCTATTGTTGCATCCAAAACTGCCCTATCTGCAGCAGAAAAGTCTTCCTCCTTAAAACAATAATCTTTAATATCCTCATCATTCCACTTTTTAATAATATCCTCAACTATTTTACGATACTTAAATTTAGGATCATTAGCAGCAAGAGGAGATTTGGCTAAATAAATAGTATCCTCTCCTTCAAGAGAAAGATAAAATTTGGGAGTCATTGCCGGGGCAGCTTCCTTTACTCGTTCGCTGGCATACTCATGCAATTCATTAACAGAAATTAATTGATCACCATCCTGATCTGCTGCACCAGTTTCAATTCCTTCAACTAGATATTTTGTATAGATGGACAAATCGTTATCTTCCGACTCAAAAGAATATTCAATTGGACTAGAAGAGGTCAAAATCGCCCTTCCTTTACCTCCTAATTCCTCTTGAATGTTAAGTTCCCCTTTGATTGGCATTCCCGCAACCAATGCTCCGCTAAAACAGCAGTCGAGAATAATTATCTGCCTTTGGGAACGACTATCTGTGATGTACTCTTGAAGTTTAGTTGCCGCTAAAGCTGTTGCACGACGAAAATCTCCATTCTGATCACGCCCAGTTTCTCTTGTACTCAGAAAAAATCTAGCATTTTGGGCTTTAAGTCCATGCCCAGAAAAATATAAAAGCACCAAATCATCTTTCTGTCGATTAGCAAATAAATCGTCAACTGCTTTTTCCATGCTCCCTTTGTCTGGGTTAGGCAAAACTGTAACCTGATCAAAGGCTCCCATGTCTGGATGCTCTAATACTCGGCGCATTGCTTCAACGTCTAGAATGGCACTAGAAATTGGGCGCAATCCTGCGGAATACTCGCTCACACCAATTAACAAAGCAAATTTTGCCATAATACCTTCTTTAACCTGAGATAAAGTCTAGAGCCGCTTTAATAGCCATTTCCAATTCTTCTCGACTGTGAGCCTTAACCGTCAAATTGCGACCATTGGCCTCTACCGACAATTCTATCGGTTTACCTCCCAGGCGATCGCCCAGAAACCCTAACAACTTTTTCCCATTAGCGGGGTTAACTTCGGCCATTAAGATTCCACCCAAAAAACCGCCCAACGACTTATTACCTTCAGGGGGATTGGGATCAAGAATGCGTTTAACCGATTCAACTTCATCTGCCTGTTGTAGTTCTGTTAGTAATACTTGGGCCTGTTCGTCGCATTCTTCAGGCTCCAGGTTAGGATCGTTAAAAGCGATCACCAATTTAATCGTAGATTTGTTACTCATAGGAAGTTGAGTTGAAATAATATAGGATAATACTAATCTTACTGAATTATGCAAATTTTACCATATACCATCTGAAATCTAAATGAGTGATCCCATTTTCATACTGCCCCTTGCCGAGTGCAGATTTCTTCACTGATGTTGTGCTGTTGCTGGACATAGAAGATCGATTTTTCAAGCTGCTCCAAGAAATCATAACAATTATTGTGTGTTGGGTTTCCTTCCGTCAATCCAACCTACTACTACTACAGGCCAATGGCGATAATTCCGCTAGAAAGTATGAGAATGTGTCTGACATTCAGCAGGGGGTGAACCGATAGGTTATTGCCCGAATGCTTCGCCCCTACAGGACGCGGGCCGATGAAGACGCAAGGTTTTGAACGACGATTCTCTCAAAATTTGCACCTGTTTCGCTCGTAAAGCCACAAAACTCTTACCTTGCCTACATTTCACATTTATTCAGCAAACCCTAGATATAACTTAATCCATCGCTTTTCTTGATTGAGATTAAACTAATGTTTGTGTTGTTGATCAGTGAGGTAAACTAATGACTACAGTTGAATTAAAACAAGCGAAAAATCAACTTAAATGAGTTATTGGAAGCTGTACTTAAAGGTGAAGAAATTATCATCACAGAAAATAATGAATCTGTAGTTAAATTAAGTCCTGTAAAGTTAGCCAAGAAACCACCGCTTCAACCGAGAAGTGCTGCGGGAAAATTTTGGATAGCCGATGATTTTGATGCTCCTTTAACTGATTTTGAAGATTATCAATAATTATGCTCAAATTTTTAATAAATACTTATGTATTTCTTTGGTATGTCATTAATAATAAACAATGGAGAGACAACCATAAAATTATGATTAATGAAAGAGAAAATCTAGTTTATCTTAGTCAAGCTAGTATTTGGGAAATGGCGATAAAATATAGTCTGGGAAAATTAACTTTTGATTCACCTTTTCGAGAATTTATTGAGTCACAAATTCAGGGCAATGATTGGCAAATTTTGCCCCTTAATTTACTACATTTTGAACAAGTAGCGCAATTGCCTTTTCAGCATCGAGAGCCTTTTGACCGGATGATTATGGCTCAATCAATAACCGAAAATGTTCCTGACTCGGAGACTACTGGTTACTGACTCCTAACCCTAACAACAATTTTTAATTTTTACAAAAGGTCTAGTCAACGGGTGCATCTCAGTTTTGAAAAAATATTGGGTTTGGAAAGCTGACAATACCTAAAATCTTTATCTGTATGGACTTACAAATGTGAGATGCACCCTAGTCAACAGCTGACTAGAGATTTAGTCATCATCATCGTCATCGTCATCGTCTTTATCCCGTTGATTATTGCCGTCTTTTTGTCGCTTTTCCCCGTCTTCATCGCCATCTTTGTCTTTTTGTGGCGATTCCACCGTGGGAGAGCCATTTTTCGGTTCTTCGGTTTCTTTTCCCCCCTGACAAGCGCCTAAAACCGTAGTCAAGGTTAACAGAATCAGCAAAACTAAGGATTTGATTTTCATGGTCTTTCTCGCCACTTGATCGATAAATATAACAATTTTAAGACTTTTGGGCGGTGGATAGCTTGGCCAATGCCAAGCAAGTGCATTCCCAGACTAAACGGGGTTGAACGTAGGCTAACAGCTGCTGGCGGGTTTTTTCCAAGATTTCTAAAATCGAGCGCTCTCGTCGTCGTTGCCAATCCTCATACTGAAGATAACTCACATACCATAATTGGGTTTCCGTGTCAAGAGTTTGAGGGATAATTTTGGCTAATTCCAGTGCTTGGGAGAGTTTTAGGGGAAATTTGCTGAAAGATCGCGGTAAATCTTGGGGGAGACTGTCGAGAAATTCTAAAGCAGCGATCGCTTCTCCGGGGCTACCTTGGGCTAAACCGAGAATTGCCGGATAATTGAGAACGCGAGCGTGTCCGTTAGAGCGGAGGACTTGAGCGAGATTTTCTTCCGAAAGACGCTGAAAAGGGATGTGTTGACAGCGAGAAACGAGAGTGGGTAGTAAAGAGGAGGGACTGGGAGCAATCAAGATTAAAGTGGCTTTTCCTGGTTCCTCAAGCGTTTTTAAGAGCGCATTTGCCGCCGCTTCCGTCATGGTGTCTGCTTCCTCAATAACCACCACAGATCGGGCCGATTCGAGGGGAGGACGACTTAAAAAGTTAGTAATCTGGCGAATTTGTTCAATGCGGATTTGTGGGGGAGCTTTACGCTTGAGATTGCTTTCCTGTGCTTCTTTTGCGGTGAGCAGTTTGCCTTGGTGTTGATAAGTGGGTTCAATCCAGAGTAAATCGGGATGATTGCCCCCGAGAAAGCGTTTCAGAATTAATTCCCTTGCTTCTGGCGATCGATCTTTAGTTAACAAGTCTTGACAGAAACATTTGGCAGCAAAAGTGCGTCCAATCCCCTTAGCGCCAGCGAATAAGTAAGCGGGAGCGATCGAATTGATTTGAAGCGCTCTTTGTAGTAGTTCAACGGCCTGATTTTGACCGATTAACCGTGACCAATCTATCATCTTTTCCCTGCCATGGCTCGCTATTCCTGTTCCTATTTTGTCGGGATTTCTCCCCATCAGACTGGGTTTTTATACGATGATATCCTAAGTTTGGGTGAATTTGAAATCATCAAGCGCCGGCCCGATGTGTTACTTTTATCGGAAGTTCCTAACGATGCTCTCTTTCCCCAGTTAGTGAAAGTGGAATTATTTATTCATCCTCCCACTAGCTCGGAACTTCAGATTGATTTATTGGTAAAAAATCATGAGTTACCCCTGAGAACTAATAATCGTTGTCGGCAATTTTTTCAATCTATTCACCAGATTATTACCAAAAATTATCAAGGGCAATCCCTGACCAGAATTACCGCTTAACCAGATTCTTTGCTGTCCGTAAAGCGAGGCAGTAATACTCACAAGGGAGAGGAGGCACGGTTTTCCTCTGACTTGGTTTTGGCGGTATTTTGTCTGGTTGTCTCGTGCCAAGGTTCTACCTTGACAGGAGAAAAGGGAGGGTCTCCCTTTCTTCCCTGATGGGTTTTTCTGTGTTCAGGGATCACTCAAATAGGGTAAAGTAGGTCAAGGTATGCTCACCCCTGTTATCGCATTAATCTAGTCAAGGAGAACGTCTTAGTAATGTTAACCCTAAAAATCGCCGTTTATATCGTTGTTTCCTTCTTTGTCTTACTTTTTATCTTTGGGTTCCTTTCCGGCGATCCTACCCGTAACCCCGGACGCAAAGACTTTGAGTAGAAGACAATTATCAAACTGGTTCTAGGGTAGAGACACAGGGAACAAGTTATCGAACTTTCCCTGTCTCCCTAGAAATAATGATCGTGGTAGTATCATTGAGGTTCGCTCGTCCTCTATTTCGATCGCCGACTCGTGCAGTCATGTCTTTTTTTCTCTTAGCTGTTGAACCACCTGCCCTGATTAATACTGTAGCTGAACCGGAAACGGAGGAGCGCCAAGTTTCTGAAAATAGTCCCACGTCAGTAGTTCCCCTCCCTGTCACCCCAGCACCTCTAGAAGCAAAAAAGCCTTCAGCAGAGAGCGTTTCTATTCCCCTCACCGTCACTCCACCCCCGGAAACCGTCGAGGTAAAACCCTTGGTTCCCGATCAGGGTATTCCCTTAGAACCTTTACCTACTAGCAGTGCGGGTGATGCGGCAGCTTTAGGAAAACCCATTTCTATCCAGAATTCTCCACCCCCCGCAGCCGTTGGTGTCACCATTCATCCCGAAACCGAGATAGTTTCAGGATTAAATCAAAAAGCTCTTAACCAGAAAAATGGCTCAACTCGGCTATTAGTGCGGAAAAAAGGCGAAAAAACCAGCCAAGAATACTTGATTTCCCTCAATAACAACCTAGCTCAGGCCGCTAATCCAGAAGGAGAAAGACCCCTAGAATTAGTGGCCGATGAGCAGGAATTTGACCAAAATCGGCAGATTATCACCGCTAGAGGTAATGTCACCCTGCGTTTTGCCCAAAGTGTACTAACAGCCGATCGCTTACAGATTAATCTTCCCGAAAAGTTAGCGGTAGCGGAGGGCCAGGTGATCCTAACCCGGGGAGATCAAATCCTGCGCGGCGATCGCTTCGAGTATTATTTCGTCCAGGATAGCGGTGTGGTATTTAATGCTAATGGGGAGATTTTTCAACCCAGCACCGCTAGGGATTTAGGACAAACGCTGCCCACGGATGTGGGGGCCGGTAGTTCTTTTGGAACCCTAACCGATCGTTTGGCATTAAATCAACCCTTGCAGAGAATTACCACGGGAGAGGGTTTTCAATTTGTCGTCGGGGGACAGGATCCCAGTCGGCGCGATCGACAGAATATTAGTGGTCCATCGGGGGGAACGATTAATCGTGTCCGTTTTCAGGCCGAACGCTTGAATTTTGATGGTAAGGTGTGGAATGCCACTAATGTGCGTCTGACTAATGACCCTTTTTCCCCTCCTGAATTGGAAGTTCGGGCTAATTCCGCCACTTTTCGCAGTACCGGCCCCTTTACCGATGAGTTGCGGATGAGTAATTCCCAGTTGGTTTTCGATCAACGGGTAGTGGCACCCACTTTTATTAATAGTCTTACGTTCGATCGCCGTCGTCGTCGTCCTTTTTTAATTGCCCCGGGCTATGATGGGGAGGATCGGGGCGGATTTTTCGTAGAAAGTCCCCTAACTTTAGTGGAGACACCGAAGACTCTTTTTGAGTTGACACCGCAATATTTAATTCAAAAAGTCCTCAATCCCGATGCTTTTCCCTCAGCTAACCCCGGAGGTGGCGAAGTTTCGCCCCTTAGTCCGAAAGCTTTTGGTTTATTGGGCAATTTTGCCACCAATTTTGGCGAGCGCTCGTTTTTTCAAGCAACAGCCTCTTTTTCTAATTTAGATTTGGAACAGATCGAAAATAGTGTTCGTTCTAAAATTCGCTTTCAACAGACGATCGGACAGTTGCAGGATCCCTATCTGCTCAATGTGGAGTACAATTATCGCGAGCGTCTCTTTAACGGTTCTTTAGGTTTTCAGACGGTTAATAGCAGTTTTGGGGCAATTTTGACCTCACCGGTGATTGTCGTCCCCAATACGGATATTAGACTCAGTTATCAAGCTTCTGTTCAGAATGTTAACGCACCCACCGATCGCAGTAATCTCTTAGCGGCCAATGCAACGGATAATGTCACTAATTTAAGCCGTTTTCAGGGTGCTGTCTCCCTCAATCGCAGTTTTTTACTCTGGTCTGCCCTTACTTTACCACCGACTCCCGACCAAGGTTTAAGATTTTCTCCTCTTCCCGTTCAACCCTATATTGCTATTGTCACTGGTGTCACCGGTGTCACCAGTTATTACACTAACGGAGAGACGCAAAATTCCGTCACGGGAACCGTGGGATTATTGGGACAGTTTGGGCGTTTTTCCCGCAATTTTTTCGACTATACTGGGTTTAATATCAGTTTTAGTCAGGGTTTAGTCAACGGACAATCACCCTTTTTCTTCGATCGCTTTGTTGATCAACAAACAATGTCCTACGGTATAACTCAACAGGTATACGGTCCGATTCGCGTGGGTTTCCAGAGTGTTTATAGTATCGATCAAGCCAAGGAAATCAGTACAGAATATTTTCTCGAATGGAGTCGTCGCACCTATAGTTTAATTTTGCGCTATAACCCGGTGCTGCAGTTGGGAATACTCAACATCCGCGTGTCGGATTTCAACTGGACAGGCAACCCCGGCTATTTTGAGGGTAGCGATGTCCGTCCGGTGGTGGATGGAGTAACCCGTTAAGACTACATGGGAATTATGAATGATGAATTATGAATGATGAATTATTGTGTAAGATGGTGATCGCACTACAACGCCCACCCTACTCCAATGGAAAGGCAAAAGATGACTACTACTCTTGAAAGCTTACAGGAATTTATTGATTTTTGTCAACAGCATATTACTGGCAAAGAAAGGAAAGAAGCTCAGATTTTCCTAGATCGTTTCTTTCGAGCTTTTGGTCATAAAGGTGCGTTAGAAGCGGGTGCAACCTATGAGGAGGCGATTACTAAAGGTAGCAAGAAAGGTAAAACAGGATTTGCTGATTTAGTTTGGAAACCTCGTGTTTTAATTGAAATGAAAAAGCGAGGAGAAGATTTAAGTAAGCACTATCCCCAAGCTTTTGAATACTGGAGTCGATTGGTTCCTAATCGCCCTCGCTATGTCTTATTATGTAATTTTGATCAGTTCTGGATTTTTGATTTTGATCTTCAAATAGATGAACCGGTAGATCGAGTAAATCTCAACGATTTGAAAAATCGGGTCAGTGCCTTCAATTTTATGGAAGTAGGGAATCGTACCCCTATCTTTCAGAATAATCAAGTCGAGATTACAGAAACGGCAGCGCGGCGGATGGGTGAGTTATTTCAACTGTTAAAAAAACGCGGTCATAAAAGCGGTTTTGATGAGTTGACGGCCCAGCGATTTATTTTGCAGTGTGTATTAGCAATGTTTGCTGAGGATCGAGGATTGTTACCGAGAGATTTATTTATTTCTTGTGTACAAGAGTGTCTAAATGGTGGCAATTCCTATGATGTCTTGGGGGGATTATTTCAACAGATGAACCAACCCGGAATTACCCCCACTGGCAAGTATCAGGGAGTGGATTATTTTAATGGGGGACTGTTTAGTATAATTCATCCAATTGAATTAACTAATAAAGAATTAGAGTTTCTGGATGTGGCGGCGCGTCAGGATTGGAGTAAGATCCGTCCGGCAATTTTTGGTAATATTTTTGAGGGGACAGCTAATGCTGAAGAACGCCACACCTACGGGATGCACTTTACTTCAGAAGCGGATATTATGAAAATTGTTCGCCCAACTATTAGCCGTTACTGGGAGGAGAGAATTGAGCAAGCTGGGACGATTGGCGAGTTAAATACACTTCAGTTAGAATTACAGCAGTATAAGGTATTAGATCCGGCTTGCGGTTCGGGTAATTTTCTCTATGTCGCCTATCAAGAATTAAAGCGCATTGAACAGTTATTAATTGAGAAGATTGCTAACCGTCGTCGTTCTGCTAATGACCAGTTACAGATTAGTTTTGTTACGCCTAAACAGTTTTATGGAATGGATATTAATCCTTTTGCTGTAGAATTAGCGCGGGTGACTTTAATGATTGCCCGGAAGGTGGCGATTGATAAGTTTAATTTGACGGAAGCTTCTTTACCTTTGGATACTTTGGATGGTAATATTATCTGTGCTGATGCTTTGTTTACGGATTGGACAAAAGCAGACGCAATTATCGGCAATCCTCCATTTTTGGGAGGTAAACACATGAGATTAAATCTCAGTGATGATTATGTTAATAGAGTGTTTGCGAGGTTTTCTGAGGTTAAAGACTCGGTTGATTTTTGTTCCTATTGGTTTCGTCTAGCACATAATCAATTAGATGAGAAAGGAAGAGCGGGTTTAGTCGGAACTAATTCTATTAGTCAAGGGAAAAGTCGTGTAGCAGCGTTGGATTATATTACTCACAATGGTGGACACATTCATGAGGCGATTTCTACTCAGCCTTGGTCTGGTGAGGCTAATGTTCATGTTAGTATTGTCAATTGGAGTAAAGTTGAACCAGTAAGTTATTATTTAGATAATCATTCAGTTTCTCAGATTAATTCTTCTTTGACGACCACAGTAGATATTTCAAAAGCAGTTAGACTATTAGCCAACAAAAATATTAGTTTTCAAGGAGTGATACCAGTTGGTAAGGGATTTTATATTAAGAGTGAGCAAGCGGAAAAATGGATCGAAAATGATCTTAAGAATAAAGAGGTTTTAAAATTATCATCCTCTGCTGGTGATTTAACTGACAATCCTCATGGAAAACCTAGCCGATGGATTATTGATTTCAATAATATGAGTTTAGAAGATGCTAGTGAATATAAACTACCTTTTGAGCATATTAAATTAACTGTTAAGCCAGAAAGAGAGCAAAATAGACGAGAAGTTACTAAACTAAACTGGTGGAAATATGGTGAAAAAAGACCAGCAATGAGAACAGCAATTGAATCTTTAGCTTGTTACTTTACTATTCCTAGACATTCTAAATGGTTTATTTTCCTTCCAGCTAAAAAAGAATGGCTTCCTGCTGACTCAACTACTGTCGTTGCTTCTGATGATTTCTACATTCTCGGTATCTTAACATCTAACATTCATCGCCTCTGGGTAAAAGCTCAAAGTTCAACTCTTGAAGACAGAACTCGCTACACTCCTAACACCTGTTTTGAAACCTTCCCCTTTCCCCAGAAACCTTCACAGGAACTTGTCGAAAAAATCCGTCAAACCGCCGGGGAATTACACGAATACCGCAGCCAACAGATGGAGAAAAAACAATGGGGAATCACCAAACTATATAACCAATTCTTTAACGAACCCAGTAGCCAACTGTATCAACTCCATCAGAAATTAGACAAGCTAGTGATGGAAGCATATCACTTCCAAGCTGACGACGACATCTTAGAGAAACTATTAACCTTAAATCTGGAATTAGCAGAAAAAGAGAAGGTTTGGTTGGCTTTTCGGTGGTGATTAGTTCATCAGCTTGAATTTGCAGCGCAGCAGCAACATGAAGTGCATCCATCGCCGCTAAACCGTAAGTGCCAGCAATTTCATGACTCACTGCACCCTCCTCGACGTGCAGCAAGTTCTTGTTCTATTTCCTCTTCATTGAGCAGTTGCAATCCAGCTGCGATCGCCCGATGTCGGATTTCCCATAACTTTTTGCTTAATGGTGTTTGGGGAATAAATTTTAATTATATCTATTACTTCGCTACCATTATTATTCAATTCTTTAATTAAGAAGTCTAAAGATGGCATAATTACTTATTCCGAATATTGGTATTTAGGCATTATTTATTATAGCATTCCAATTTTCTAAAGTCAAACCCTCAACTCTAGCTAAATTAATACCATTAGTTTGTCGAATAGGAAATACTTTTTAATCTTTAATTCTTAGGATAAGTTGAGGTATAGTTTCTCATCTTAACTTTAATTGGAGCGATCGCTGTTTTATTGTGTTTGAGAAAGGCGATCGCTGTTGATTTGAGGATGAAGGAGAAGTTTGAGCTATAATAGGGGATAAAATTAACAAACAAGGTAATTATCAATGCCATTAAAGCAAAAGTATATTACTGATGAACAGGGTAATCAAATCGGTATTCTTTTAGATATAGAGGAATATCGAAAACTCCTAGAAGATTCTGAAGAATTGAATGCTATTAGAGCCTATGATTTAGCTATTTCGGAAGAGGAAGAAATTCCTTTTGAAGAGGCGATCGCCGAAATTGAAAATAGTCGTCAATGAATTACACTATTGCGATTAAAAAACAAGCTTCTAAGGCTTTAGCTAATCTTCCCCAAGATAGTTATCAGAAAGTTCGAGACGGGATTAGAGCATTAGCTGACAATCCAAGACCAGCAGGGTGTCTCAAACTGACAGGACGAGAAGGCTGGCGGATTCGGATTGGAGTTTATCGCGTTATTTACGTGATAGATGATTCCGCAAAAAAGGTGATTATTTTAGATATTGGACATCGAAAGGACATCTACCGATAGGCGATTGCGTTTTTAATAAAAATTTGGAAGAGGCGATCGCTATTTTACTGTGAGAAGAGGAGGGCGATCGCTTATAATAAATCCAGTGATCAAAATAGAAGGAGGCAAATGCCAGCAAAAGACCTCTATCACGAAGCCGTTAAAAATGCCTTAATTAAAGACGGCTGGACAATTACGGCTGATCCTTATCCTATTGAATTTGACATCCTCGCCGCCCTAAAAGTGCGGCGATTCCTAAACCTCACGATTTAAGTTTCTGCTTCCACCACCGTCGCATACCACAGTTAAAAAACCATGTACTGTCTTACACAGAGTCC
>SFCA01000189.1:0-3038 GCA_007095475.1 Microcystis aeruginosa Ma_QC_C_20070703_M131 | reverse complement strand
CACCACTCCGATTCCATCCCGAACTCGGTTGTGAAACTTCACCGTGGCCAAGATACTTGTCGGGTTGCCGACCGGGACAATAGCTCGATGCCAGGATTATTCTTTCCTACCCCTCAATCCCACCAGATTGGGGGGTTTGGTTTTTAGGAGGTGGTGATTCGGTACTCACCGTTCGCTTAAATTGAAGAGGTAAGGTGGGCAAAAAAGGTTAAAATCCTTAACCTAACGGCAATCTTCGCTTTAAATTACGAACACCTTAGCAGTTATCCTAATAGTATAGTGAAGTAGGAAGTTTTCCTTTGGGGGAGTCAGGAGCCGATCTCCGGTCAAGGAAAAACCCGAAATTCAACCTATTCCCTCGGATCAAAATCTGGTAGCGTCCCCAGCTTGCGAATGGTTACTTTAACATCCATCGACAAATAGTCATCGGCATCACCAAACCAAGAACCGGAAAGAGGAATGATTTGACCGGGATGACGAGCGATCGCCACTCGGATTAAATCAAAGCCGGCGGTAATTTGATTAGTCGGATCATAATTACGCCAACCGGCCCCCGGTAGATAAACCTGTAACCAAGCATGGGTAGCGCCAGAGCCAGTCATCCCCACTTCACCACCGTCGAGGGCAGCATCGTAGAGATAGCCACTGACAAAACGACAGGCTAAACCCAATCTTCGCAAAGCTTCGATCATCAACCAAGCATAATCGCGACAAGTTCCCGACTTTAGCCGCAGGGTTTCTCCGGGGGATTGAGTTCCTTCACTCTCCCGGGCTTGGTAGGTAAAATTATCTTTGATAGCCGCCATCATTCTGGCCATGGCATCGAGGGTATCATCTTGATCCCCCGCTACAAAACTTTTGGCCCAAGCTGCCAAGCTGCCGTCGGCATCCTCGGCGTGGGGACGCATAAACACCACTAGATCTAACCATTCATCGGGGGTGTACTGGATGGGAATTTCGATCGCCCGTTGAGCGAGGGGAAAATCAGCGATCGCTTTTAAGCCAAAATGTTCCGCCCGTAATCGACAGGTAACGATTAATTCTGACGCTGCTTCGGCGAATTCAAGCTCTACCACATTGTTAGATAGCGTATCCATAGTCCAGCGCGTTTTGGCGGCAATATTCGCCTCTACAGAATAACTGATAATTCTTTCACCGTGACCAGCGCTAGGCAAAAAAATCGCCCGATGTTCCCCAAAAGTTACCGGTTTACGATAATGATAGGTGGTGATGTGTTCCAAGTCGTAGATGACACTCATCCTGATTATCCTTAATAAAGTAGCTGGTTATAATTAAATTGAAGATGGTTCCCCCCTTAATCCCCCCTTGATAAGGGGAGTATCTGACAATTTTTAACACCCACCCACTTAATCACTGATAACTGATAACCGATAACTGATAACTGAAATGACCTCTGACCCGTTCCTCGATCGAGCTTGGAATACCGAAGACCTAGAACAAGCGCTTCGAGGTGTCGGCACTATTCAAGAAGAACTCAACTATAATCAGGCGCGCAATTCTCTGAGCAAACTTGTTGAGCGTCTGGATCTTACCTCGATCGAGAAAATTGGTCTAGAAGCGGAGATCGATCGCCTGGTGGCCCTGCTAGAAAAACTCGATCGCTCCCTGATTCAAATTGCCGCTTTTGGTCTGGTGGGCCGGGGGAAATCCTCGATTTTAAATGCTCTGGTCGGTCAAGAAATCTTTACAACTGGTCCTCTACACGGAGTTACCCGCACCATTAAAGGGGTAAATTGGCAGTTAAGCAGCGATGATACTTTCCCTCATCTAGCGCGTCTGACCCTGAACGGCCAGGGTAATGCTCAGGTGCAATTGCTTGATACTCCCGGTATTGATGAGGTAGATGGGCAAACGAGGGAAATTCTCGCCTGTCAGGTGGCGCAGCAGGTGGATTTAATCCTTTTTATCATCTCTGGTGATATGACCAAAGTGGAATTTTCCGCCTTGGCCAAGTTACGCGAAGCAGGAAAACCGATGATTTTGGTCTTTAATAAAATCGATCAGTATCCGGAAGTCGATCGCCTCGCTATCTATGAGAAAATCGCCTCAGAACGGGTGAAAGAATTACTCTCCCCCGATGAGATCGTTATGGTGGCGGCCTCTCCCCTCTTGGCGGAGACGGTTAAAGGGCAGGATGGGCGGCTAAAAACGCAACGATTTCGGGGAAAACCCCAGATAGAAGCCCTGAAACTCAAAATTTTGGAAATTCTAGAGCGAGAGGGTAAATCCCTCCTAGCACTCAATTCTATGCTGTACGCAGACGAGGTAAACGAGCAAATTGTCGCCCGCAAAATGGCTATCCGTGATCGCGGCGCTAATCAATTGATTCAAAAAGCAGTGATGATCAAAGCATCGGCGATCGCTCTCAATCCAGTGACGGTGTTGGATCTGTTGACGGGAGCAGTTATCGATCTAGCCATGATTCTCGCTCTTTCTCGCTTATACGGCATCGATTTAACTCGTCAGGGGGCGATCGCTCTTTTACAAAAAATTGCCCTCAATATGGGGGGTATTAGTGCCAGCGAATTTTTAGCGGTTTTGGGCTTAAGTTCCCTCAAAGGACTGCTTGGCCTCTCGATTCCTGCCACTGGCGGCATTTCTCTCCTTCCCTATACTTCGATCGCCCTGACTCAAGCGGGAGTTGCCGGTGTATCCTGTTACGAGATCGGCCAAGTGACGAAAACCTATCTCGCTAATGGGGCCACTTGGGGACCCGATGGCCCGAAGGCAGTGGTGGCCAGTATTCTCGATTCCCTCGATGAAACCTCAATTCTCAACCGGATTAAGCGGGAATTAGGCTCAAAATTGGGGGGTGGGGGACTTTTCAGTGATCAGTAAACAGTGAACAGTAAATTGAAAACTCAAATCTGATAACTGATCACTGACAAGATCAATCCTATGACAGTCCGACAACCCCGCTATAGCAAAGAAGAATTTGCCCAGCGTGGCGATCTGATTTATCAAACTCAAATACGTCCACAAGTCGAATTGGGTAATCAGGGCAAAATTGTAGCAAT
>SFCA01000188.1:0-11223 GCA_007095475.1 Microcystis aeruginosa Ma_QC_C_20070703_M131 | reverse complement strand
AATTATAGATGATTTCCTGACCTAAGATCACATTTTATTCTTTTTTCCACTTCAATCTAAGAATTGAGAAAAAAGCAAAACCTTATATTATACCATAAAAAAATTATGCAAGAGGTCTACTTTTGAAAAATGATATGAGAACCACAACGCCGGACAAGTAAATACAGGCGAAGAGCCATTTTGTTCTGTGCTAGGCTGATATTTGAGTAAGCCGGACAGGAGCCACAAAAAGATGTCAAAAATTTAGTTTCTGTTAGTTATTGATCGCCAGAACGCTTGCCCCGAAACAAAGCTATAGTTTAGAAGCGATAAGGTTTTTCCAAGATTCCAGGAAGAGCGTTATGGTGTAAGGTTTTTTGTCTTACACCATTCATTGTGTAGATCTATAAAAATTCTGCGCTATTCATAGCGTGGTAGGGAATGGGAGTTAGAAGACAAAACAGGATAGACTTTTCTCTAGTCAGATCGATTTTAGGGGCTATGAAGAATTTATTAGCGATTTTTAGCCAGGAATTAAGCTCTTGGTTTCGGCGCTGTTGGTTAGCGGTACTATTAACCGGCAGGGTTGTTTACTTCCTATTCACGCGCAAACCCGATTGGCGCATCACCCAAGAACAAATGGTGGCAGCCGGGCCCGCCTCGCTGATTATCGCCATGATCACGGCCGCGGTGATCGGGATGATTTTTACGATCCAAGTGGCGCGGGAGTTCCAAGCTTTGGGTGCTGGCAGTATGGTGGGGGGAATTTTGGCCCTTGCTCTCGGTCGGGAACTCTGTCCGATTATGATGGCGATCGTGGTAGCCGGTCGGGTAGGATCGGCTTTTGCGGCGGAAATCGGCACCATGAAGGTGACAGAGCAGATCGACGCACTCTATATGCTCAAAACCGATCCTGTAGAATATCTGGTGCTGCCCCGTTTAATTGCCTGTTGTCTGATGGTTCCCGCTTTGAGTATTATGGCGTTGCTGATCGGTTTAGGTAGCGGTTTGCTGGTCGGCCAAAGTTTATACGGGATTGCTAATTCAGTTTTTCTCGACTCGGTTCGCGGTTTCCTGCGTGTGGGAGATGTGCTGAGTGGACCAGTTAAAGGGGTGGTTTTTGGGGCTTTAATCGCGATTATCGGCTGTAATTGGGGTTTAACGACCGATGGCGGTGCTAAAGGAGTCGGCCAAGCTACGACCGCAGCCGTAGTCACTATGCTCTTAGCGATTTTTGTATCTAATCTGCTGATGACTTGGATCTTGTTCCAAGGCTCTGGCAATAGTTCGGTTTTATTTGGACAGTAATTTTAGTTAAAAACGCTCATTTTCTAGCCATTGTTCTAAATCCTCTACCGACTGGAAATCTAATAAAGCTTCTCCTAAGTTTTCTAAATTTTCTAGGGAAAGACTTTGGATATTGGCGGATAATTCGGCAGCAATGCCACCTATACGCCGATTTAATTGACGTAGAAGCAAGTTGACGGCTCCTTCTTGTCTTCCTTCCTCTTTGATTTCCCGATAGATGACAGATTCTTTCATAATATCCTTCCTCAACAATTGTTGAATATTGATTATCCCTAGGTTGAGATTAAATTATCTCTAATATCCATCTGGGAAATATTTAGCAAGACAAGCGGAACAAATTCCTGCTTTGCTAAAATTATCTCCATAGTCTTGTACGTTAGCTGATGCTTGACGACAGCAGGAACAAATTTGAAATATCGTTGCTATTGTTCTCTGTTCTTCAACATCGTCAAAATCAGAAAAACACTCATTGCTGAGAATTTCGCCGATATTGACATCGCAAAGGAATGATTCTTTAATTATGTCCAAAACTATCGACTGTTGTTCTTCAAAACCTAGGGACTGAAACGCCTTATTTTTCAAATACAATCGACCTAACATTGCATTGACGGCATAACTAGCTTGATGATCTGACATAATGATAATAGAGGGAATTAAGAGAAGAAAAATAACCGCAGTAAATTAGTTAAAAATGCTCATTTTCTAGCCATTGTTCTAAATCCTCTACTGACTGAAAATCTAATAAAGCCTCTCCTAAGTTTTCTAAATTTTCTAGAGAAAGACTTTGGATATTGGCAGATAATTCGGCAGAAATGTCACCTATACGCCGATTTAATAGACGTAGAAGCAAATTGATGGCTTCTTCTTGTCTTCCTTCCCCTTTAATTTCCTGATAGATGACAGATTCTTTCATAATATCCTTCCTCAACAATTGTTGAATGATGTCTTTGTTTAATACTAATCCGGCGAGAATTGCGGTGGAGGCAGCCAGATTGCTTTGTTCTCGACTGTCGCTGATTTGTTCGATTTTTTGGGCGATTTGCCGCAGTAAATTCTCTTGCTCCTCAGCTTGAGCTAGTATAGCAAAGGGCAATAGTCCAGGTGCTTGCAATAAAGGTTGATAGGGTTGTTCCCATAGTCTAATCACCTCAAATTGATGATAAGTTTTTCCCTGTTGATAGTCATTCTGTCTGACTAGGGGTAAGGTACTTTTCCTTAGATAAATCACTACCTGATAGATAGGTTTGCCTTGATAGCGTCGATAGAGTCTTGTGGCATAATCGAGCATTCTATAGGGAATATCCTCTTTAGGGTCGGTTTGGAACTCAATATGCAAGATTAGTTCTTCTGACTCCAAAAAGATTAAACTATCGGCTCTTATCGGCTCTAACGACAACTCTGAGGGTTTAATTTCGGTTAAATCCAAAGGTTTACCTAATAACCAAGTGGCTAAATCTCTCGAATATTCCAGGGCGATAAATTTACAAGTGGAATCATACATCGGTCTTAACTATATTTTACTCAAAAATAGAGATAAATAGACTAAAGCCTGGTAAGACATCCTCTCCGCTTAAATTAGCGGGTAGTTCCATAATTTCTACGGGTTGCTGAGGACGATAAATTTCCACCTGTTGTTGTTGAGGATTAACTAACCAACCTAATCGCAAACCACTGTGGAGATATTCCTGCATTTTAGCTTGAATTTCCGGGAGGGAATCGCTACGGGAGCGCAGTTCAATGACGAAATCGGGACAAATAGGCGGGAATTTCTCCTGTTCTTCTCGACTTAGAGCTTGCCAACGAGTTAAACTCACCCAAGCGGCATCGGGAGCGCGATATCCGCCTTTCGGCAAACGAAAAATCGTCGCCGAACTAAAGACTTTACCCAATCGGGTTTGACGGTTCCAGATACCTAAGTCAATGATAAAATCGGCCTCTCGGTTGCCGCTAATTCCCCCAACAGGTGGCATCACAATTAATTCTCCTTGAACGTTTCTTTCCAATTGCCAATCTGGGTTAACTTGACAGAGACGGTAAAACTGCTCATCGCTGAGATTGACTGTATCTAAGTTTAAAATCACTGCTGCCATGGCTATATTTCGCCCTAGAAAACACTCTAGTCTTAATTATAGTCAATTAGATTCCCCGCCACAGTGCGATCGCACCGTCCCGATCTCCAGTGACTAACCAACGACCATCTTGACTGGCAACCATTCTTAAGATGACGTTTCCCTTCAGGGTATTCAAGCGCCGACGGGTATTAACATCCCAAAATTTGACAGTGCCATCCCCGGAAGTGCTGGCCAAAACTTTGCCCCCATCCAGCAGGGCCATATCGGTAACAGCGTCGTTATGGGCGAGAATAGTAGTGGTGCCGATGCCACTTTTCACTTGCCAACTGCGGATCGAACCGTCTTGACTAGCAGTACCGGCGGTATTACCATCCTTGGAAAAAAGCACCCGATAAACGGGGAATAAATTACCCGCATAGGCACGAATAAAGCGACCAGTACTCACTTTCCACAGTTTAACGAAGCCATCGTAATCGGCGCTCACAATTCCTTTACCATCGGGACTAAATGCGATCGCCTGAATCGGATGATTATGGCCGCGCAGGGTTTTTAACAGTGTACCCGTCTGAAAATCCCAGAGTTTAACAGTACGATCCCAGCTACCCGTAGCCAAAATTTTGCCATCGGGAGAAATAGCGGCATCAGTAACGAGAAAAGCATGGCCAGGATAGGTCATTTCTAATTTTCCCGTGCGCGTATTCCAGCGTTGCACTTTTCCCCCCGCATCGGCAGTTACGAAACTCTCACCATCGGGACTAAATTGGATAGCATTGACAGTATCTCCTAGTTGCCAAGTCCTGAGAGGTTTTTGGGTTTTTAGGTCCCATTCCCTAACAGTACCGTCAAAACTACCACTTAGCAGCAGGGAGTTATCAGGACTAATAGCCAAAGCATAGATGGGATCCCGATCAGCTTTTAAAATAGTAACCCGTTCGACGGTCTGCCAAGGAACGATTGCTGCTAGGGGAGGTGCTTGCGGAGTGGTGCTTTTCCCTTTTTCCTGATTGACTGCACAACCACCGGATAGCAACAGCAGCAATAATAACGATAACGTCGGTTGATAAAGGGTTATTTTCATAGAATTTTGCCGTTGTCAAAATCAACTTAAACTACTTTAAACTTGAACGGGTAAAATTTGCATAGAATAACGACAACGAGAAACAAGATAAATGACAAATTCTTGATTGGTTGTGTTGGCTTCTTCTAGAACATTCTGTAAATTTTCACCGTGAGCAATCACTCCTTTTTCATTATAAGCAATGTATTGATTTTTATCTAAATCAATCACGGTGTCACGATTTTTGTTTAACCAACGTAACATTTCTTGGGCTTGTTCTTGAGAGATTGAGTTGGTCATAATCTTTCTAGGGAGAGACGTTTTTGATGAGAAGGAAAGCATCACTAATCAGTTTATTTTTGTCAATTATAGCTTCTAGTTGCTCCGATTGATAACGACCTAATTCGACTTCTAAAGAAGCGGCATCCAAAGCATTAAGATAAGCATCGTTTAAAGTATCTGTTAATTCCTGATCACTTAAATAATATCCTGCCGCTTTTCGGCGTTTATTTTGGCGTTGAATTTCTCTAACACTATTGCGAATGGAGACATCCCAAGAACGAGTGGTTCGGTTTTCTGCCTGTTGTTTAATTAAATGAAGTAATAAGATAACAGCATAACTACGAATGGTGCTAATAATCGCATTTTTGCTCATATCTTCAAGGTCTTCTACAATCGCCAGTGAACCTTTAATATCACCTTTTAAGAGCAAAGCTTTTAATTCTAAAAGTTCTTCCATAATCCAATTTCTTCCCCAAATACCCCTTAATTATATCTTGCCACAAGTTTCTCTATCCCAAAGCTCATTTAAGGCCATCTTGAGCAAAAAATTAATCATTTTTTCATCTAGTTTGAGGTTTTCTGTGCTATGCTGTGGTTGTTTATCTAAAAATGGAGTTTTTAATTATGACTCAAAAATTAGCAAAACTGATTGATTTGCGGGGGGGGGTAAGCATAGCTTATTAAAACTCTCAATTGCTTCCTCTGTCTTGGCGGTGAGTGCTTTGATAGTCACCCCTGTACAAGCAGCAAATTTGATTCAAAATGGCAGTTTTGAGACGGCTACCGTCAACCCTAACCCTGGTGATTTTATAAGACTTGATGCTGGTTCCACAGCAATTACAGGATGGACGGTCAGCCAAGGAACAATTGATTATATAGGAACTTATTGGCAAGCTTCTGAGGGTAGTAGAAATCTGGATCTATCTGGAGCGAATGCCGGTGGAATTCAGCAAACCTTTAACACAACTGTCGGTGAGACTTATCGGGTGACTTTTGATCTGGCGGGTAATACAGACTACAGTCCTACTATTAAAGAGATGAGAGTGAGTGCAGGAGGAAATTCTGCTGACTTTTCTTTCGACATAACAGGAAAAAGCCGTTCAAACATGGGATGGGTATCAAAATCTTGGGGTTTTACTGCCACTGGAACAACAACTACCCTTAGTTTTCTAAATTTAGTCGATACACCTTATGGTCCTGCGTTGGATAATGTCTCAGTGATAGCTCTTTCCTCTCCTCCTCCTTCTCCTATCCCCGAACCTTCATCAGTGCTAGGATTATTGAGTTTAGGAGTATTAGGAATTGGTTCTGCTTTAAAACGTCAATCTTAATCTCTTTTTATCTTTTTAACCCATCTAAAGTAGGTGGGTTAAATTGAATATTCAGATAGGCTTAAAATCGGTGAATAATTTTGAATTTTGCGGCACATTTTTAATAATATGCTAGGATAGTATTGATGTTTTAGGAGGTAACAACCTATGCAGTTAGAAGATTATTTTGAATTTGTAGCAGTAGATAATATTCAATTAAAAGGACATCGTATTGGCATTGAGGACGTACTGAAATACTATCGACAAGGTTATAGTCCTCAAGAAATTCTCCAAGAATTACCAACTCTAAATTTAGAAAAAATTTATGCCACTTTGACCTATTATTATCACAATCAAGCACAAATCGATCTCTATCTTGTCAAGCTAGAAAGACAACGGAAACAACATTATCAACAGTGGCTAGAAACATCATCTCCTTTAATTGATCGTTTAAGAAAAGCAAAAATTAAAAAGGAGCAGGAGTATTTACAAAAAGCATGAAAATTCGGTTTTTGCTGGATGAAAATTTATCTCCTAATCTCAAAACGATTGTAAGTAGTCGTGCCAAATTAATTGCCATTTTTGAGATAACTCTTGCAAGCTGATGGCTGACTGCGATGTATAAATGAGATCTCCTTCTTTTAACTTTAAGCTAAAATAGATTGAGTTCGTTGTGATCGATCGATGGGAAAAAAAGAAAAACTGCTAGAAAAGGCCAAAAACTCGCCTCAAGGATTACGTTTTAGCGAATTTGAGAGTTTGCTTAATCTTTGTGGTTGGACTTTTGACCATCAAACAGGAAGTCATCACATTTGGTATTCATCCAAGAGAGTCCGTCTATCTATTCAACCGACAAAAAACGGTGAAGCGAAAGCTTATCAAGTTAAACAATTTTTAAAAATACAGGAGGAAGAAAATGAATCCAACAACCGACGATTTTAACGGTTTTAGCATTAATATCTTCCAAGATGAGGAGGGAGATTGGATAGCATACTTAGTAGAAATGCCTAGCGTTTCCGCTTTTGCTGATCGCCCCCAAACAGCACTCAATCAATTAATTTTAGCTTGGGAAGGCGTTAAAGAAAGTTATCGTCAACATGGTGAAGAAATTCCTCATTTAGCTATGACAAAAAATTAGGCACACTAGCTGGGTCTTGAAAAATTTAGTACAAATGATCGGACTTTTTTTGCCAACCCCTAACCCCAAATTCTGCTACTCAGATTCAGGTTTCTTAGGGTCTTTTTCTGGGGTATTAGGGGCGGGATTTGGGGCTATTGTCGCAATTTGGGCGGCCATTCTTGTCATTGCTTGACCTTGGGCGAATTCCTGCTGTAGTTGTTCGCTAGAAGAAACCAAACGACTTAAACCCTGGATTAAACGGATAATTTCCTGTCGCAGTTGCGGATTACCGGTAATTTCATCCACATCGGAGGTGATTTTCTGAAGATTGGCAAAAGCAGCACGAGAGGAGTCGAGGAGTTGCTGTAGGGTGACAACAGTGGCAGGATCGGAGAGATAAGCGGTAAAATTTCCCAAATTTTCACTTAATTTAACAGCATTTGCTGAAATAGTGTTTAAATTCTCAATAATTTGGCTTTTCTGCACTTGCGTCAGAATCGGATCCAAAGCAGCGAGAGTAGTTTGTAGGCGATCGCTAGTAGTTTTGATACTATCGAGAGTAGCAATTAAACGATTTTGATTAGCTGCCAAAAAAACCCGCAGTTCTTCCGTAGTTTGTCCCACCAAAAGCAGCGTTTTTCGGGCCTCCACTAGAGTAGCGTCTAAATTTCTCAGGCCGCCACTTCCCTGTAAACTTCTCAGTAAAGTAGTCGCTTCCTGACTCAATCCCCCGACACCAGAAAGATCACTAGAAAGGCGATCGAGGGAACCGGATACTTGCGGTAAGGATTCTAGGGATCTCATCCCCGAATTAAGTTTACCTAGAGTACCGCTGCGACGTACCTCGCTTAAAGCGGTGGTTGCCTCACCACTAAAGCGATCGAGTCCCCCCAAGGCATTAGCAGCGCGTTGGGTAAAGGAACGAAATCCGGCCACCATATCGGGATCACTAACTAGATTAGAAATTCTCAGTAAAGATCTGATCAAGGTATTGACATTTAGCGCCGATTGCCCTTGTAAACGGGAACCATTACAGATAATCACTTCCCCATTGCAGTTAGGACTCAAAGGGGGTTCTTTGACACCACCGACGGGTAAAGCTTGCAGGGGAGTAATATCGATCGTGGTTTCACCTACTAAACCGGATTGAATGGCTTCGATGAGGGAATTACTGGGAATTAGGCGATCTGCTGGCGAAATCTCCACTTCTACGGCGACTCCCTCCGGTTCTGGGGTAATGGCTGTCACTTGCCCGATTCTCACCCCCCGATAACCGACGCGGGTTCCCACCATCATGCCACCCACATTAGGAAAAAGGAAGCTGGCTCGATAACTGCGTCCCCCGAAGCTAAAATTACTTAACCAAGCGACAAACCAGATTAATATTCCCCCCGATGTCAGTAACATTAAACCGATACCACTTTGCCGCAGAGTTGGGGAAATCCCTCGTTGTGAACCGCCAGCTTGCATAAATAATTACTCCTCATCTCTACAAAGTATCTTACAGGAGAAATCGGGGGATTTCAGTGATCAGTGATCAGTGATCACTGAATCGGTCCGTGGATACTGCCGGTAAAAAATTGCTTGAGTACGGGGATTTCCGAGTGATAAGCCTCTTGAGTCGGTCCAACCCATTGAAATTGACCTTTATAGAGAAAAACGATGCGATCGGTGGTATTTTCGATGGTGCTGTGGACGTGGGTGACAATGAGATGGGCCCCACAGGCTTTTTTTACTTTGAGAAGTTCCATAATTACCGTCTGGATGCGGGTAGAAGCGACGGGATCCAGTCCGGCAGTGGGTTCATCGTACAGGAGAATGTTCGGTCGATCGGCTGCGATCGAGGGATCGCTGATAATTGCTCTGGCTAAACTGACGCGTTTTCGCATCCCTCCGGATATTTCAGAGGGATAGAGGTCGTAGGAACCAGTCATACCCACTAAATCCAGTTTTTCTTCCACTAAATCGCGGATTTCGGCTCGTTTTAGCTTTGAGTGGCGATAGAGAGCAAAACCGACATTTTCCCCGACGGTGAGGGAGTCAAAAAGGGCCGATTGTTGAAAAACTAGACCAACACCGAGGGGATCTTCCCCCTGTTCTACGGTTCTCTGCCGTTTTGTGCCGTAGATGTACACTTCTCCCCGATCGGGGGCAAGTAATCCGGCGACTAAGCGCAAAATCGTCGATTTTCCCGTACCAGAAGGACCGATCACGCCGATCGCTTCCCCTTCGTACACTTTCAGATCGATGTTATTTAAGATTACTTTCTTGCCGAAAGCTTTGGTCACTCCCCTTAATTCGACGATCGGTTCGCGCATCACCATCTAGAATATCTTTACAAAATGCCCTTTTATTGTATAGCGGCGACCCGATCTTTCTTTTAAGGAAAGCAAGTGGAAAAAAGTCGGGAGGACAAAAAGGACATCGAGGGTACACATTAGAAAGGGTTAGTCAACCAGAGAAGATAGTCAGACACGAACTCTCAAATCAGTTTTGTCAATGTGGATTTGACATCATCACCGCCGTAAACGGACGGTGATGACTGGCAGATCAAACAAGCTTAATTGAATGATCTTCGGCTGGGTTGACGCTTCACAGGACGCTGCTTCTTTAACAGAAGTCTTACGCTTTCCGACCCGTCCGTTTAAAGTCTCCGATTGCCCACCGGCGACCTTGATATTAATTGCTGCGTTCACGTCTCGATCATGAAAAGTCCCACAGAAAAAACATTCCCACTCACGAACATTTAACGCTTTCTTGCCGCCAATATTCCCACAACAGGAACATCGTTGGCTAGTTGGCTCCCATCGGGAAATTATCAGAAAATCACGCCCATATTTATCAGATTTTGCCGATAGCATATCTCGAAAAGAACTCCATCCTAAGTTTAATATGGCACGGGATAACTTGCGATTTTTAACCATTCCCGATGTGTTTAAATCCTCTAAAACTATCGTTTGATTCTCACGAACAATTTTAGTGGATAGTTTATGCAAGAAATCAGTGCGAGTGTCCTTAATCTTTGCATGGATTTTAGCTACTCGTTTTCTGGCTTTTTCCCGTCGGTTACTTCCTTTTTGTTTTCTAGAAAGGTTTCTCTGTGCTTTTTTAAGCCGTTTCAATCGTTTCTTTAACGGTTTCGGTGCGTCTAGCTTTTCCCCTGTTGAAAGAGTCGCAAAAGTAGCAATCCCTAGATCGCTCCCCACGGTTTGCTTGTTATCTGGCAAAGTTTCAGGACGAATCTCGACAACGAAACTAAGAAAGTATCGATTCGCCGCGTCTTTAATCAAGGTGACGCTAGAAGGTTTAGAGGGTAATGGACGGCTCCAAACGACTTTTAAATCACCGATTTTTGCTAAAGTAACGTGGTGTTGATTAATGGCAAAGCCATTGTCGGTAAATCTTGCTGATTGTTTAGATTTACGTTTCTTAAATTTAGGAGGTTTTACTTCCCTTCCTTTTCTTTCTCCCTTACAAGATGCAAAAAAGTTAGAGTAGGCAGTCTCTAAGTCTCTCAAAGACTGTTGTAAAGGAATAGAAGAAACTTCAGTTAACCACTGTTTTTCTTCTGTTTTTTTAATCTGAGTTAGTCTTTTAGACAAATCGGTATATTTTGGCTTTTTTTCTCCTTGTCGATAGAGTTCTTGGCAGTAAGCTACGGTATCGTTCCAGACAACACGCACACACCCAAACAATTGAGACAAAAGCCTCTTTTGTTGGTCTGTTGGGTAAATCCGGTATTGATACCTTGCTTTCATTGGGTTAAAATGTGTGTGTCTGTACTCTATTTTAACTAGGTCTGTCAATAATGTCAAGTCGGTCAGTAATCAGGAATCAGTAAAAAGACAGTAGGAAAATTCTATTTAATACTGCACACTTCAAAACTCACATCTGATAACTGATAACTGATAACTGATAACTCTCCAGAAACTTAACTCAGGTTGAGGAAGCCTCAACCAGTTGAAAGCCAAGGGACTGCGCCTTTTTCGAGAGATTGTTGATGACCCGTTGACGATACTGTTGTTCGTAATAATCTGCTCCCAGCTCTTGATAGGAAGGAGGATGGGTTTTTCGACGGCAATTTTTCTTGACTGA